>PQAH01000029.1 GCA_003105195.1 Bradyrhizobiaceae bacterium
GGCACCGAGGAGCCGCCCGGGATCACGGCGAGCAGGTTGTCCCAGCCGCCACGGATGCCGCCGCAGTGCTTCTCGATCAGGTCGCGGAACGTGATCCCCATCGCCTCCTCGACGTTGCAGGGGCGGTTCACGTGACCCGAGATGCAGAACAGCTTGGTGCCCGTGTTGTTGGGCCGGCCGATGCCCGCGAACCAGGCGGCGCCGCGGCGCATGATGTCGGGCGCGACCGCGATGCTCTCGACATTGTTGACCGTGCTCGGGCAGCCGTAGAGGCCGACATTGGCGGGAAACGGCGGCTTGAGCCGCGGCATGCCCTTCTTGCCTTCGAGGCTTTCCAGCAGCGCGGTCTCCTCGCCGCAGATATAGGCGCCGGCGCCGTGGTGGACGTAGAGGTCGAAGTCGAAGCCCGAGCCGCAGGCGTTCTTCCCGATCAGTCCGGCCGCGTAGGCCTGGTCGATCGCGGCCTGCAGCCGCTCGCGCTCGCGGATGAACTCGCCGCGCACATAGATGTAGCCGGCATGCGCCCCCATGGAGAAGCCGGCGATCAGGCAGCCCTCGATGAGGAGGTGCGGGTCATGCCGCATGATCTCCCGGTCCTTGCAGGTGCCGGGCTCGGATTCGTCGGCATTGACCACGAGATAGTGCGGCCGGC
This sequence comes from Bradyrhizobiaceae bacterium, assembly GCA_003105195.1. Lineage (GTDB taxonomy): Bacteria > Pseudomonadota > Alphaproteobacteria > Rhizobiales > Xanthobacteraceae > FEB-22. Next base: position 653 of record PQAH01000029.1, read on the forward strand.
CGTCGGTCTGCTTCGGCATGAAGGACCATTTCAGGCCGGTCGGGAAGCCGGCCCCGCCGCGGCCGCGCAAGCCCGAGGCCTTGATCTCGTTGATGATCGCGTCGCGTCCCTTGGCCAGGATCTCCCGGGTGCCGTCCCAGGCGCCCCGCGCGCGCGCCCCTTCGAGACCCCAGTCGTGGATCCCGTAGAGATTCCGGAAGATGCGGTCCTTGTCGTCGAGCATCACTGCCTCGGATCGGAGCTGTCGCCGATGGGCGGCTTGGGAACGGGCGCCTCGCTGACATTCGCGGGCTCGCCGGGCTTCTTCGGATCGCGGTCGGTGAGCGCCGGGCCGGCGCTCTTCGGCGCCGTCGCGTAGAGGCCGGGCGCGGTCAGCGTCGTCGGGCCGCCGGCGGGCGCCGAGAACTGGCGGTCGGCCTGCGGGCCCGGTTTCGGCGTGCGGCCGGCCGCGAATTCGTCCAGCACCTTGGCGAGGCTCTCGGGCGTGAGATCCTCGTAGAAGTCGTAGTTGATCTGCGCCATGGGCGCGTTCACGCAGGCGCCGAGGCACTCGACCTCGATCCAGGAGAACTTGCCGTCGGCCGTGACGTGGCGCTCCTCGCCGATCTTCTCGCGGCAGACCTTCTTGAGCTCGTTCGCGCCGCGCAGCATGCAGGGCGTGGTGCCGCAGAGCTGCACGTAGAACTGCCCGACCGGCTCGAGGTTGAACATGGTGTAGAAGGTTGCGACCTCGAGCACGCGGATCCTCGGCATGCCGAGCAGGTCCGCCACGTGCTCGATCGCCTTCTGCGGCAGCCAGCCGCCCGCCTGCTCCTGGGCGCGCCAGAGCAGCGGGATCACGGCCGAGGCCTGCCGCCCCTCCGGATACTTGGCGATCTGCTGCTTCGCCCAGTCGAGGTTCGCCGGCGTGAATTCGAAGCTCTTCGGCTGCTGCGCGACGGGCGCGAGGCGGCGGACACTCATCGGTCGACCTCTCCGAACACGATGTCGAGCGACCCGAGGATCGCCGAGACGTCCGCGAGCATGTGGCCGCGGCACAGGAAATCCATCGCCTGCAAGTGCGCGAATCCCGGCGCGCGGATCTTGCACTTGTAGGGCTTGTTGGTGCCGTCGGCGACCAGGTAGACGCCGAACTCGCCCTTGGGCGCCTCCACCGCGGCGTAGACCTCGCCGGCCGGCACGTGGAAGCCCTCGGTGTAGAGCTTGAAGTGGTGGATCAGCGCCTCCATGGAGCGCTTCATCTCGCCCCGCTTCGGCGGCACGACCTTGTTGTCGAGGACCGACACGGGTCCCTGCCCTTCGGGTGCGCGCAGCTTCTCGACGCACTGGCGCATGATCCGGATCGACTGGCGCATCTCCTCCATGCGGATGAGATAGCGGTCGTAGCAGTCGCCGTTCTTGCCGATCGGGATGTCGAAATCCATCTCGGCGTAGCATTCGTAGGGCTGCGCCTTGCGCAGGTCCCAGGCGGCGCCCGAGCCGCGCACCATCACGCCCGAGAAGCCCCAGGCCCAGGCGTCGTCGAGCGCGACGACGCCGATGTCGACGTTGCGCTGCTTGAAGATGCGGTTGTCGGTGAGCAGTCCCTCGAGGTCGTCGCAGACCTTCAGGAACGGGTCGCAGAAACTTTCGATGTCGTCGATCAGCGCCGGCGGCAGGTCCTGGTGCACGCCGCCGACGCGGAAATAGGCCGCGTGCATGCGCGAGCCGGAAGCGCGCTCGTAGAACACCATCAGCTTCTCGCGCTCCTCGAAGCCCCAGAGCGGCGGGGTCAGCGCGCCGACATCCATGGCCTGGGTCGTGACGTTGAGGAGGTGCGAGAGCAGCCGGCCGATCTCGCAGTAGAGCACGCGGATCAGTTGCGCCCGGCGCGGCACCGCGAGTCCGAGCAGCTTCTCGGCCGCGAGGCAGAAGGCGTGCTCCTGGTTCATCGGCGCGACGTAGTCGAGCCGGTCGAAATAGGGGATCGCCTGCAGGTAGGTCTTGTGCTCGATCAGCTTCTCGGTGCCGCGATGCAGGAGCCCGATATGCGGATCGACCCGCTCCACCACCTCGCCGTCCAGGTCGAGGACGAGTCGCAGCACTCCGTGTGCCGCCGGATGCTGCGGCCCGAAATTGAGCGTGAAGTTGCGAACAGAGGCTTCGGTCATGTTCTGATCTTGCCGCGTGGACGGCCGACGTTTGAGGATTCCCTCCCCCCTTGTGGGAGAGGGACAGGGAGGCTGCGCCCAGGACGAGAGAAGCGGTGGGCGAGGCCGGCTGTCAGCGTGGGTTTCATCGTCAGCCCGGCTTCTGCTCGGCCTTCTCGTCCCCGGGCAGCGGGTAGTCCGGTCCTTCCCACGGCGACAGGAAGTCGAAATTGCGGAACTCCTGGGCGAGCCGCACCGGCTCGTAGACGACCCGCTTCACCTCGTCGTCGTAGCGCACCTCGACGAAGCCGGTGAGCGGGAAGTCCTTGCGCAGCGGGTGTCCCTCGAAGCCGTAGTCCGTGAGGATGCGGCGCATGTCCGGATGGCCCGTGAACGGCACGCCGTAGAGGTCGTAGGTCTCGCGCTCGAACCAGTCGGCGCCCGGGAACACGCCGATCAGCGAGGGCACCGGCGTCGCCTCGTCGGTCTCGACCTTCACGCGGATGCGCTGGTTCTGTTTGGGCGAGAGGAAATGGTAGACGACGTCGAAGCGGTTCTCGCGCGCCGGCCAGTCGACCGCCGTGACGTCGACGATGTTCCAGAACTGGCAGCGCCCGTCGTCGCGCAGGAACTTGGCGACCTTGGCGATCGCGGCGGCCTTGGCGGTGACCGTCAGCTCGCCGAAGTCGACCCGATAGCCCGTCACCGCGTCCGGCATGGCGGCCAGGATCGCCTCGCCGAGCTCCTTCAGGGTCTCGTCCATCAGCTTGCCCCTCACCGCTCGATGGTGCCGACGCGGCGGATCTTCTTCTGCAGCAGCAGGACGCCGTAGAGCAGCGCTTCGGCGGTCGGCGGGCAGCCCGGCACGTAGATGTCGACCGGCACGACGCGGTCGCAGCCGCGCACCACCGAGTAGGAATAGTGGTAGTAGCCGCCGCCGTTGGCGCAGCTGCCCATGGAGATGACGTAGCGCGGCTCCGGCATCTGGTCGTAGACCTTGCGCAACGCGGGCGCCATCTTGTTGGTCAGGGTACCGGCCACGATCATGACGTCCGACTGGCGCGGGCTCGCGCGCGGCGCGAAGCCGAAGCGCTCGGCGTCGTAGCGCGGCATCGACATCTGCATCATCTCGACCGCGCAGCAGGCGAGCCCGAAGGTCATCCACATGAGCGAGCCGGTGCGCGCCCAGGTGATCAGCTCGTCGGTGGCCGTGACCAGGAAGCCCTTGTCGGCGAGCTCGTTGTTGAGGCCGACGAAGTACGGATCGTCGGCGCCGACGGGCTTGCCCGTCCGCGGATCGAGGATGCCGGAACCTGCCGGTGCGACAATGGTGCTCATGCGCTCGTCAATCCCATTCGAGCGCCCCCTTCTTCCATTCGTAGATAAATCCGAGCGTCAGAACCGCAAGGAAGACCATCATCGACCAGAAGCCGAAGGCGCCGAGCTCGCCGAAGGCGACCGCCCAGGGGAACAGGAACGCCACCTCGAGGTCGAAGATGATGAACAGGATGGCGACCAGGTAGAAGCGCACGTCGAACTTCATGCGTGCGTCGTCGAACGCGTTGAAGCCGCACTCGTAGGCCGAGAGCTTCTCGGGGTCCGGGCTCTTGTAGGCGACGATGAAGGGCGCGATCAGGAGCGCCAGCCCGATGACGGCCGAAACCGCGATGAACACGACGAGAGGCAGATAGGCCTGCAGGAGCTCGCTCATCTCGGTCCCGATCTCGTTGCCCCGGGAGCCCGACGGGCCGGTGGAACCGCGATCGGCGCCGCCAAGCCCCTCTGGCGCCGCCCTTTTCCAGATTGGATTCGGTCAAAGGGCGAACGCGCGTGGCTTAGCGCAGGCCATCCGGGGTGGCAAGCCGAGCTGGGCGCAAAAATGTGCAGCATTCCCGTCGCGGGGCGGTCCGCGTCACCGCCTCCGCCGCGCGCCGTGGAGGATTGCGGCCGCGAAGACGACGAGCGCGAGGACCGTGAGCGCCCCGCTTGCCTGCCGGACCGCGCTCCATTCGCCGAGCCCGCCGGCGACTCGCAGCGCGACCGAGGCGTGCAGCAGCACCAGGGGCCCGTAGAGGAGCGGCGTGTAGCCGAGGCGCAGCCGCGCCACGGCGGGCAGGATGATGAGCGCGTGCCCGAACACCATCGAGAGCACGAAGCCGATCAGCACGACATGGAGTGCGAGGTCGTAGCCGAAGGCGGCGCGCGCGGGCGGGGCCAGGATCATCAGCGCCCCCGCGACCGCGAGCCAGGCATAGCCGGCAAGCATGCAGGCCGCGAAGAAGCGCGGGGCGCCCCGCCCGCGGATGCTGCGCCGTGCCACGTCGTGGCGCAGCAGCCACAGGGTCGCCACGATCAGGCCGGTCCCGAACAGGGCCGCGCCGGAGGCCTCGGCGAGACCCAGGCTCGCCCCGCCCAGGACCAGCGCGAGCCCGAGCAGGAACAGAGGCAGGCTGCCCCGTTTGGGCACCAGCAGGCGGCTGAGCTCCAGCCGCTCGCCCGCGATGGTCAGAACCAGGAAGGCGAGCCACCAGCCCGCAAGGTCGGCCACAGGCCGACCCGCCAGCCACAGGATATTGCCGACCAGCCAGGCCGCCGCGCCCAGCAGCAGCGTCGCCGTGAACACGGCGGGCTGCCGGCGCAGGATGTCGGCCGAGGCCACGGCCAGGGCCGCGGCCGCCGCGACGTAGAGGGCCGCGCCGATATCGGGAGCCCCGGCAAGCAGCGCCAAGGTTCCGAGCGCCGCCGCGACCGGCGCCGCATAGGCGGGCCCTCCCAGCGCCACGGCCCGCTCGAGGCCGATCACGGTCCCGAACAGGCCCGAAATCATCAGCGGTCCGTGGAACTCTGCGAGCTCCCCGCCCGGCACCTCCCAGCCGAGGCGCCAAAGGCCGCCCAGGAGTCCGGTGACCAGGGCGACCGGCCCGAACGCCAACAGCGCCAAGCGGCCCCAGGGCCGGGTCCGGCGCGTGCCGACTGCATCTGGAACTGCCGCTGGGCCCATGGCCGGCTCCCGGGCGGCCGGGATCGTGCTCATACAATATAACATGCTGCCGGAGGCCCCCGGCGGGCCTTGACCGCAGTCAAACCGGCTCACCCGAGCCGGCTTAGCGCGTCCGGGCTCATCCGGTCGGGAGTCCAGGGCGGCTCCCAGACGAGATCGACCCGGATCTCCCCGACGTCGGGAAAGCACGTCGCCAGCGCGGCGCGCACCTCCTCGAGGATCATCTCGCCCAGCGGACAGGCCCGCGTCGTCAAGGTGATCGCGACGTCGATGCGGCCGGACACGCGCTCGGCACGATAGACCAGGCCGAGATCGACAATGCTGATGCCGACCTCCGGATCGACGATCGGCCGCAGCGCCTCCAGAACCTCGAGGTCATCCGCCATGGCGAGCTCCACCGTGCGCGAAACCGTGTCCAGAACCGGTTCCCCGCGTTCCGGCACCCTAGCACCGGGCCGTCGAGTCGTCCTTCAGCCCGCGATGCCGATCCCCGAGGCGCCTCCCGTGATCAGCGCCGTCCTGCCTTCGAGATCCATCACCGGCCCTCTTCTGCTGCCGTTCGTCAGTGCCTTGTGCCGTCGGAAAGCGCCTGGATGCGCAAGAGTGTCGCGATTCCGCCGCCGGACGTCAGGCCGAGCATCGCAGGCTCCGCGCCTGCGCATGTGCCTTCAGCAACTCGCGGGCGATCACCAGCTTCTGCACCTCGCTCGCGCCTTCGTAGATGCGCAGAGCCCGCACCTCGCGGTAGAGCGCCTCCACCTTGGTGCCGACGCGCACGCCTTGGCCGCCGAACAGCTGCACGGCCCGGTCGATGACGCGCTGCGCCGCCTCGGTGGCGTAGAGCTTCGCGGCCGATGATTCGCGCGTCACCCGCGCGCGTCCCTGGTCCTTGGCGTAGGCGGAGCGATAGACCAGCAGCGCCGCCGCGTCGGTCTCGACCGCGCTCTCGGCGAGCGCTCCCTGCGTGAGCTGCAGGTCGGCGAGAGCGGCGCCGAACAGGTGGCGATCGGCGGCGCGCGCGAGCGCCTCGTCGAGCGCGCGGCGCGCGAGGCCGAGCGCGGCGGCCGCCACCGTGGTGCGGAAGATGTCGAGGGTCGCCATCGCGACCCGGAACCCCGCACCGGGCTCGCCCAGCCGGTTCGCCAGAGGCACCCGGCACGCCTCGAAGCGCAGCGTCGCCAGCGGATGCGGCGCGATCACCTCGATGCGGCCCGCGACCGACAGCCCGGGCGCATCGGCGTCGACCACGAACGCCGAGAGCCCCTTGGCGCCCGGCCCTTCACCGCTGCGCGCGAACACCACGTAGTGGTCCGCGATGCCGCCGTTCGAGATCCAGGTCTTCATGCCGTCGAGGCGCACATGCGCAGCTCCGTCCGGCGTCGCCGTGGTGGAGATCGCCCCGACGTCGGAGCCCGCCTCGGGCTCGGAGAGCGCGAAGGCCGCGATGTGGCGCCCCTCGCGCACCGGCGGCAGGTACTTCGCCTTCAGCGTCTCGCTGCCGAACAGCGAGATCGATCCGGTACCGAGCCCCTGCATCGCGAACGCGAAGTCGGCGAGTCCGTCGTGCCAGGCGAGGATCTCGCGCGCGAGGCACAGCGTGCGCACGTCGAGCGCCGGCGAAAGCCCGCCCTGGGCGGCCGGCACCACCGCCTTGAGCCAGCCGGCCTCGCCGAGCGCGCGCACGAGACTGCGGCAGCTCCGGTCGATGTCGGCATGGTCGACGTGCCGGGCGAGCTCGCGATCCGCGAAGGCCGCGAGCTCGCGGGCGAAGCCGCGATGGCGCTCCTCGAAGAACGGCCACTCGAGATGCGCGAGGTCGGGCATGGCTCAGGCGCCTTCCGGCGGCGGCGCGCCGATGCCGCTCTCGCGCAGCATGTAGCGCTGGATCTTGCCGCTCGCGGTCTTCGGCAGGCTGTCCACGAACTCGATCCAGCGCGGATACTTCCAGGGACCGATCGCGCGCTTCACGTGCACCTTGAGCTGCTCGTACATGGCGCGGCTCGCCGCCTCGTCGCGGCCGTCCTTGAGCACGACGAAGGCCTTGGGCTTGACCAGGCCGTTGCGGTCCTCGGCCGGCACCACCGCCGCCTCGAGCACGCAGGGATGCGCGATCAGCGCGGCCTCCACCTCGAACGGCGAGACCCAGATGCCGCTGACCTTGAACATGTCGTCGGTGCGCCCGCAGTAGATGTAGGTGCCGTCCGCGCGCCTCAGGTATTTGTCGCCGGTGCGAGTCCACTCGCCCACGAAGGTGCGGCGCGACTTCTCGCGCTGGTTCCAGTAGCCGGCGGCGGCCGAGTCGCCGCGCACCATCAGCTCGCCGATCTCGCCGTCGGCGATCTCGCCGCCGCACTCGTCGATCAGCTTGAGCTCGTAGCCCTTCACGGGCACGCCGGCAGTGCCGTACTCCACCGCGTCCGGCAGGTTGGTCACGAACAGATGGCCCATCTCGGTCGAGCCGACGCCGTTGACGATGTCGAGGCCGAAGCGCGCCTTCCACTCCTCCCCGACATGCGGCGGCAGCGGCTCGCCCGCCGAGAAGCACAGGCGCAGCCGCTGCGAGCCCTTGGCGGGTGTGCATTCGGGGTCGGCGAGGATCGCCGCATAGAGCGTCGGGACGGCGTAGAACATCGTCGGCTGGTGGGCCCGCAGCATCTCGAACACGGTCTGCGGCGTCGGCCGCTCGGCATAGAGCACGGACGTCGCGCCGACCCAGATCGGGCAGATCATCGCGTTACCGAGCCCGTAGGAGAAGAACAGCTTGGCCGCCGAGAACACGACATCGTCCTCGCGGATGCCGATCCGGTCCTCGCCCGCGCTCTCCGCCATGATCCGCGGGCTCGAATGCACGTGCATCACGCCCTTCGGATTGCCGGTGGTGCCCGAGGAGTAGAGCCAGTAGGCGATCTCGTCGGCGCTGGTGAGCGCCGGCGCGCTTCCCTCGTTCTCGGCGGCGAGCAGCCGCTCGAAACGCGGGATGCCGTCGGGTCCGCCGCCGACCGTGATCACGGTGATCGCGCGGGTCAGTCCCTTCACGGCCTCCTGCACGTCGGGCAAGAGCGCCGTGGAGACGAACACGACCTTGGCCCGCGAGTCGTCGAGGAGGTAGCGGTACTGGTCCGAGGTGAGCCGCGTGTTCAGGAGGACCGGCACGATTCCGGCCCGGATCGCGCCCCAGAACAGGATCGGGAACTCGACCGTGTCGAGCATCACCAGCGCGACGCGGTTCTCGCGCTCGACCCCGAGCCGCGCCAGCATGGGTCCGACCCGCGCGCTGGCGTCGCGAAGCTCGCCGTAGGTGAGAGAGCGCGCGCCGTCGATGAAGGCGGTCTTGTCGCCGCGGCCCTCCGCGACGTTCCGGTCCACGAAGTCGACGGCGGCATTGTAGTCGCGTGCCGAGAAGGTCATGCAGCGCGCTCCCGAAGCATGCGGCTCATTAGCAGCGATCGCGTCGGTCGACTCCTTGATTTCAGTCATGCGCCGCAGCAATCGCGACGCGTTTCGCGTTCCGCACTGCAACGGAAGATGCGTGCCGATACCTATGTGCCGAGAACTTGATTTCGGTCATGGACCCGAGGCCCCCCCTGCGGGCCTCCTGATCATCGACCGCGCGATGGTGCGGCGTCACGGAGGGCCCCCGATGGAGACCGACAGCCCGCCTCGCAAGCGATTGCTCAGGCTCAAGGTGAACGGCCGCTGGCGCGAGGACGCCGTCGCCGACAACACGCTCCTGATCGACTATCTGCGCGACGTCGTCCGGCTCACCGGCACCAAGTCCGGCTGCGACGGCGGGGAGTGCGGTGCCTGCACGGTGCTGGTCGACGGCGAGGCGGTGCCCTCCTGCGTGATGCTCGCGGCGCGCTGCGACGGCGCCGCAGTCGAGACCGTCGAAGGGCTCGCGGCCGGAGGCCGCCTGCACCGCTTGCAGCAGGCCTTCCACGAGAAGCTCGGGACGCAGTGCGGCTTCTGCACGCCCGGCATGATCATGGCGGCCGAGGCCCTGCTGCGGCGGAACCCTCGCCCGAGCGAAGGCGAGATCCGCACCGCCCTGTCCGGCAACCTCTGCCGCTGCACCGGCTATGTGAAGATCATCGAATCGGTGCAGAGCGCCGCGGAGGCGACGCCATGAGCGGGCAGGCCCGCGGCGGCCGCCGCATCCCCCTGATCGACGGCATCGAGAAGGTCACGGGGCGCGCGCGCTACACCGCCGACCTCGAGCGCGCGGACGCCCTGGTCGGCCGCATCCTGCGCAGCCCGGCGAGCCACGGCGAGATCGTGCGCCTGGACGTCTCCCGGGCGCGCGCCCTCGAGGGCGTGCACGCTGTCGTGACCGGCGACGACTGCCGCCATACCTACGGCGTCCTTCCGGTCGCGATGAACGAGTATCCTCTCGCGCGCGAGCGCGTGCGCTATCGCGGCGAGCCGATTGCCGCCGTGGCGGCGGTCGACGAGAAGACCGCGGAGCGCGCGCTCGCCTTGATCGAGCTCGAGATCCGCGAGCTTCCCGCCTACTACACGGCCGAAGCGGCGCGCGCGCCCGGCGCGGTGCTGCTTCACGACAACAAGGCGGGCAATCTCGAGCGCGAGGTCCACCACGTGTTCGGCGATGTGGAGGCGGGCTTCGCCGCCGCCGACCTGGTGCGCGAGACGCGCATCAGTTGCGCCGAGGTCAATCATGCCCAGATCGAGCCGCATGCCTGCCTCGCCGAGTTCGACCCCCTCGCGGGCCGCCTCACGATGCAGACCGTCTCGCAGGTCGGTTACTACCTCCATCTCATGCTGGCGCGGTGCCTGGAGATGGACACCGCGCAGATTCGCATGATCAAGCCGTTCGTCGGCGGCGGCTTCGGCGCGCGGGTCGAGGCCCTCAATTTCGAGATCGTGACCGCCCTGCTGGCGCGCGCCGCCGGCGCGCGGGTGATGATGCGTCTGACCCGCGAAGAGACTTTCCTGACCCATCGGGCGCGTCCGCACACCGACCTCAAGCTCAAGCTCGGCCTCACCCGCGGCGGCCGCATCACGGCCTGCCAGCTCGAGGCGGTGCAGCGCGGCGGCGCCTATGCGGGCTACGGCATCGTCACCATCCTCTATGCCGGCGCGCTGCTGCAGGGCCTCTACGACATCCCGGCGATCCGCTACGACGGCTACCGGGTCTATGCCAACCTGCCGCCCTGCGGCGCCATGCGCGGACACGGCGGCGTCAACACCCGCCACGCCTTCGAATGCCTGCTCGACCGCATGGCGCGCGAGCTCGGCCTCGATCCCTTCGCGGTGCGGCGCGGCAACCTGCTGCAGGCGCCGACCCGCACCCTCAACGACCTGACGGTGAACAGCTACGGCCTCGCCGAGTGCCTCGACAAGGTCGAGCGCGCCAGCGGCTGGCGCGAACGGCACGGCAAGCTGCCGCCCGGCAAGGGCCTCGGCATGGCGTGCTCGCACTATGTCAGCGGCGCCGCCAAGCCGATCCACTGGACCGGCGAGCCCCATGCGGTGGTCAACCTGCGCGTCGACTTCGACGGCGGCATCACGGCGCTCACCGGCGCCGCCGACATCGGCCAGGGCTCCTCGACCATGGTGGCGATCGCGGTGGCCGAGACGCTCGGCGTCGGCCTCGACCGGATCCGCGTGATCGCCGGCGACAGCGCGCTCACGCCCAAGGACAACGGCGCCTATTCGTCGCGCATCACCTTCATGGTCGGCAATGCCGCGATCGACGCGGCCCGCAGGCTCAGGTCCGTGCTGGTCGAGGCGGCGGCGCGCAAGCTCGAGGCGCGGCCCGAGGACGTCGAGTGCATCGGCGAGGAGTTCCGCGTGGGCGCGAGCGGACAGGCCGGCATCCCCTTCGCGGAGGCCGTCAAGGCCGCGCTGGTCGACCACGGCCCGGTCACGGTCTCGGGCAGCTTCACCTGCCCGCCCGACGCCCAGGGCGGCAAGCATCGCGGCGGCGCGGTCGGATCGACCATGGGCTTCAGCTATGCCGCCCAGGTCGTCGAGGTGAGCGTCGACGAGGCGACCGGTCTCGTCACCGTGGACAAGGTCTGGGTCGCGCTCGACTGCGGCCATGCCATCAACGCGCTCGCGGTCGAGGGCCAGGTCGAAGGTTCGGTCTGGATGGGCATGGGCCAGGCCCTGTGCGAGGAGACCCGCTACATCGAGGGCCTGCCGCTGCATGCGAGCCTGCTCGAATATCGCGTGCCGACCATCGCCGAGTCGCCGCCGATCGAGGTGCACCTGGTCGAGAGCCACGACCCGAACGGGCCGTTCGGCGCCAAGGAGGCGAGCGAGGGCGCGCTCGCGGGATTCCCGCCGGCGCTCGCCAACGCCATCGCGAACGCGATCGGCATCGACATCGACGAGCTGCCGCTGACGCCCGACCGCGTGATGGAAGCGATCGTCGAGCGGCGCCGGCGCGAGCGGCTCGAAGCCCGGAGGGCGTCATGACCTTGTCAGATTTCGCGCTGGTGCGGCCTGCCGACGTCGAATCCGCGGTCGCGGCGCGCCGCGATCATCCGCAGAGCCGCTACGTCGCGGGCGGGACCGACCTGCTCGTCAACATGCGGCACGGCATCGACGGCGCCGCGCAGCTGATCGACCTCTCCGGCATCGAGGAGCTCACCTGTGTCAAGGCGACGCTGGCGGGGTTGCGGATCGGGGCCGGCGTCAAGCTCGGCGCGCTCGCGCGCCTGCCGCTGATCGCCGAGCGCTATCGCGCGGTCGGCGAAGCCGCAACCGCGGTGGCCGGCCCCGGCCATCGCGCGCTCGGCACGGTCGGCGGCAATCTCTGCCTCGATACGCGCTGCGTCTACTACAACCAGAGCGAATGGTGGCGGCAGGCGAACGGATATTGCCTCAAGCATCGCGGCGACATCTGCCACGTGGCCCCCCAGGGCCAGCGCTGTCATGCCGCCTTCACGGGCGACCTCGCGCCGGCGCTGCTCGCGCTCGGCGCCGAGGTCGAGATCGTGGGCGCCGCGGGTCGCCGCCGCTGTCCGCTGGCCGAGCTCTATGTCGAGGACGGGCGCGCCCATCTCGCCCTGGCGCCGGACGAGCTGGTCGCGACCGTGCTGCTGCCGCCGGATCCGGCGCCTTCCGCCTACGGCAAGGTGCGGGTGCGCGGCGCCATCGACTATCCGCTGGCCGGCGTCGCGGTCGCGCTTTCCGTCGCCGACGGCGTCGCGCAGCGGCTGCGCATTGCGCTCACCGGCACCAACTCGCGGCCCATCGTGCTCGCCGGCACCGACGCGCTGATCGGCCGGCCCGTCGACGAGAAGGCGCTGCACGAGATCGAGCGGCTGGTGCAGAAGCAGGTGCAGCCGATGCGCACCACCGTAGCCTCCGCGCAGTATCGCCGACTCGCCGCCGCCGGCCTCGCCCGCCGCCTGGTCGCGAGCCTCGCCGCTTCGTAGGGCGGCTCAGTCCTGCTGCGTCACAAGTCGCGGCCGCGTCGGCGGACGAGAGCAATCCTCCGGCCGGGTCGCCGCGAGCATGGATCGGCGGGTGACGCTCGCCAGCCCGCCCTATCCCGGCGGGATCACGGCGGTCGCCTCGAGCTCGATCTTGCCGGGCGTGTCGAGCAGGTCGGCGACGAAGATCATGCTCATGGCAGGGTAATGCGCCCCCATCAGCCGGCGCCAAGTGCGGCCGATCTCCGGCCGGGCCTTCAGGTAGGCGGGCTTGTCGATGCAGAAGGCCGTGATGCGGCAGATGTGCTGCGGTCCCCCTCCCGCCTGCGCCAGCACGGCGAGAATGTTCGCGAGCGCCTGCTCGAACTGCGGAGCAAGCTCCTCGCTCTGGAACTTCTGCTGCGCGTCCCAGCCCACCTGGCCCGCAATGAACACGATGCGGCCGGCCGGGACGACGATTCCGTTGCTGTAGCCGACCGGCGGGGCCCAGTCGGGGGGCATCAGGACTTCGGCGGACATGCGGGGCTCCTTTCGGGTTTGCGCGTGCACCGTCACACGCCGAGATGACGCAGCATGACCTCGCGGTCCGCCGCCAGCGCCGCCGGCGTGCCGGCGTAGACCACGCACCCCTTGGCGAGGACGACGCAGCGGTCCGCGACCGCGGCGAGCGCGGATATATCCTTGTCGACGATCAGCGCCGCGACCCCCGCCGCCTTGAGGCGCACCAGGATCTCCCAGATCTCGCGCCGGATCAGCGGCGCCAAGCCTTCGGTCGCCTCGTCCAGGATCAACAGGTCCGGATTGGTCATCAGCGCGCGGCCGATCGCGAGCATCTGCTGCTCGCCGCCCGAGAGCTGGCACCCCATGTTGCGCTGGCGCTCGGCGAGCCGCGGGAACAGCGCCAGCACGCGATCGAGCGTCCAGGCGGTGCCGCCGTCGCGCCCCGGACGCGCCGCCATCACCAGATTCTCGCGCACCGTCAGGTTCGGGAAGATGCCCCGCCCCTCCGGCACCATGGCGAGCCCGTCGCGCGAGACCTTGTGCGGCGGCGCCCCGGTCGCCTCGCGCCCGTGGATCCGCACCGTGCCGGCGCGCGGGCGCAGCAGCCCGAAGATCGTGCGCAACGTCGTGGTCTTGCCCATACCGTTGCGGCCCATCAGGCTCACGACCTCGCCGCGCGCGACCGCGAGGTCGACGCCGTGCAGCACGTGACTGGTGCCGTAGCAGGCGTGCAGGCCCGCCACCTCCAGGATGGCCTCCGCGCTCATGCGGCCGCCTCCTCGTGCCCGAGATAGGCCTGCTGCACGGCCGGATCGGAGCGCACCTGCTGCACCGGGCCGGTCGCGATCACCTCCCCGTTCACCAGAACCGTGAGCGTGTCGGCGATCGCGAACACGGCGTCCATGTCGTGCTCGATCAGGATCAGCGTATGGTCGCGCGCGAGCCCCGCCAGCAGCTCCACGACCTCGCGGCTCTCCTGGGCGCCGAGGCCTGCGAGCGGCTCGTCCAGGAGCAGCAGCTCGGGCTCCGTGGCGAGCACCATCGCGATCTCGAGCCGGCGGCGCTCGCCGTGGCTGAGCGTCGAGGCGAGATCGTCGCTGCGCTCGGCGAGCCCGCAGCGCGTGAGCGCGCACTCCGCGCGGGCACGCACGTCGTCGAGCCGCGCCGCCGCGCGGAAGAAGCGCATCGAGCTCGACTGCCGCGACTGGGCCGCGACCCAGCAGTTCTGCAGGCAGGAGAGCGAGGGATAGAGGTTGGTGATCTGGAAGCTCCTGCCGATGCCGAGACGCGAACGGGCATCGGGCGAGAAGCCCGTGATGTCCTTCCCCTTGAAGCGGATGCTCCCGGTGGTCGGCGGCAGCTCGCCCGAGAGCAGGTTGATGAAGGTGGTCTTGCCGGCCCCGTTCGGGCCGATCACGGCGTGCACCTTGCCCGAGGCGAAGCTCAGCGACACGTAGTTCACCGCGACCAGGCCCGCGAAGCGCTTGCCGAGCCCCTCGGTTTCCAGGATCGGCGCATCGTTCGACGCGACCACCCTGAGCGCCGGGGCGTCGGGGCGCGAGCGCGCGCCCTCCCCCGCCGACGGCGGCACCCGCGCGACGCGCAGCAGCGCGCCCGCGATACCGTTGGGCAGCAGCAGCACCACGGCGATCACGAAACCGCCCATCAGCAGCAGCCAATGCTCGGTCAGGCCCGAGAGCACGTCCTCCAGGAGCAGGAATACGAAGGCGCCGAGCGCGGGTCCGAACAGGGTGCCGGTGCCGCCCAGGATGACGACCATCAGGGCGCGGCCGGATTCGCGCCAGCCGAGATGCGCCGGGTTGACGATGCCGAACTGTGCGGCGCCGAGATAGCCGGCGAGCCCCGCGAGCACGCCCGCGATGACGAAGCTCGCGAGCTTGTAGCGCGCGACCGGGAAGCCGAGCGCCCGGGTGCGCGCCTCGTTGACGCAGATCGCCGTGATCACGTGGCCGAAGGGGGAGCGCAGCAGCGCCCGCAGGAAGCAGAAGGTCGCGACCAGGGCCGCGAGGGTCACGTAGAAGAAGGTGGTGCGGTTCTGCAGCGAGAGCAGCATGGTCTCGCCGAAGGCGAGCTGCGGCTTGGTGTAGATCGCGAGGCCGTCGGACCCGCCGTAGTCGCGCGCGTCGTTGAAGAAGAAGTAGACCATCTGCGCGAAGGCGAGCGTCACCATGATGAAGTAGATCCCCGCCGTGCGGATCGCGAGCGCGCCGATCGCGAGCGCCGCGAGGCCGCAGGCCACGAGCGTGAGCGGCAGGGTGACGGCCATGGAGGTGAGGCCGGCATCGCGGGTCAGGATCGCGAGCGCATAGCCGGCGAGGCCGTAGAAGGCGGCGTGGCCGAAGCTCACGAGCCCCGTGAAGCCGACCAGCAGGTCGAGGCTCATGGCGAAGATCGCGAGCACCATCATCTGGGTGACGAGCTGGACGTGGAAACGCTCGCCGACGAGCGGAACGACGGCGATCGCCGCGACCGCGACCAGCAGCAGGACCAGGATCGGGCGCGGCAACCGCAGCATCTAGGCGCTCCCCGCCCCGAACAGCCCGCGCGGCCGCCACAGCAGCACCGCCGCCATCAGCCCGTAGACCACCATTCCGGCCTGGTCCGGCAGCAGCACCTTGCCGAAGGTGTCGGCGAGCCCGATCAGCATGGCGCCGAGGAAGGCGCCCTTGATCGAGCCGATGCCTCCGATCACCACGACCACGAAGGAGATGATCAGGATGCTCTCGCCCATGCCGGGATAGACCGAGTTGATCGGTGCCGAGAGCATGCCGGCGAGCGCAGTGAGCGCCGCCCCGGCGCTGAACACGATCGCGAACAGCCGCTTCACGTCGATGCCGAGCAGCTGCACCATCTCGCGGTTGCTGGCGCCGGCCCGGATCGTCATGCCGAGCCTGGTCGTGTGGATCACCGCGTACATGCCGAGCGCGACCGCGACGCAGAGCCCCGACACCACGAGCCGGTAGACCGGATAGGACTGCAGCTCGGTGAGCGCGAGCGTCCCGGCGAGCGCGTCGGGAAGCGGCACGCCGTGCACGTCGTTGCCCCAGACGATACGCTGCAGCTCGTTGAAGATCAGGATCAGGCCGTAGGTGAGCAGCACCTGGTGCAGGTGGTCGCGCGCGTAGAGGAACGAGATCGCGAAGCGTTCCACGGCCCATCCGAGCAGAGCGGCCACCGGCAGCGCGAGGACCAGGGCGAGCGGAAAGCTGCCGGTCCTCGCGGTGAGCCAGTACGCGAAATAGGCGCCGATCATGTAGAAGGACCCGTGCGCCAGGTTGATGACGCCGAGGATCCCGAAGATCAGCGTCAGCCCGGCGGCGACCAGGAACAGCAGGAAGCCGTACTGGACGCCGTTGAGGAGCTGGATCGCGAAGGCGGCCGGATCCATGGCGATCGTCAGGCGATGCCGCAGCCCTTGGCCGGATCGGCGACCGCCTTCTGCGCGATGCCGATCACGGCATTGTCGCCGTTCCTCACCTCGCGCAGGTAGATGTCCTGCACGGGATTGTGCGACTTGGAGAAGGTCCAGCGGCCGCGCGGGCTGTCGAACTGCACGGCCTCCATGGCGGCGATCAGCGCCTTGCCGGCCTTGGTGTCGCCCTTCACCTTGTCCATGGCCTGGATCAGGAGCTGCGCCGTGTCATAGCCCTGCACCGCATAGACGTCGGCGTCGCGCGTGGTCGCCTTCTTGAAGGCCTCGCGGAAGCTGCGGTTCTGCGGCGTGTCGAGGCTGTCGGCGTAGTGCAGCGTCGTGAGCACGCCTTCCGCCGCTGCGCCCTGCGCGCGCAGCGTGCCATCGGTGAGGAAGCCCGCGCCGTAGAGCGGGATGCGCGCCTTGAGCCCGGAATCCGCGTAGTCCTTCACGAACTTCACGGCGCCCGCGCCCGCAAAGAAGGCATAGACCGCGTCCGGCTTGAGGGCCGCGACCTCGGTCAGGTTCGCCTGGAACTCGACGTTCGGGAACGGCACCAGGATCTCCTTGACGACCGTACCGCCCGCCTTCTCGAAGCCTTCCCGGAAGGCGCCGATCATCTCCTTGCCGGCCGCATAGTTCCAGGTGACCGAGACCACGCGCTTGAGGTTGCGCCGCGCCATCTCGGCGCCCATCGGCTGGCACACCTGCCAGTTGCTGAACGAGGTGCGGAAGACGTTCGGCCCGCACATCTCGCGCGTCACCGCATTGGCGCCGGCGTTGGAGACGATTGCGATCGTCCCCTCCTCGCGGGCGATCTTCACCATCGCCATGGCGACGCCGGAATGGACCGGGCCGGTGATGAAATCCACCTTCTCGCCGACGATCAGCTTGTTGGTATTGGCCGGCGCCTTGGCGGGATCGGCTTCCGAATCGACTTGGACCAGCTCGATCTCCCGCCCGCCGAGCTTGTTGCCGGCCGCCGCGAAGGCGAGCTTCATCGAGTCCGTGATGTTGTGGCCGAGCGCCGCATAGGTGCCGCTATAGGGCAGCAGCAGCCCGACCCGCACCTTGGCGGACTGGCCGATGGCGAAACGCGACGGAACGAGTCCGGTGGCCGCGACGGCACCCGAGGCCTGCAGCAGACGGCGACGTGAAAGGCGCATGGTCATTTTCCCCCGTTATCTCGATTGGGCTGTCTTCGGTGAATCGACGCTGACGGGGGTGGACTGCGGCTGGCGCAGCAGGAAGCGCTGGATCTTGCCGGTGGCCGTCTTCGGCAGCTCACCGACGAAGTTGATCCAGCGCGGATACTTGTAGGGCGCGAGCCCTTCGCGGCACAGCCGCAGCAGGTCGGACGCGAGCGCGTCGTCGCCCGCCTGGCCGCTCTTGAGCACGATGAAGGCTTCCGGCTTGACCAGCTCGTCCGCGTCGGCGCGGCCGACCACCGCGGCCTCGAGCACCGCCGGGTGCTCCACGAGCTTCGACTCGATCTCGAACGGCGAGCACCAGATGCCGCCGACCTTGAGCATGTCGTCGCTGCGTCCGCAGTAGTAGTAGCGGCCCTGCGCGTCGCGGCGATAGGTGTCGCCGGTGTCCAGCCATGCGCCGACCATCGTGGTCGCGGTGCGCTCGGGATTGCGCCAGTAGCAGCGCGCGGTGGACTCTCCCGAGATCACCAGCCGCCCGCTCTCGCCGTCCGCGACCTCGCGGCCCGCTTCGTCGAGGATGCGCGCCCGGTAGCCGGCGACGAGCCGCCCGCTCGCGCCGGGCGTCACGTCGCCCGGCCGGTTGGCGATGAAGATGTGCAGCGCCTCGGTCGAGCCGATGCCGTCAAGGATCCAGAGTCCGGTCTCAACGTGCCAGCGCCGCAGGATCTCGGCCGGCAGCGCCTCGCCGGCCGATACGCAGCGGCGGATCGAGGAGAGATCCGGCTTGCCGTGCGCGAACTCCTGCAGGTAGGCCGCGTAGAGCGTCGGGACGCCGAAATAGGCGGTCGGACGGAACCGTGCGATCAGCGGGAAGCTCGACGCCGGTCCCGGCCGCTCCTCATTGAGCACGGCGGTGCCGCCGATCCAGAGCGGAAAGGTCATGTTGTTGCCGAGGCCGTAGGCGAAGAACAGCTTCGCCTCGGAATAGCAGATGTCGTCCTCGCCGAGGCCGAGCGTCTCGACGCCGTAGCGCTGGCTCGTGACCACCATGTCGCGATGGCGGTGCACGGCGGCCTTCGGCTGCCCGGTCGATCCCGACGAGTAGAGCCAGAAGCAGTCGTCCTCGGCGCGCGCCGGCACGGCCTCGAAGTCCGCCGCCTCGCGCGCCTGCAGCGCGGCGAAGCCGCCGTCGCCTTCCGTGCCCAGCGCATGCCGCAATGCTGGACCGCTCTCGCGCAGCGCGGGCTCGACTTCGCTCGCGAACTCGGGCGAGTAGATCAGCGCGGCCGCGCCCGAGTCCTCGATCATGTAGCGGTAGCTCGATGACCGCAGCAGCGTGTTCAGCGGCACCGGCACGAAGCCGGCCTTGATCGCGCCGAAGAACACGTGGAAGAAAGCCGGACAGTCCTTCACGACCATCAGCACGCGGTCGCCGGCCCGCAGCCCGAGGCGCGCGAGCGCACGCGCCGCGCGGTTCACGTCCGCGGCGAGCTCCGCATAGCTGACGTCGCGCTCGCGCGTGTGGATCGCGATCTTGGCGCCGCGACCTTCGGCGAGGTGCCGATCGATGAACGGAACCGCGACGTTGAAGCGCGCCGCGAACCGCAGGGTCGCCGGCTCCGTGCCGGCATCGATCTCGACCGTATGGCTCTGCATGGCTGGATCCTCTTTCGCCCGCAGACGGCTGTAACGTGCATTTCAGTACAGGAATGCTATTTTTTCGAACGCGTATCACGCGCCCGCCGTGCCGTTCCTGACCAAGATCAAGTCGGCACGACTTCGACGCCGGCGCGTCGACGTCAGAAGAACGCCTGCAGCCCCGTCATGGCGCGGCCGAGGATCAGCGCGTGCACATCGTGGGTGCCCTCGTAGGTGTTCACGGTCTCGAGGTTCATCAGCACGCGCATGACGTGGTACTCTTCGGAGATGCCGTTGCCGCCGTGCATGTCACGCGCCACACGCGCGATGTCGAGCGCCTTGCCGCAATTGTTGCGCTTGAGCATCGAGATCGCGGGCGGCGCCGCCGTGCCGGCCTCGAGCAGGCGGCCAAGGCGCAGCGTCGCGTGCAGGCCGAGCGCGATCTCGGTCTGCATGTCGGCGAGTTTCCTCTGGACGAGCTGGTTGGCGGCGAGCGGGCGGCCGAACTGGCGGCGCTCGAGCACGTATTGGCGGGCGCGGTGCCAGCAGAACTCGGCCGCGCCGAGCGCGCCCCAGGCGATGCCGTAGCGTGCGTTGTTGAGGCAGCCGAACGGGCCCGACAGGCCGCGGACGTTCGGCAGCAGCGCGTCCTCCGGCACCACGGCGCCGTCGAGGACGATCTCGCCGGTCACCGAAGCGCGCAGCGACAGCTTGCCGTGGATCTGCGGCGTCTCGAAACCCTTGACGCCGCGCTCGACGATGAAGCCGCGGATGACGCCGTCGAGCTTCGCCCAGACGATCGCGACGTCCGCGATCGGCGCGTTGGTGATCCACATCTTGGCGCCGGTCAGGCGGTAGCCCCCCGGCACGCGGTCCGCCCGGGTCGTCATCGAGCCCGGATCCGAGCCGTGGTCGGGCTCGGTGAGGCCGAAGCAGCCGACGAGATCCCCACGCGCGAGCGCGGGCAGGTAGCGTGCGCGCTGCGCCTCGCTGCCATAGGCGTAGATCGGATGCATCACCAGGGAGGACTGCACCGACATCGCCGAGCGGTAGCCGGAATCGACGCGTTCGACCTCGCGCGCGATCAGGCCGTAGGCGACGTAGCCGAGGCCGGCCCCGCCATAGAGCTCGGGGATGGTCGGCCCGAGCAGCCCGAGCTCGCCCATCTCGCGCATGATCGCGCGGTCGAAGCTCTCCTCCCGGAACGCCGCCGTCACGCGCGGCATCAGCCGGTCCTGCGCATAGGCCTGGGCCGTATCGCGCACCAGACGCTCTTCCTCGCCGAGCTCCCCCTCGAGGTCGAGCGGGTCGTCCCAGGCGAAGCTCGCATCCTTCAGCGACGCGGCGGCCGGCGCCGCGGTGGTCTCGACGGCAAGGCTCATGGCGTGCCCCTTCGATGGTCGCGCATCGATTGAACATACGCGCAGGCCCGCAAGGGCGACTTAACCTGCGTCAAGAACTCCGAATCGTAGGGCGGGTTGATCCTGCCGCGTCACGGTCAACTGCGGCATCATCCCGGCTCTCGCTTCGCTCGGCCGGGATGACGCGGAGTTTGTGGTCCCGATCGCGACTTGTGACGCGGTGGGATCAACCCACCCTGCGGCGTCTGCGAGGTTGCGCCCGCGTCAGCGCCGGCCGGCGTGGGCGGCCTTCCGCTCCGGCCTCGCGGGCGGCTTGCGCTCCACGATCTTGTGCATGGTCGCGAGCGTGATCGAGCCGAGCGTCGCGCGGGCGATGTCGTCGACCTCGCCGAGCACGCGGCGCAGCGCGCGTCCCTCTTCGGTCGCCTCGCCGACGAGCGTCTCGCCGTCGGCGCCGAGCGGCTCGAACAGCTGGATCACGTCGAGCAGCGTGACGCGCCGCGGATTTCCGCTGAACTGGTAGCCGCCGTGCGCGCCGCGCACCGCCCGCACCACGCCGGCGCGGCCGAGCACGTGCATGACCTTGGCGAGGTGGTGGCTGGAGATGCCGTATTTCTCGCCGATCTCGGCGACCGAGAGCTGGCGCTCGGGCGCGGCCGAGAGCTCGAGCACCGCGAAGATCGCGAGCTGGCTGGAGACCTGCAGCTTCATGGGACCCCCGCGCGGCTCATTCGAGGTCCTTCTCGAGCTGGATGTAGGGTCCCGCCATCATCCCTTCGCCGCGGAAGAAGCGCAGCGGCAGCAGGTTGTCGCGCGCCACCATGGTGCGCATCTTGTCCATGCCGGCCTTGCGGAACTCGGCCGAGATCGCCTCGAACAGCTTCTCGCCCACCCCCTCCAGACGCCGGTCCGGATCGACCGCGAGGCCGAACACCCAGCCGCAAGGGGCGGAGC
This sequence comes from Bradyrhizobiaceae bacterium, assembly GCA_003105195.1. Taxonomy (GTDB): domain Bacteria; phylum Pseudomonadota; class Alphaproteobacteria; order Rhizobiales; family Xanthobacteraceae; genus FEB-22. The sequence goes on from PQAH01000029.1 coordinate 22,224, forward strand.
CGAACTCCCAGGCCCGCACCTCGCCGATGATGAAGCCGAGCAGCGGCGTCCGTGCCGCCGCGGCGTCGGGCTCGGCCACGAGGAAGAAGCGCTCGGCGAGGCGGCGCCGGCCGAAGCGGGCGAACAGGTCGCGCCAATAGGTGGACTTCGGCAGGCCGGTGACCCTGGCATCGAGGGCGATGACCTTGGCCACGTCGGACGCCTTGACGCGCCGAATCCTGATCGGTGTGTCGGTCACGCGCATATCCCGGGGCCCGCCGCCGGCGGATGGAATCGGTTATCCTTGCGGACAATTCCGCATTGCAGGATAGCGCGGATAGGAGCATTCTGGTACTAAAATATCGTAATAAGAATATCGCAATGGGATCCGCCGCGACCCGAGCGGCGGCGACCAAACGCCCTTGCCGCAGGAGACCGCGCCATGAGCTGCATGGGGTGCGAGAAAGGCGAGCGCGTCTGGCGCACGCCGGACGCGATCCACATCGACGTCCGCGGCCTGGAGCCGCCGGAGCCGATGGTCGCGATCCTCACCCTGATCGATTCCGACCAGGTCGACTGCGCCCTGATCGCCCACCTCGATCGCGAGCCGATCTTCCTCTACCCGGAGCTCGACGACCGCGGCTGGGCGCACGAAATCGTGGAGAGCAGCTGCGGCGGCGCCTGCGGCGACGTGCAGCTCCGCCTCGTGCGGCTGCGGCCATGAGCATCGCCGCGAGCTTCCTCGCGGGCGCCAAGAGCCGGCTGCTGCCGGCCGACATCCCGTTCCGGTTCTTCGTGGCCTGCACGGTCCTGCACGTTCTGATGTGGCTTGCGCTGCTGCTCGCGGCCGGCCAGGCGACGAGCTTCCGCGGCGGCCTCGGGCCGGCGCTCGCGGCCGTCCACCTGCTGACCCTCGGCGTCCTCACCACCGCCGCGATCGGCGCCTCGGCGCAGCTACTGCCGGTGGCGACGCGGCGCGCGCTCGTCGCGGTGTGGCCGCTGAAGCTCACCTTCTGGCTGGTGGTGCCGGGCCTGGTCGGCCTCGTCCTCGCCATGGCGGCGGTATCGACCGCCCTGCTGGTTGCGGCCGCGCTCGCGACCACCGCCGGGCTGCTGCTGTTCGCCGCCGTCACGGCCGACAACCTGCGCCGCGCCGGGTCGCTGCCGGTGGTCGCGGCCTATGGCTGGGCCGCCCTCGCCGCGCTGGTCGCGGTCGTCGGCCTCGGCCTCGCCCTCTCGCTCAACTACGAGACCGGCTGGCTGCCGGACCATTCCGCCGCGGCGCTCGCGCACATGCTCCTGGGCGGCTTCGGCTTCATGGGCCTGCTGGTGCTCGGCTTCAGCCACGTCCTGGTGCCGATGTTCGCGCTCTCGGCGGCGCCCGCCAAGACGACGTCGCGCCTGGGCTTCGTCCTCGCAGTGCTGGCGGTCGCGCTCGGCAGCGCCGGCGCCCTCGCCGACAGCCGCGAGGTTCTCGCCGCCGCGGCCCTGCTCGGCCTCGCGGCGGCCGCCCTGCACATCCGGCTGATGCAGCAGGCGCTCGCGGGCGGCATGCGCAAGCGGCTCGGCCTCTCCTTCGTCCTGATCCGGCTCGCCTGGGCCCTGCTGGCGCTGACCCTGATCGTCGGTCTCGCGGCGCTCTACGGCCTCGCCGGCCCGAACGGAGCGACCCTGTTCGGCTTCCTTCTGATCGGCGGCTGGCTGCTCACCTTCCTGCTCGGCATCCTGCAGCGCATCGTCCCGTTCCTTGCGTCCATGCACATGGGACGATCCGCCGCCGGCGGGCCGCTGATGTCCGAGATCGCCGGGTCGCAGCCGCTCAAGCTGCATGCGGCCTGCCACGTGCTGGCGCTCACGCTGGTCGCGGCCGGCATCGCGGGAGACGCCGTTTGGCTGGTCCGGCTCGGCAGCGCGGCGGGGCTCGCCGGCGCGCTCGCCTATGGGTGGTTCATGGCCGGCGTCGCCCGGCGCGTCGCCGTGCGCGACCCGTGAAAGTCAGCTCAGCGGCAGGTCGAAGCAGAGCCGCTGCGAGGGCCGAAAGCCGCAATGGTCGAGGAAACCCGCGAGGTCGCGGTCCTGCCAGTCGACCTCGGTGCGGATGCGCTCGATCCGCAGCGTCGCCAGGTTGACCAGCAGCTGCGACAACAGCGCGCGGCCGATCCCCTGGTCGCGATAGTCCGGATCGACGCCGATCGTATCCATGACGGCCACGGACTCGATGCGGCCGAACTCGCCGAGATCGACACGCGCCATGATGAAGCCGACCGGCCCGCCGTCGCGCTCGGCGACCAGCGAGACGCGCACGTCGCTCTCCTGCAGGGCCTCCTCCAGCTTGCGCGCAAAATAGCCGGAGCGGTCGCGCCCCATGATCCGGCTGTCGATCACGATCAGCGCCTGCAGGTCCTTTTCGGTCATCGCGCGCACCGGGATGCGGTCGCGTGCGAGCGGACCGAAATCCGGCGCCGCCGGCCCGCCGTAGTTCACCTCCCGCGCCTCGCCGACCCGCCGGGGAACGCCGCTCGACTTCTCCACGCCCTTGGCCATGGCAAACCTCTTCGGGTCAAACCTCTTCGATCGACTCGGCGAGCGGCTCCGTCGCCGACCGCTCCAACGCGAACCGCGACGCCAGCTCGAACCCGGCGGCATCGAGGAACCGCATCAGGTCGTGGTCGGTCCAGGCGGCCTCCGACTGCAGCGTGTCCACGCCCTTGCGGCGCAGCACCGCCGCGAGCTCGTGCAGCAGCGCCTGGCCGATGCCGCGTTCCTGGCTCTGCGGTTCCACCCCGAGCGCGTCGAGCACCCCGACCGCCTGTGCGCGGCCGAACTCGCCGCGCAGCACGTGCGCCATCACGAAGCCGCGCAATGCGCCGCCGCGCGCGATGCCGAGATGCACGTAGTCCTCGGGCCGTCGTGCGGCGACGGCGAGCCGCTTTTCGAAGAAATGGCGCCGCGCGCGACCGCTCAAGGCGCGGTCGATGTCGCTGACGCGCGCGAGATCGGCGACGCCGAGCTCGCGCACCCCCTGGTCGGAAAAGCCGGCTGCGGTGTCCATGGCGACCTCATGCGCTCTCGAGATATTCCTGGTGCAGGCGCGCCTCGGTCTCGGCATCCATGGCCTCGTCGAGGAGCGGCAGCAGCGCCATCTCTTCCTTCTGCACGTGCATCAGCATGCGCTCGCACAGCTCCTGGCCGAGCCGGCGGAACTCCTCCCAGCGCGCCGCGTCGAAGCCGCCGGCGGCGGCCTCGCGCGCGAGCGCCGCGACGCGCCTGCCGACCGGCCGGATCGCCTCGTGCTCGTCCGTGAGATGCGCGCCGATGGCGGCGTCGCCCATTTCCTCGAGGAAGGCGAACAGGCGCTTCTCCTCGAAGCCGAAATGGTGCTCGACGTCCGCTTCCACCGCGATCGCGAGCTCGGACAGGAGCTGCGCGACCGCGCGGTCGGCCACGTCGGGCAGGCCGCGCTGGTGCCGCGCCATGAGATTCTCCAGTCTCTCCATCAGCGCCACGGTGGCGCGGTGCTCCTCGTGCAGGACCTGGCTGACGCGGTTCGAGAAGGTCATGGCGGTCACGCGTGCAGTTGCTGGTACTTGGCGAGGAGGTCGTCCTGTCCCTCGACCCAGTCCGGATTGGGCACGATGCAGTCGGCCGGGCAGACGAGCTTGCATTGCGGCTCGTCCTCCGCGCCGACACATTCGGTGCACTTCATCGGATCGATCACGTAGAGCGGATCGCCCGCGGTGATCGCCTTGTTGGGACACACGGGCTCGCAGGCATCGCACGCGGTGCAGCCCTCGATGATCATCAGCGCCATTGTTCCCTCCTTGCCCTCAGGCCGCGCTGGGCAGCTTGCCGAGCGCGGCGAGCTTCTCGAACCGATAGGCGCCCCAGAGCGCGGCGCCGATCGCACCGGCGTAGATCGCATCCGGGTGGCTGCGCACCACCGCCTTCATGTCCTTCATCTTGGCGATGTCCTCTTCCAGCGCCGCGACCAGGCCCTTGTCGAGCGCGAGGCCACCCGTCATCATCACGACGCCCGAGTTCGCGCCGATCGACTTGAGCAGCTTCGAGAGCCGCCCCGCCATCGACAGGTGGATGCCCTTGAGGATGTTGGGCGCCGTGATGCCGCGCGAGACCATGTTGATGACGTCGGTCTCGGCCAGCACCGCACAGATGCTGCTCACCACCTCGGGATCGTCGGCCTGCCGCGACAGCATCCCGATCTCGTCCTGGGCGATGCCGAGATAGCGCGCGATGTTCTCGAGGAACTGCCCGGAGCCGGAGGCGCACTGGCTGGTCATCTTGTAGCTCAGCACCTTGCCGCGCTCGTCGATCGCGATGGCGCGCCCGTGCAGCGCCCCGACGTCGAGCGCCGACCGCGACTCCGGATCGAGATAGATCGCGCCCCGCCCATGGGTCGTCATCGAGTAGAAGTGACCGGTGTGGAACGGCACGCCCTCGCCCTCGCCGGTGGTCGCGACATAGTCCACGTCCTTCTCGGCGACGCCCGCGTCGGCGAGGACCTGGTCGTAGATGACGCGGGCGAGCTCCATCGGATCGCGCTGGCGAATGCGCAGCGTCGCGCGCGACAGCCATTCCGTCTCACTGCCGTCCACCCGGAACAGTGCCGCCTTGACGGCGCCCGTGCCGACGTCGATTCCCGCCGCGATCGTCATGGCTCGACTCCCTGGATCTGACCGGAATGGGCCCGGCGCGCGAACTCCGCCGCCCCGAGGGCGCCGGTGTAGATCGACTCCGGATTGATGTTGATGGTCACCTCCCCGTAGTTCTCCTTGATGAGCTTGCGCAGCTCCCGCACCGCCGCCTCGTTCTTGGCGACGCCGCCGGTGAAGGTGAACTCGTCGGTGACGCCGCCCGAGCGGGAGATGATCGAGATCGCCCGCAGGATGATGGCGCGGTGCAGCCCGGCCAGGATGTCCTCGCGCTTCTCGCCGAGCGAGAGCCGGTCGCGCAGCTCGGCGCCCGCGAACACCGTGCAGGTCGAGTTGATGCGCGCCGGCCGATCCGACTTCATGGCGAGCGGCCCGAGCTCGTGCAGGCCCATGTTCATCTCGTCCGCGATGTAGCCGAGATAGCGCCCGCAGCCGGCCGCGCAGCGGTCGTTCATCTGGAAGTTCACCACGATTCCCTGGGCATCGACCTGGATGCCCTTGGTGTCCTGGCCGCCGATGTCGAGCACCGTGCGGGTGCTCGGATACATCATGTGGGCGCCGAGCCCGTGGCAGAGGATCTCCGAACGGATGTGCTCCTTCGAGAAGGGCAGCGTCACCCGGCCGTAGCCGGTGCCGACCAGGTAGGTCTCCTCGAGATCGACCGCCAGCGTGCGCTCGATCACCGGGAGGACGTCGCCCCGCGCCGACTGCAGCTGCGGATCCGCCTCGAGAACGCGGGCGAGCGCGCGGCGGAACTTCTCGCTCAGGCCGCCCGCCGGCGGACGGTTCTCCACGTCGATGATCGACTTGTCGTAGACGTTCAAGAGCAGCTCATAAGGAAGGCTCGCGTCGCGCGCCACTTCCTCGGCCTGGGTGTGATAGCGCGAGCCCGCGATGTCGCGGAAGAAGTCCGACTTGCGCTTGGCGCCCGGCGCATAGAGCTCCGGCGCCTCGGCGCGCAGGCGCGTGAACACCTCGGCCAGCGCCTCCTTCACGCCGGACTCCCGCCCCGCGAAGCGGTCGCCTTGCACCAGGCCGATGCAGGTCTGCTGCAGGTCGTCGAGCTGCTCGAGGAACTGCTCGAGGCGGAAGGCGCGCTCCAGCGCCCCGAGGAAATCGTCGAGCCGGACGCTGATCCCCTCGGCCTCCGTGAGCGCGCGGCGGAACAGCGTGAAGCGCCCGTCCACGCGCGCCTCCTCGCTCGCGACGCGCGCGGCCGTCGCGTAGTTGGAGCGCGAGTTGGTGATGCCGCGGCCGATCACGTCGCGGTTTTCGTCGAGGAGAATCGCCTTGGTTGTGGTCGAGCCGAGATCGATGCCGACGAAGGTTTTCATGCCGCTCTCCTCAGGCTGCCGCGCGCCCGCCGGCGCGGCGCTGCTCGATCATCTGGAAGTAGCTCTCCAGGCGGTTCTTGATGTTGGCGGCCGAGAAGTAGCGCGGGTCGACCAGGTCGGACTCCACGAAGGCCGCCGGCTTGCCGGTGCGCTTCTCCACCTCGCGCATGATCAGGAGCTGGCCCGCCGAGAAGCTGTTGCAGCTCTTGATCGAGTTGATCAGCAGTCCGTCCGCCTGGTACTCGTCGATGTAGTTCGCCAGCATCTCGATGCGCATCGGCAGGCTGCGGTTGGTGTAGACGCCGAGGCAGTACTCGGCCAGAGTCTCCAGCGGCTTGTCGGGATCGTGGCGGAAGCCGAGATCGTAGACGCCGCCGACCTTGGTGTAGCTCGAGGCCACCACGACCGCGCCCTCGTCGTAGAACATCTTCCAGAACTGGCGGAAGTTCGTATAGTTGGGCGGCCCCTCGACAACCAGGCGATAGCGCTCCTTGCCCATGTCGCCGTCGGGCGTGACCGGACCCTTGCCCTCGGCGAGCCGTGCCTCGCATTCGGCGCGCAGGAAGCGGTAGTAGTCGATCGCGTCCTCGGTGCCGCGGAACGCGCCGAAGATCGGGCCGATATAGTAGATGCCGCCGAAATAGGCGTCGATCGGCGACGGCTTGTTCTTGGCGGTCTTCAGCACGTGGACGAGGTCGTCCTCGGCCTTCGCGGATTTCTTGAGGTACTCGCGCAGCCGGTCGATGTCGAACTTGACGCCCGAGATGCGCTCCAGCTTGGGGATCACCTCCTCCTTGATCTGCTTGACCATGTACTCGACCATGTTCGGCGTGATCTTGCCGTCGCCCATGTAGGGCGTGTGCAGCATGATGGTCTCGCACTTGTACTGCTCGCGCAGCAGCTCGAACCACTTCATGAAGGTGAAGCAGCCCGTGTAGGAGAGCAGCAGCGCGTCCGGGTTCGGCAGCTTCTTGCCGTTCGGCCCGATATTGCCCTTGGCCATCATGCCGACGTCGGACTTCACGTAGGTGCAGACGTCCTCGGAATGGCCGATCTTCTCGGCCTCCAGCACGTAGGCGCCGCTCTGGCGCCGCAGTCCGCTCTGGATCGCGTTGACCTCGGGCAGATTGTTGAGGAGGTCGAAGCACATGATGAGCTCGTTGAGGTTGCCCGGCACGAAGGTGGACACCACCTTGGCGCCGGTCTCGGACGCGCTCGTCAGGCGGTCGTAGTGGGCCGCCATCATCTCCTTCTGCTTCACCATGGAGTCGTCCTTGACGACTTCCTTGGCGGGGGCCGCCTTCGGCGTGACGATCGTCGTCATGTTCCGCTCCATAGCTTGATCGAGTCCGCAAAGGTTCCGGCCTGCTCCCGGATCGGCTGCATCTGGCCGGAGTTTTCCGCATACTTGAACGCGATGTACGGGATGCCCGCGTCCTTGAGCACGTGCTGCAGCATCGGCCGGTCGAGCAGCGCCGGATCGCAGAAGCTCGGCGAGGCGAAGATCACGCCCTCGGCGCCGGAGCGCTTGACGGCGCGCACCAGGTGCTGCCCCTTCTCCTTCAGGTTCGGCTCGTATTTGGCGGCCGTGGACTCCGAATGGTGCAGGAAGGCGAGCGCCAGATTCTGCAGCGGGTTGCCCTCGAGCGGCACGTCCTCGGTGAGCCAGCGGGTCACCAGCAGCAGGTCGTCGTCCACCACGTAGCAGCCGGCGAGCTCGAGCGACTTGATGAGGTTGAGCGGCGGCTGCTCGCAGAACAGGCCGGTGACCACCACGCGGCAGTTGTCGCGCTTCGGCCGCTCCTCGGCCCCGGCCGCCGCGAGATACTCGCGGATCAGCGCGGTGTGCTCCTCCACCGGCAGGACCAGGCCGGCGCGCAGGATCAGGTAGGCCTCCGCGGCCGGCACCTGCCAGGGGCGCTCGGCGCGGAAGTCGTAGAGCGCGCGCACCAGCCGGCGGTTCTCGTTGTAGACCGCGATCGAGGCGCGCAGCTCCTCGTCGGTGATCGGGCGCCCGCGCAGCGTCCCGAGGTCGTGCATCAGCTCGGAGAGCTCGTTGACGTAGTAGTTGCCGCCGATGTCGTCGCGGTAGTTCTGCGGCACGTCGAAATAGCGCACGTAGACGTTCGGGAACATGGTCTTCCACATGCCCGAAAGGTTGCGGATCACGTCGCAGATCGACGGGAACAGCATGCCGTCCACGAAATCGAGTCGTCCCGAAACGCCGAGCTCGATGGTCGAGCGGGGAATGCGGCAGATGTAGCTCTGGTAGTAGGCGTCGCCGTGGATCACCTCGAGCTGGTCGCCGCCGCCGAGGATGCCGAGCGGCAGGAAGCCGGCCGCGTGGATGACCTCGCGCGGCACGTAGATCGGCATGTAGCCGACCACCTTGCGGTCCGGCCCCGCGTCCTTCCAGGCACGCGCGGCCGTGAAGGAGAGGTCGTCGAACAGCGCCTGCGCGCGCGCGACGATGTCGGCGGTGCCGGCTCCGGCCGAGGAGGCCGACCCGTTGCCGTGGCCCGAACCGTTGGAGTGGCCGTTCAGTGATGCTGCCATTGCGCCGCCCTCTTCTCGATGAAGGCCGTCAGGCCTTCCACCGCGTCATGCGTCTTCATCAGCTCGTTGAGATACATGCGTTCCACGGCTTCGATCTTGGCCCGCACCCGCTGCGCGTGATCGAACCGCGCGGCCGTGACCGCGAAGCGCAGCGAGCTCGCGCTCTTGGGTGCGAGGTGTTCCGCGAAATAGGCGAGCGCCGCCCCCTCCGGGTCGGCCGCGGTCGCGAGCGCGAGGCCCATGGCGACCGCTTCGTTCCCCGCGATCGTGCGACCCGAGACCAGGAGGTCGAGGGCCCGCGTCGGCCCGACCAGCTCCGGCAGGAGGCAGGAGGCGGCCGGCGCGAACACCCCGAGCTTCATCTCGGGCTGGCCGAGCTTGGCATCCGGGGCGACGAACATCAGGTGGCAGGCGAGCGCCACCTCGAGGCCGCCGCCGAGGCATTGGCCCTGCACCGCGGCGAGCAGCGGCACGCGCGATTCGACCATGCGCAGAACCAGGGCGTGCAGGGCGTGCAGCATGGCCGCACACTGGTCGGGCATGTGCTCCTCGACGCTGGCGCCGAAGCTGAAGTGCGGGCCCTCCGCATCGAGCAGCACGGCGCCGAGGTCGGGATGGTCGAGGTGCTCGGCCAGCGCCCGGTCGAGCGCCGCGATCATGGGCGCGTCGACGAGATTGGCTTTCGGCCGCGCGAGTCGCAGGCGCAGGAGACGCCCGTCCGCCTCGCGCCAGACCTTGAGCGGCGAAGTCATGACGCGCGGACCCGCGGCTGGATCGATTCGGTGAGGTCGTCGCTCCACGGCGTGTTCGCGGCGAGCGCGCGGCGCAGCGCGATGAAATCCACCTCGCGGCCGCTCTCGCGCGTTCCCTCGTTGAAGGCGCGGAAGCCGGCGCGGGCCTCGGTCATCATGTTGAGCGCGAGCCAGGCGCGCGAGTTCTCCTTGTTGCGATTCCAGGCGTCGAGCTTCGGCTTGCGCAGCTCCTCGACCGTCTTCGTCGTGCAGTCCGGGAAGGTGTAGAGAAGCTTGGTGCAGAGCGCCTCCACCTTCTCGTCGAGCAGGGAGAGGTCCACCGTCCCGCGCTTCATCAGCGCCTGGCCCTCCTTGAGCGCCTCGCCGGTCTTCGGCTTGCCGAACACGAAGCGCCCGTACTCGTCGACGGTGCGGCCGGTCTCGACCAGCGGGTTGGCGACGAACTTGCCGTCGACCTTGAGCGCCGGGACGACGTCGGTCAGCATGCCCATGAAATAGGCCTCGTGCGCCGAGAACGGCTCGCACAGCACGCAGGCCGCCATGGCACGCTCGGCTCCGATGACGACGGGGAGGAAGTCCGTGGCGCCGCCGATCGGAGCCGAGCCGTGCTTCGGGCCCGCTTGACCGAAACGGGCCAGGTCCTGCGCGAGGGAGAAGTCGCAGGCCATTCCGATCTCCTGTCCGCCGCCGATGCGCATGCCGTTGACGCGGCAGACCACGGGCTTGTCGCAGGCGAGGATCGCCGAGACCATGTCGTTGAAGAGCCGCATGTAGGAGCGGTATTCCTGCGGATTGCCCGCGTAGTACTCGGCATATTCCTTGGTGTTGCCGCCGGTGCAGAAGGCCTTGTCGCCGGCGCCCGTGAACACCACCGCGACCACGTCGCGCGCCGCGCTCGCCGCGCGGAACGCGAGAATCACCCCCTTCACCATGTCGGTGGTGTAGGAGTTGAACTGCGCCTGGTTGTCGAGCGTGATCCAGGCGCTGTAGAGCCCCGCGACCGGCCGCCCGTCCCAGTCCTTCACGGGCCGCTTCTCGTAGCGCACACCGTTCGAGACGGTCTCGCGCACGGTCTCGGGAACGAGCTCGTGGTCCTTGGCCTCGACGCTGCGGGGCTCGATGCGTGCGACCTTGTTCATGACTTTGCTCCTCGTCGACGTGTTCGGTGCATGTGTCAGGGCACGAGCACGGCCCGGCGCTTCAGCGTTCCGGCATGCGCGGCCTCGAAGACCCGGTTGATCTCGCTCAGGGGATGCTTCTCGACGAACGGCGTGACCTTCACGCGCCCGTTGAGCACCAGCTCGAGGGCCGCCGGGTAGAGGTCGGGCGGGCAACCCCAGTTGCCGATGGCGCGTGCATGGAACGCCATCAGGTTCGAGAGGCGTACCTCGACCTTGTCCATGGTGAAGCCGACGACGCAAAGCGTCGCGCCGTGATTGATCAGGCCGAAGGCGGTCTCCTGCCCGGCCCGCGTCCCCGAGCATTCGAGGATGATCCATTCGGTCTGGCGCAGGCCGCGCTCCTTGGCGAAGGCCTGGATTGCGGCCTTGAGCTCGCGCGGACCGAGCTCGCGCGCGTTCAGGGTGAGGTCCGCCTCCTGCCCCGCGATCGCGGCGAGCTTGTCGGCGCTGACGTCGACCGCGACCACGACGCCGCCGAGCGCATGTGCGATCTGCGCCGCGTAGCCGCCGACCCCGCCGACGCCGTTGACCACGACCAGGTCGCCCTCGCGCACTCCCGCCTGGGTCACCGCCTGGTAGGGCGTCGTGACCGCGTCGGCGATCACCGAGAGGTCGGCGAGATCGATGCCGACCGCATTGAGCCGCGCCTCGTCGACCGCGCACAGCCCGTGCGCCGGCACCACGATGTGGGTCGCGAAGCCGCCATGGATGTCGTTGCCGGGCATCTTCTGATTCGGACAGATCGTCGCCTTGCCGCGCCGGCAGGCGTCGCAGGTCCCGCACGGGATCACGGCCGGCACGATCACGGCGCGGTCGGTCCACCACACCGCGTTGGAGCCGGCCGCGATCACGTGGCCGCTGATCTCGTGCCCGAGCGTGAGCGGGAGCGCGTGCTTGGTGCGCACGCCGTCGTAGTAGTAACCGAGGTCGGTATGGCAGACGCCGCAGCCCGCGATCTCGACGACCACCTCGTCGGGCCCGGGCGGTCCCGCCTCGAACGCCACCGGCACCAGCGGCTCGCCCTTGCCGGTCATCATCCACCGAACCGGATGCTCGCTCATGCGCGTTCCCTCGGTTGTCCGCCGTGCCGAAGCCGGCGAACCTGTTGTGCTATGATCATCTGCGTCGACCCCACCCACCCTGCCTTGATTTAGAGCAAGGAAATGCAAAAAATCGTAATTTAGTACTGGAATGCTGTTTTTAGCTCCGGGGCGGCTGCGGCCGTGCCGCGGGGCCCGCGAGAGCCGGGAGCCGAGCCATGCGCGAGAAGCCGATGCGGGAAACCACCAGCGTCTCGGTGGCGATCGTGGGAAGCGGGGGCGCCGGCGCCCTGACGACCGGCAACTTCGTCCTGGAAGCCGCCAGCCTCGCGGGCTGGCACGGGATCCTCACCCGCACGGTCGGCCCGCAGATCCGCGGCGGCGAGGCGGCGGCGCTCGTCCGCCTGGCCACCCATCCGGTCGAATGCCTCTCCGACCGCTTCGACCTGCTGATCGCGATCGACTGGCTCAACGCCAGCCGGTTCGACGCCGAGATCCGGCTCGGCCCCGACAGCCTGGTGATCGGCGATCCGCGCGGCGGCGAGCCGCCGGCGAGTATCGCGGCCTCCGGCGCGCGCCTGATCAACGTGCCGATGAAGGAGACCGCCAAGGCGCTGCCCGAGGGCCGCGCCAACATGATCGCCCTCGGCATTGCCATGCAGCTCCTCGGCCTCTCCGAGGACGCCATGGCGACGGTGCTGGAGCGGCGTCTCGCCGAGAAGGGCGCGGCCGCGATCGCGGCGAGCCGGACCGCGCTCCGCGCCGGCATCGACGCGGCGCGGGAATTGGCGCTGCCGGTCCGGCTGGCGCCGCCCGGGGAGATCGCCGGGAAGCGCTGGCTGGTGACCGGCAACGAGGCGACCGGCCTCGGCGCCATCCGCGGCGGCGTGCGATTCGCGGCCGCCTACCCGATCACGCCGGCGACCGAGATCCTGGAATGGCTCGCCCCGAACCTGGTCAAGGCCGGCGGGGTGCTGCTGCAGGCCGAGGACGAGCTCGCCTCCATCAACATGATCATCGGCGCCTCGTTCGGCGGCACGCCTTCCCTCACCGCCACCTCGGGCCCCGGCCTCTCGCTGATGATCGAGGCGCTCGGGCTCGCCACCGCCGCCGAGGTGCCGATCGTCGTGGTCGACGTGATGCGCGGCGGTCCCTCCACCGGCATCCCGACCAAGTCCGAGCAGGCCGACCTCAACATCGCGGTCTACGGCTTCCACGGCGACGCGCCGCACCTGGTGCTGGCGCCTCAATCGGTCGGCGACTGCCTGTTCACGACCCAGTGGGCGGCCTATCTGGCCGAGGCCCTGCAGGCCCCGGCCATCGTGCTGTCCGACCAGTTCATGGGCCAGTCGCGCGCCGCGATCGCGCGGCCCGCCGACGTCGCCTTCATCGGCCAGCGCCGCCGGGCGACCGAGATCGCGGCACCTTACAAGCGCTACGCCCTCGCCGGCGACGGCGTCTCGGCCATGGCGATTCCGGGCACGCCCAACGGCCAGTACACGGCCGACGGGCTCACCCATACGGAACGCGGCATCCCGACCAGCCGCGCCGAGGACCATCTGGCCCAGCTCGACAAGCGGCGCGACAAGCTCGCGCGCTTCGCCTATGGCGACCACTGGGCGACCATCGAGGGCGACGGCGACCTCGCGGTCCTCACCTGGGGCTCCCTCACCGGCGCCGTGCGCGAGGGCCTCGCGCGGGCGCGCAAGGACGGGGTGGCCGCGCGCCTGGTCGCGCCGCGCCTGCTCTATCCGACGCGGCCCGACGAGTTCGCCGCCGCCCTCGACGGAGCGAAGCGCCTGCTCGTGGTCGAGCAGACCCATAGCGCCCAGTTCCACCATTATCTGCGGGCGCACTACGACCTTCCGGGCGAGGTCCGCGTCCTCAACCGCCCCGGACCCCTGCCGATCTCCCCCGGCGAAATCCATCGCACCGTGTTGGAATGGAGGGCCTGATGTCCACCGCCGAGATGCGCCTCGCCTGCAAGCCGGGCGACTACAAGTCCGACGTCCAGCCGGTCTGGTGCCCGGGCTGCGGCGACTATCACGTGCTGATGTCGTTCACCCGCGCCTTCGCGGCGCTCGGCCTGCCGCCCGAGAAGATCGCGGTGATCTCCGGCATCGGCTGCTCCTCGCGCATCCCCGCCTACACCAACTGCTACGGCTTCCACGGCGTGCACGGCCGCTCGCTGGCGCTCGCCGCCGGCCTCAAGGTGACGCGGCCGGACCTCACCGTGGTGGTGGCGAGCGGCGACGGCGACGGCTACTCGATCGGCGGCAATCACTTCCTGCATGCGTGCCGGCGCAACATCGACATGACGTACGTGGTCATGGACAACCGCGTCTACGGCATGACCAAGGGCCAGCCCTCGCCCACCACCGAGCCGGACTTCGACACCGCGCTCTCGCCGGGCGGCACCGGCGTGCGCCCGTTCCATCCGCTGGTGATCGCGCTCGCCTCCGGCGCCAACTTCGTCGCCCGCGCCTTCTCGGGCTCGCCCAACGAGACCGCCGACATCCTGGTCGAGGCGATCCGCCATCCGGGCTTCTCCTTCATCGAGATCCTGAGCCCCTGCGTGACGTTCCGGCCCGACGAGAAGGAATGGAAATCCATGGTGCGCCCGGCCCCCGTCGAGGCCACCGACGACGCCGCGCGGGCCGCGCGCCGGCTGATGACCGACGACGGCTTCAACATCGGCGTGCTCTACCGCGGCGAGCGCCGGCCGTTCCAGCCGCCGTTCGGCCGCGCCGATGCCGACCTCACCGCGCTCGAGACGGAGTTCGTGCTGTGACCCAGGCGACGCCCGAGATCACCTCCCTCCCCGACCTGCTCGCGGTCGCCTGGCGCATCGAGGCGGATGCCGTCGAGCGCTATCAGGCGCTCGCCGCGCAGATGGAGACGTTCAACAACGCCGAGCTCGCCGCGGTCTTCCGCGACCTCGCCCGGGCCGAAGGCATCCACGCCGAGGAGATCCGCCGCATGGCGGGCGATCTCGACGTCGCGGCACGCGCGCGCGAGATCGATCCGTGGCGATCGGGCGAGAGCCCCGAATCGGCCGACCTCGCGGAGGCGCATTACAAGATGACCCCGTGGCACGCCCTGCAGCTCGCGCTCGCCGGCGAGCAGCGCGCGCTCGCCTTCTTCGACCACATCCTCAAGACCGCGACCGACGAGGCGGTGCGCAAGATGGCGGCCGAGTTCGTCGAGGAGGAGAACGAGCACGTCGACCTCGTGCGCCGCCTCCTGCGCCGCCACCGCGAGCCGTCGGAGAACTGGTCCGAGGACCCGGACGCCCCCGTCGCGCAGGATTGACTGCGCAGATCGTAGCAAGGGTCGGCTGTTCGGAAGAACATGCTCGGCGTCATCCCGGCGCGCTCGCTTGGCCGCGATGACGCCGAGAAATTTCCTCTGGCGCAGCAGGACTGATCCGCCCTGCCCCGTCACCCCGCCTGCTTGCGCAGGTCGCGCACGCGCACGGCCTTGCCCTGCGAGCGCGGCACCTCGCCCGGGCCCTTCACCTCGACCGTGCAGGTCACGCCGATCAGCGACTTGATGTGGTGGCGCACCTCGGTGGCCTTGCGGGCGCGCGCGCTTTCCGGGCCGGCCGCCTCGGGCGCGAGCTCCACCTCCACGGTCATGGCGTCGAGCGCGCCCTCGCGCCTCAGCACGATCTGATAGTGCGGCGAGAGCCCCGGGAAGCCCACCAGCACGGCCTCGACCTGCGAGGGATACACGTTGACGCCGCGGATGATCATCATGTCGTCGTCGCGGCCGGTGACGCGCATTATCCGCACATGGGTGCGCCCGCAGGCGCAGGGCGTATCGTCGAGCCGGGTGATGTCGCGCGTGCGGTAGCGGATCATCGGCAGCGCGTCCTTGGTGAGCGTCGTGATCACGAGCTCGCCCGCCTCGCCGAACCGCAGCGGCTCGAGGGTTTCCGGATCGACGATCTCGAACAGGAAATGGTCCTCCCAGCCGTGCAGGCCGTTCTGCGCGACGTGGCACTCGCAGGCGACGCCCGGTCCCATGATCTCGGAGAGGCCGTAGATGTCGACCGCCTTGATGCCGAGCCGCTGCTCCAGGTCGTGGCGCATGCCCTCGCTCCAGGGCTCGGCGCCGAACACCCCGCAGCGCAGCGGCGAGCCGCGCAGATCGACCCCCATCCCCTCGGCGACCTCCGCGATGTTGAGCGCGTAGGACGGCGTCGCGCACAGCACCTGCGCGCCGAAGTCGCGCATCAGCGCCACCTGCCGCTCGGTGCCGCCCCCCGACATCGGCACCACCGTGCAGCCGAGCCGCTCGGCCCCGGCATGCGCGCCGAGCCCGCCCGTGAACAGCCCGTAGCCATAGGCATTGTGCACGATGTCGCCCGGCATCGCGCCGATGCAGGCGAGCGAGCGCGCCATGAGGTCGGCCCAGCGGTCGAGGTCGCCGCGCGTGTAACCGACCACGGTCGGCTTGCCGGTGGTGCCCGAGGAGGCGTGCAGCCGCACCACCTGCTCGCGCGGCACCGCGAACAGGCCGAACGGATAGTTGTCGCGCAGGTCCGTCTTCATCGTGAAGGGGAAGCGGCGGATATCGGCGAGCGAATGGAGGTCGTCCGGCGACACGCCGGCCGCCTCGAACTTGCGCCGGTAGTGCGGGACATTGGCATAGGCTTGGCCGAGCGTGCGCCTGAGGCGGGCGAGCTGCAGCGCCGACAGGGCGTCGCGCGGCGTGGTCTCGACCTCCGGCTCGAACATGAAGGGTCGGTCGTCGCGGACGGCGCGTTGCTGGCTCATGCTGGCCCCCTTTTTCAGTGCGGTACGACAGCGGCGGGACGGAAGGTCCAACCGGGCTTGACGGGCGGCCCGGCGGGACCGGCTCCGCGCGCGGGGGTGTGCGCGAGCGCGAAGCCCTGGTTGAAGGCCGCACGCGTGATCAGGACGAGCTTCAGGACCCAGCCGGCCGCGAAGGCCGCGAGCCCGCCGAGCCAGAGCCAGGGGACAAAGTCGGCCGTGACCAGGCCGGCCGCGAGGATCGGGACCGGCAGCGCCGTGCCGGGCAGCCACAGCCAGGGGCTGACGCGTCCGAGCGCGTCGAGGGTGGCGGTCGGCGCGCCGTCGCGCGCGAGCGCGGCGCGGTAGCCGAGCCAGGCGAGCGCGCGCAGCACGACCAGCGCCAACAGGGCGCCTGCCACCAGGGTTGTCGCCGCTGCCGGCGGCTGCAGCAGGGCGCCGAGCGCGAGGAACAGCCCGGCCCCCTCGGCGAGGCCGGTGCTCACGATCAGCGGCACGATCGCCGGCACGCGCCAGGCCGGGATGCCGCGCGCCGCCGTGAGGATCCGCGCCTGGCAGTAGAGGAAGCCGAGGCCCGTGATGGCCGCCGCCCCCACGAGCGCCGGGTGGCCGTACCACAGCCCGAGCGCGCCGAGCGGAAACAGGAACGCCGCCACCAGCGCCTCCCGGGTCATCCAGGAGCGCTGCGGATGCCGCAGCACGTTGAGAAACCGCCACGGCCGCCCGATCTCCAGCCAGACCAGGAACAGCCCCGTCGCCACGAGGGCGAGCGCGGCCAAGCCGATCAGCCGATGCGGCATCGCGACCAGGCTCGCGAGCCCGAAAGCCACGAGCAGCCCGGTGCCGGCGCCGCCGCCCATGAAGTTGCCGGCCGCGCGCCAGTCCCAGTGGCTCTGCAGCGCGGGCGCGATCCCCTTCGCGCGGGTCGGCGCGGGCGTCTGCGACGCCGGGTCGGCAGCCGCCTCCGGCGCCGGATCGCTCGTGCGGTCCGCGTAGAGATAGTAGAAGCCCGGGCCGGTGCCGAGCTCCTCGTGCATGCGGAAGTGCCGCTGCTCGCGCAGCAGCCGCGAGACGTTGCTCTCCGGATCGTCGAGGTCGCCGAAATGCAGGGCGCTCGCGATGCAGGCATTGGCGCAGGCGGGCGTCGCGGCCGGGTCCATGCCCGGCACCAGGCCGCCGGCGAGGCCGGCATCGATGCGCTCGACGCAGAAGGTGCATTTCTGCGCCACGCCGAGCCGGTCCGGGTCGAACCGCTCGACCTCGTTGCGGGTCGCGACCTCGCCATAGGCGAAGCGCGGCGCATCCACCTTGAAGCGCGCCTGATAGGGGCAGGCGACCGCGCAATAGGCGCAGCCGATGCAGATGTCGTAGTCGATGGTGACGATGCCGTCGGCGCGCTTGCGCGTCGCCGTCGAGGGACAGACGTCGAGGCACGGCGGATCGGCGCAATGCTGGCACCCGACCGGCACGAAGGTGCGGCTCACCTCCGGATAGCTGCCGGCCTCGATGTCGAGCACCTTGCGCCACTGCACCGCCGGCGAGGTCGCGTTCGCGTGCTTGCAGGCCGCCGTGCAGGTCTGGCAGCCGACGCAGCGCTCCAGGTCCGCGACCATCGCCCAGCGTGTCATGCGGCGCGTCCCATCGGCGTGATCTTCACCTTGACGAGGTCGGCGCTCGAGCCGGTCGCGTCGGTGAGCTCGAGCATCATCGGCACGAGCGCGTTCATGCTGGGTGCGCCGAGGTCCTTGGCGAAGGGCGTCGCCCAGTGGTCGAACTGGCCGATCATCAGCAGCGTGTCGGGGCGGATGCCCTCGCACACCATGACCCGGCCCTGCGTGTGGTTGAGCGGCGAGCGCACCTCGACGAGATCGCCGTCACCGATGCCGAGGCGCGCCGCCGCGGCCGCATTCATGACCACGCTGCCGTGGCCCGCGACATTGTCGGCGACCTCGCGGATCATCTGCAGGCCGACATTGCCGCCCCAGGAATACTGCATGCTGCGCGCCGTGATGAGCCAGAACGGATAGTCCTCGATGCGCACGCTGAAATGCCGGGCGAGCGCGTCCTCCCACAGCCCCGCGAGGTCGCGCCATTTCGGCAGCGGCTCGTACTCCTCGAGCTGGCGGTCCCACCACGTGATCCCCTGCTCGTGCAGGCGATGGCCGAGCTCGTGGCCGATGCGGGTGAGGCGCTCCTGGTAGGGCAGCTCGAAGCGCAGGCCCTGCTCGACCACGCGCGGATAGAGGTACCACTGCAGCCGCGGAAACGGCTTCACGCGGAAGCCGTGCTCCCGGAACCAGGCGAGGCCCTGCGATTCCGCCCCGTCCGTCAGCTCGGCGGAGGCGGCGCGGCAGACCGCGTCCCAGATCTCCTCGACGCCGTGGGCCTGCGCGGGCGCGAGCGAGAAGTCGTAGCCCTCCCCCGACAGGCGGATGCCCGCGGCGCCGCGATTGATCGCCTCGTTGTAGGGCGCGAGCAGGCCGGTGCGGTGCGCGAGCTCGGTCGCGATCCAGGTGAAGTCGCGCGCCTCGCCCTGCGCGGGCACCGCCTGGTCGCGCAGCGCGAAGCCCTGGTGGTCCCAGAACTGCTCGACATATTTGGTGCCGCCGATGCGCAGCAGCTGCAGCCCTTCGAGGTCGGTGCAGTCCGGCAGCAGCACGTCGGCCACGTGATTGGTCTCGTCGCGCGTGTAGGCGAAGCAGACCACGAACGGAAAGCGCGCCATGGCGGCGCCCACCGCCTCGGTGTCCCAGAACGAGATCGCCGGATTGGTGCGGTAGACGAACCAGACATCGGGCGGCGTCGCCTGCGGCAGGTGCTCGAAGTCCTCGCCCTGCATCATCCAGGCGAGATGCGTCGGCCCGAGCGCCTGGCTCCAGGCCGAGTTGGCGACCAGCGGCACCAGCGTGCGGTGCGCGCTGCGCACCGGCGGGCGCGATACCCAGGTCTCCTTCTCGGTCGGGTTCATCGGGTAGTGCATGAACCCGTCCGGCCCCGGCGTGACGCTCGACCAGCGATTGTCGGCCGGCCGGTTGAGCCGCACGGTGGTGCCGAGCGTGCCTCCCGGCACCTCGAGCGCGCCGACCAGGCAGGCGAGCAGCGTGCGCGCCCAGCAGCATTCGTAGCCGCCCCAACCGTTGTTGACGGTCTTGCCGAGCGAGATCGCGACCGGGCGGAACGGCAGCTCCCGCCCCTCGATCGTGATCGTCTCGCCGATGCGCGCGTGATCCAGGAACTCGTTGGCGACGCGGCGGATGGTGGCCGCCGGCACGTCGCAGATCGGCGCCGCCCATTCGGGCGAGTAGTCTTTCACATGGGTGACGAGATGCGCGAAGGCGGGGCGCACGCGCACGCCCGCATGCGACCACGTCTCGCGGTCGGGACCGACCTCGATCCCGTCCGCCGTGAACTCCCCGTCGAGCGCCGGGTCGGTGCCGGGCACGTCGAACGCGACGGCGCGTCCGGCGGCGAGATCCCACACCAGTGGCTTGCGGGTCCCGGCATCGCGCAGGAAGTAGCCGTGCGGCCCGATCAGGTAGGGCGAGGAGGTGTGGCGCTTCAGGAACACCCCGTCGAGGAACTCGCGCGCATGCTCGTGCAGCAGCACGTGGATCATCGCGAACATGAAGGCCGCATCGGTCTTCGGCTTGATCGGAATCCATTCCGCCGAACAGGCACCCGTCACCGACAGGTGCGGCTCGATCTGCACCCGCTTCATGCCGCGCTTGCGCGCGTCCGCGTGCCGTTTCACCCCGCAGACGCCGCCCGAGGCCTCCACATTGGCACCGAACGAGACCAGGTACTCGCACAGCGGCGTGTCGGGCGAGACCGTGAAGGCGCGGTGCCACAGCTCGCCGTAGAGATGCTCGGAGTGGTAGCACTTCACGCCCTGGCCGGAGCCGAAGCTCATGTCGACCGGCCCCCAGGCCGCGAGGAACGCGGGCAGCGTGCCCATATAGGCGGTGGGCGTGCCGCCGCCGCCGAAGCTCGCCGCCACGCGCGGATAGCCGGCCTCGTCGGTGAGCCCGGCGGCGCGGGCCGCCTGCAGCTTCGCGGCGATCAGATCGAGCGCCTCGTCCCACGAGATCGGCACGAAGCCCGGGTCCTCGTTGCGGCCCTTCTTCGGGTTCGTGCGTTTCATCGGCCGCAGGATGCGGTGCGGGTTGTAGGCCTTCTGCACCAGGCCGAACGCCTTGACGCAGGCCTTGCCGCCGGCCGGATGCACGTCGGCCGCATCGAAGTTCGGCCGCACCTCGGTGGCGACGCCGTCCTCGAGGCGGACCTGCAGCAGGTCCGGCCCGGCCACGCACTGGTAGCAGTAGGTGGAGACCGTGCGCTCAGTCCGCGGCTTCGCGCCCATGGCGGCTCACCGTCATGCGGCCGGTGACGCAGCGCGCTTCGCCGCCTTGGCCTTGAGCCGCTCGTGGGTCTTGGCGACGTCCACGACGAAGCGGGTGTGCGTGCCGCGACCGATCTCCTCGAGCTCGTCGCGCGCCACCACCGCGAAGCTCACCTTGCGGCCCTCGACCGCGGTGACGGTCGCCGTGATCTCGGCCGCCATGCCGAGCAGGGTCGGCGCCGTGTGCCTGACCGCGATGTCCATGCCGACCGAGTCCTCGCCGGCGTCGGAATGCTCGAGCAGCAGCTCGCGGCAGGTCTGCTCGATGTCGCGCACCAGGTAGGGCGTGCCGTAGACCCGCCCCTCCTGGCCCATGAAGCTGATGGTGCGGTCGCGGTCCACCGTGACGCGATTGACGCGCGAGAGATCCGGTTTCAGGCTGGCTTTCATGTCGTTTCCTCGCCGATGCGTCGCGAGCCGCGGCACCGGTCATCGTCGGGGTGAAGCTCGCCGCGAATTACGCATCGCCATACCTATTGGCGCTGCGCAAAAAGGTCATTGACCGATATCAAGAAGAGCGCCGCGTGGGCCGTCGCCCCCGGCCGCGAAAGCCGTCGCCGCCGCACGCGCTGGGACGCGCGGCGGCGGCGCTCCGGAAGAAGGCGCTGAACGGATCGGGGCGGACGCGCTGCATCCGCCCCGGAACGTCACGAGCCGGAGTCGGCGACCATGGTCCAGTCGCCGTTCTTGATCTCGAGCATGCGGAACGCTGCGAGGCCGAGGCCCATGTGGTCGGTGGGCGACATGTTCACGATGCCGCCGGTGCCGACATAGCCCTTGGTCTTCTCGATCTCGTCGCGCACCTTGGCTTTGTCGGCGCTCTTCGCCCGCTGCAACGCGCCGACCAGGATCATCAGCCCGTCATAGGCGTGACCGCCGAAGGTCGAGACCGGCTGGCCGGTCTTTTCCTGGTAGGTGCGCGCATAGTCGACGACCACCTTCTTCTGCGGGTCGCTGTCCGGCAGCTTGCTGGCGACCAGCAGCGCCGCGGCGGGCAGCCGCACGCCGTCCGCCGCCGTGCCGGCGAGGTCGATGAACTGCTTCGAGGCGACGCCGTGGCTCTGGTAGAGCGGCGCCGCGATGCCGAGCTGGCGGTAGTTGCGCGTCACGATCGCCGGCCCCTGGCCGAAGCCCGGATTGACCACCGCCTGCACGCCCGCCTTGCCCTTGATGTTGGTGAGCTGCGGGGTCATGTCGCTGTCGCGCGGGCCGTAGTTCTCCTCGTGCAGGATCTTGATCCCGGCCTTGGGCGCGACGCCCACGCACTGGTCGCGCATCGACTTGCCGAACGCGTCGGTGCCCGAGATGAGCGCGATCTGGGTCAGGTTGCGCCGCTTGAGGTCGGCGAAGATCTTCTCGCAGGCCATGCGGTCGGTGTGCGGCGTCTTGAACACCCACTTGCGCACCGGCTCGACGATCTGCACGGCCCCGGCGAGCGAGATGAACGGAATCTGCGCCTCCTCGAACACCGGGATCATCGCCATGGTGGCGCCGGTCGTGGTGCCCCCGACCATCGCGAACACCTTGTCCTCCTCGACCAGGCGGGTCGCGAAGGTGCGCGCCTTGTTGGCGTCGCCGCCGTCGTCGTAGACGACGAGCTCGAGCTTCTGGCCGTTGACGCCGCCCTTGGCGTTGATGGCCGCGACGTAGATCTCCAGCGTCTTCTTCTCCGGGTCCCCGAGGAAGGACGCCGGGCCCGTTACCGACAGGACCGCGCCGACCTTGATCTGGGCCGATGCCTCATGGGCAAACAAGGCCGCAGACGCTACGCAAGCGGCCGCGACGAGGCGATGCAGTCTTCTCATCGTCCGATCTCCCTGAGCATGATGATCCTCCGAATGGTTGTTCATTCTTGGGTCGATGCCTATCAAACGCCCCCGCCCGCGGACTTGACCAAACGCAAGGCCGCGGCGGCACTGCGGCCGTAGTCGACTCGCCATGAGCGTGGAATCCCTGCGCCGCAGCCATGGCCTGGATCCGAAGAGCCGGCCCGTCCGGCTCGCGGCCGTCGTCTACCGATCCGGGTTTCCGATCGACGGCTTCATGGCGACGGTCGCGCATGAGCTGCGGGCCGCGGGCCTCGACGTCGCGGGCGTGATCCAGGAGAACGCCGGCGATGCGCCGACGCCCTGCGCCGCCATGGACCTCACGGACCTCGCCGACGGAACCCGCACCCGCATCTCGCAGGACCTCGGGCCGCACGCGGAGGGCTGCCGGCTCGATCCGCAGGCGCTGACCCGCCTGGACGCACCCCTCGACCGCCGCATCGCGGCGCGCCCGGACCTCCTGCTCCTCAACAAGTTCGGCAAGGCGGAAGCCGAGGGCGACGGCTTGCGCGCGGTGCTGGCCCGCGCACTCGAGCGCGGCGTCCCGGTGCTCACGGCCGTGCGCCCGCCGCACACCGAAGCCTGGCAGGCCTTCCACGGCGGCCTGGCGGTCGAGCTCGCCCCCGACCTCGACG
>PQAH01000030.1 GCA_003105195.1 Bradyrhizobiaceae bacterium
TTCGTCGCCAACGCGAGCCACGAGCTGCGTACGCCGCTCGCCTCGCTCTCCGGGTTCATCGATACCCTGCAGGGGCCGGCGCGCGACGACGCCGCCGCGCGCGACCGGTTTCTCGGCATCATGAAGAGCCAGGCGACCCGCATGGCGCGCCTGATCGACGATCTCCTCTCCCTCTCGCGGGTCGAGCTCAACGAGCACCTCCACCCCGAGACGCCGGTCGACCTGGTGCCGGTCGTGCGCCAGGTCGCCGACAGCCTGCAGATGCTGGCGCGCGAGCGCGAGGTCGAGATCCGGATCGCGGTCCCGCCCGCGCCGCTTCTGGTCCCGGGCGACCGCGACGAGCTCACGCGCGTGTTCGAGAACCTGGTCGAGAATGCGCTTAAATACGGGGCCTCCGGCAAGATCGTCGAGATCGGCTTCGCGGTCGAGCAGACGCCGGACGGCCGCGAGGCGGTGGTCAGCGTGTGCGACCACGGTCCCGGGATTGCGGCCGAGCACCTGCCGCGCCTGACCGAGCGCTTCTACCGCGTGGACGTAGGGCACAGCCGCGCCGAGGGCGGCACCGGCCTCGGCCTCGCGCTGGTCAAGCACATCCTCAACCGCCACCGCGGCCGGCTCGCGATCGAGAGCGTGCTCGGGCAGGGCGCCACCTTCGCGGTACGGCTCCCGCTGTGCACAGGCACGGCCGCCGAAGCCGCGAGAATTACTTCCCAAAATCAATAGTTTACACTGTCATACAGGCTTCGCGGAAGCGTCATAGAAGCATCAACCATGTCGCCTAGGGAGTGGCCCCGTAGCGTGGCGGTCGCAAGACGTGACGAGGGCATTTGGCCGCCCGCCACTCCCATCCGAAGGAGAGATGCCTTGAAACTCACAACTCTTGCCAGCGCGGGCGCGCTCGTTGCCGCCGGCCTGCTGACCGCCAGCGCCGCCGAGGCCCGTGACCAGATCCGCATCGTCGGCTCCTCGACGGTTTATCCGTTCACCACGGCCGTGGCCGAGCAGTTCGGCCGCACGGCGAACGTCAAGACTCCCGTCGTCGAGTCCACCGGCACGGGCGGCGGCATGAAGCTGTTCTGCGCCGGCGTCGGCGTCGAGCATCCCGACGTCACCAATGCCTCGCGTCGCATGAAGAAGGGCGAGTTCGACGCCTGCCAGAAGAACGGCGTCAAGGACATCGTCGAGATCAACATCGGCTTCGACGGCCTCACTCTGGCGCAGTCGAAGCAGGGGCCGGCCATCAAGCTGACCCTCGGCCAGCTGTTCCTGGCGATCGCCAAGGAAGTGCCCGGGGCGGACGGCAAGCTCGTCGCCAATCCCCACAAGAACTGGTCGGACATCGACAAGTCGCTCCCGAACATCAAGATCGAGGTGCTCGGTCCGCCGCCCACCTCGGGCACGCGCGACTCGCTCCATGAGCTGTTCCTGGAGAAGGGCGCCGAGCAGATTCCTGCGCTGGCGGCGCTCAAGAAGTCCGACCGCAAGGCTTTCGACAGGGTCTGGAAGACCCTGCGCGAGGACGGCGCCTATGTGGAGGCCGGCGAGAACGACAACGTGATCGTCGCCAAGCTCGAGGCGAACCGCAATGCGTTCGGCATCTTCGGCTTCTCCTTCCTCGAGGAGAACCTCGCGAAGCTGCGCGGCGTCGCGCTCGACGGTGTCGCGCCCGAGTTCGACGCGATCACCGCCGGTACGTACAAGGGCGCACGCCGCATGTACGTCTATGTCAAGAAGGCGCATGTCGGCGTGATCCCGGCCCTCGACAAGTTCGCGGCCGAATACGTTTCGCCGAAGGCGATCGGCGAGGACGGCTATCTCGCCAGGAAGGGCCTCGTGACCCTGCCGAAGAATGAGGCCGAGAACGTGCGCAAGGCGGTGCTCGGCATGCAGACGATGTCGGCCGAGCCGCTGACCAACTGATCGGCTGGGGCGGCCGCGCCGGACGGCGCGGCCGCCAACTCTCCGGCGCAGGCCGGCATGCGACGCGGCTCGGGTGCGCCATGACGCTCCTCTACTTCGCAACCCTCCTGTCACTGGTCGCGGCCGGCTACTATTTCGGCCGCTCACGCGCCGCCGCGGTATCGCAGGCTGCCCTCCACTCGCGGCCGGCCTATCACGGCGCCTTCGTCGCCATCGCGGTCCTCCTGCCGATGCTGGCGGTGTTCGCCGTCGGCGTCCCGCTCGCGCAACGCCTCGCCGAGGCGCAGGCGGTCAATGCTTTCGACCCGGCGCTGGCCGGCGACGAGCTCCGGCGCGGGGCCGTCCTGCGCGACATCGTCGCCGTGGCGGCGGGCCGGTTCTCGGGCGAGCCGAGCGCGGCCCTGCAGCGCGCCGCCGAAACCTACCGATCGCTCCGGTCCTGGTCGGATGCGCTGCTGATTGCCGGCGGCCTGGCATTCGGCCTGCTCGCGATCGCCTTCGGCTTGCGCAGCCTCTCGGCGCGTTTCCGGGCGCGCAACCACGTCGAGCGCTTCGTCACCGTCGTGCTGTTCGCCTGCGCCAGCGTCGCGGTGCTGACCACGGTCGGAATCGTGTTCTCGGTGCTGTTCGAGACCTTGCGCTTCTTCGAGCGTGTCTCGCCGGTCGAATTCCTGTTCGGGCTGCACTGGAGCCCGCAGACTGCGATCCGCGCCGACCAGGCCGGTTCCTCCGGGGCGTTCGGCATCATCCCGCTGGTCGCCGGGACCCTGCTGATCACCACAATCGCGATCCTGGTCGCGGGCCCGATCGGGCTGTTCTCGGCGATCTATCTGGCCGAATATGCCTCGCCGCGGTTCCGCGCCATCGTCAAGCCGATCCTGGAGATCCTCGCGGGAATCCCGACCGTCGTGCTCGGTTTCTTCGCGGCCCTGACCCTCGCCCCCTGGATCCGCGACTCCGGCGGCCTGCTCGGCCTCAATGTCGCCTCCGAGAGCGCGCTCGCCGCCGGCATCGTCATGGGAATGATGATCATCCCCTTCATCTCCTCGCTCTCCGACGACGTCATCAACGCGGTGCCGCAGTCGCTGCGCGACGGTTCCTATGCGATGGGCGCGACCAGGTCCGAGACCGTCAAGAAGGTGATCCTGCCGGCGGCCTTCGCGGGCATCGTCTCGGCCTTCATGCTGGCGATCAGCCGTGCCGTGGGCGAGACCATGATCGTCGTCATGGCGGCGGGGCTCGCCGCGAACCTCACCTTCAACCCGCTCGAGGCCGTGACCACCTTCACGGTTCAAATCAAGACCATCCTGGTCGGCGACCAGGAGTTCGACAGTGCCAAGACGCTCGCGGCCTTCGCCCTCGGCTTCGTGCTGTTCTTCTTCACGCTCACGCTCAACGTGATCGCCTTGCAGATCGTCAAACGGTATCGCGAGCAGTATGACTGATATCGCCGTTCCGGGAATGCGCACCCTCGACCTCGAGAGCGAAGCGGCGCGCGCGCGCGTCAGGGCGCGCTACCGCGCGGAGGCGCGTTTCAAGGCCTATGGCCTGATCGCGATCGCGCTCACCGCGCTGTTCCTGGTGATCGTGCTGAGCGACGTCCTGATCAAGGGCCTGCCGGCCTTCACCCAGCACTATCTCGAGATGACCGTGAAGGTGGACCCGGCGGAGATCGATCCGCAGGGGACCCGGGATCCGACCGTGATCGCATCGGGCGACTTCCAGGCGCTGGTGAGGAACGAGATGCGCGCGGCCTTTCCCGAGGTGCGCGACCGCGCCGGCCGGCGCCAGCTCGACGGCATCCTCTCGACCGGGGCGGCGGATCGCTTGCGCGACCTGGTCGTGGCGGATCCGGGCCTGGTCGGACAATCCGTGAAGTTCTCCGCGCTGCTCACGGACGACGCTGACCTCTATTACAAGGGCACCGGCACCTCGATCCGCCGGCGCGGCGGGCTGGGGACCGCGGCCGCCAGCGCCACGACCGGCGACGTCACGGTGACGAGCTCGGCCGAGGACTTCGCCGCGGAGCTCGGAAGCGTCAAGCAGGTCCTGGCCGAGCGCGCGCGCGTGCTGCGCGTCGAGGCCGATCGCGTTCGCGCGAGCCTGCGAAGCCAGGAGGCGGGCCGCGTCGCGCTCCAGCAGGGGCTCGCCGCGGCGCGCGCCGCCAACGAGCCGACCCGCGTCGCCACGTTCGAGTCGCGCATCAAGGACCAGGACGCCGAGATCGAGCAGCTCGCGCGCCGCGTGGCCGAGCTCGACCAGCAGGCGGATGCTCTCCAGGCGCGCGCCACCGGCAGCGGCGATGAAGCGCTCGACGAGAGCCTGCCGAGCCTGCTGGTCGCGATCGACGGCGGCCTCGTCAAGGTCAGCGAGGTCGGCCGGAGCAAGATCTCGGGAACCGTGCTGCTGCCGCCCGCTTCCGCGGGCGAAGCCGCGCCTGGTGCGTGGCAGGTCGTGAGCTACGTGACCCCCGAGGCGAACCGCCGGGTCAGCGACCGCGAGGTGGCGTGGCTCGAGCGCCTGCGCGAGCAAGGGCTGGTGCAGCGCCGCTTCAACTGGGCCTTCTTCACCTCCGGCGACAGCCGCGAGCCCGAGCTTGCGGGTATTCGCGGCGCCCTGGTCGGCTCGGCGCTCATGCTGCTCGTCACCCTGGTGCTGTGCTTGCCGATCGGCGTCGCCGCTGCCATCTATCTCGAGGAGTTCGCGCCCAAGAACCGCCTGACCGAGCTGATCGAGGTGAACATCAACAATCTCGCGGCCGTGCCCTCGATCGTGTTCGGCCTGCTCGGGCTCGCGGTGTTCCTGAACTACGCGGGGCTGCCGCGCTCCGCGCCGCTGGTCGGCGGGCTGGTCCTGGCGCTGCTCGTCCTGCCCACCATCATCATCGCGTCCCGCGCGGCCCTCAAGGCCGTGCCGCCCTCGATCAAGGAGGCGGCGCTCGGCGTCGGGGCCTCGCACCAGCAGGCGATCTTCCATCACGTGCTGCCGCTGGCGATGCCGGGAATCATGACCGGCACCATCATCGGCATGGCGCACGCGCTCGGCGAGACCGCGCCGCTCCTGATGATCGGCATGGTGGCCTTCATCGTCGAGGTGCCGACCGGCCTCACCGATGCCGCGACCGCGCTGCCGGTCCAGATCTACCTGTGGTCGGACCTGCCCGAGATCGCCTTCCAGTCGAAGACCGCGGCCGCGATCATCGTGCTGCTTCTGTTCCTGTTCGTGATGAACGGCGCCGCGATCGTTCTGCGCAAGCGGTTCGAGCGCCGCTGGTGACGTGGTCGGAGTCGGGAGATCGGATGATGAATACCATGGTGCATGTCGAGGTTCCCGCGGCCGACCGCGGCCCCGCCGCCGATCGCGCGATCAAGGTCGTCGCCCGCGGGGTCAACGTCCACTACGGCGAGAAGCATGCCCTGCACGATGTCGATCTCGATATCCCGGAGCGTGCCGTCACCGCGCTCATCGGTCCCTCGGGCTGCGGCAAGTCGACCTTCCTGCGTTGCCTCAACCGCATGAACGACACGATTCCGGTCGCGCGCGTGACGGGCAGGATCGAGATCGACGGGCACGACATCCACGATCCGGAGCTGGACGTGGTGCAGCTGCGCGCCCGGGTCGGCATGGTGTTCCAGAAGCCGAACCCGTTCCCGAAGTCGGTCTACGAGAATGTCGCCTACGGGCCGCGTATCCACGGGCTCGCCCGCACCAAGGGCGAGCTCGACGAGATCGTGGTCTCGAGCCTGCGCCGCGCCGGCCTCTACGAGGAGGTGAAGGACCGCCTGGCCGACTCCGGCACCGGCCTCTCCGGCGGGCAGCAGCAGCGCCTGTGCATCGCGCGCGCGATCGCGGTCAGCCCGGAGGTGATCCTGATGGACGAGCCGTGCTCGGCCCTCGACCCGATCGCGACCGCGAAGATCGAGGAGCTGATGGACGAGCTGCGCGAGAACTTCACCATCATCATTGTGACCCATTCGATGCAGCAGGCCGCTCGCGTCTCGCAGCGCACGGCCTTCTTCCATCTTGGGAGCCTGGTCGAGGAGGGTCCGACCGAAACCATCTTCACGACGCCGAAGGACCGCCGCACCCTCGACTACATCACGGGCCGCTTCGGCTGACATTCGCAAGTCTCGAGGATCATCGCCGATGACCGAACACATCATCAAGGCCTTCGACGCCGACCTGCAGGAGCTCGCCCGCATGGTCGCCGAGATGGGAGGCATCGCCGAAAAGCAGATCGCCGACTCGGTGGCGGCGCTCGCCCGCCGCGACAGCAAGCTCGCCCAGGGCGTGATGACGGCCGACGCCGGACTCGATCGCCTGCAGCGCGAGATCGAGGAGAGGGCGATCCTCACCATCGCGCGCCGCCAGCCCATGGCGGTCGACCTGCGCGAGATCGTCGGCGCGCTGCGCGTCTCCAACGACCTCGAGCGCGTCGGCGACCTCGCCAAGAACATCGCCAAGCGCGTGGTGGCGCTCGGCAGCGACCTCTACCCCCACAACAAGGTGATCCGCGGGGTCGAGCACATGGCGGACCTGGTTCTCGCGCAGCTGAAAAGGGTGCTCGACGCCTATGCGCGCCGCGACGTCGCCAAGGCGCTCGCCGTATGGCGCGGCGACGAGGCGATCGATGCCGTGAACAATTCCCTGTTCCGCGAGCTCCTCACCTACATGATGGAGGATCCGCGCAACATCACCTTCTGCACCCACCTCCTGTTCTGCGCCAAGAACATCGAGCGCATGGGCGACCACGCCACCAATATCGCCGAGACCGTCCACTACATCGTCGAGGGGCACCCGCTCGTCGACGAGCGCCCGAAGGGCGACACCACGGCGTCGGCGACGGTCGCGTTCCCGGGGCAGTGAACGGAGCTTCGCGATGGCCGCACGCATCCTGATCGTCGAGGACGAGGCGCCGCTCACCGAACTGCTGCGCTACAATCTCGCGGCCGAGGGCTACGAGGTCGAGACCGCGATGCGCGGCGACGAGGCGGAGATCCGCCTCAAGGAGACCCCGCCCGACCTGGTGGTGCTCGACTGGATGCTGCCCGGAATGTCGGGCATCGAGCTCTGCCGCCGGCTGCGCGCCCGAACCGAGACCGAGCGCCTGCCGATCATCATGCTCACGGCGCGCGGCGAGGAGAGCGAGCGCGTGCGCGGGCTCGCGACCGGCGCCGACGACTACATCGTCAAGCCGTTCTCGGTCCCCGAGCTGCTGGCGCGCATCCGCGCGCTCCTGCGCCGCGCCCGGCCCGAGCGCGTCGCCGCCATGCTCGAGGCCGGCGACATCCTGCTCGACCGCGAGACGAAGCGTGTCGCGCGCAGCGGCCGCGAGATCCATCTCGGCCCGACCGAGTTCCGCCTGCTCGAGTTCCTGATGCAGTCGCCCGGCCGCGTGTTCACCCGCGGGCAGCTGCTCGACGGGGTCTGGGGGCGCGACGTCTATATCGACGAGCGCACCGTCGACGTGCATGTCGGCCGCCTGCGCCGCGCGCTCAACCGCGGCCGCGCGCCCGATCCGATCCGCACCGTGCGCGGCTCCGGCTATTCCTTCGACGAGCGCTTCGGCCGCGCGAGCTGACCCGTCACGCCGCGAGCGCCGCAGCCCGCATGAGCGAAGCGAAACGCCGGGAGCCGAGCGCACCGCGGCCCGGATGCCGCTGCGCATCCGGGCGACGGGACGGCTCCGCTAGGCGCGCACCGTCCGCTTGTCGCGCCGCCGCTCGGCGACCGGCTGGTAGGCGATGCGGGAGTGATAGCCGCAATAGGGCAGGCCCGTGACGGTCTTGCCGCCGCAGAAGAAGAAGTCGGCCTGTCCCGGATCGCCGATCGGCCAGCGGCACTTGTCCTCGTTCAGCTCCAGGATCGTGCAGCGCTGCCCGATCGGGACGATGTTCTCGATCGGCTCCGGCTCGGGCTCCGGCTCGATCTCGTAGACCGGCAGGGCGGCGAGCGCGGTGTTGCCGCGCATCATGGGGCGGGGGGCGCGGAACATCGGCGCGTTCGCCCGCGGCTTGCGCGGCCGCGGCACCGCCGTGGAAGGGGCCTTCGCCCGTCCGGACAAGCCGAGGCGGTGCACCTTGCCGATCACGGCGTTGCGGGTAATGCCGCCGAGCTCCGCCGCGATCTGGCTGGCCGAGAGGCCGTCGGACCACAGCTTCTTCAGGTGCTCGACGCGCTCATCCGTCCACGTCATGGGCTACTCCTTTTGCTTGTTGCCCATCGTGCGAACTCGGGTCTGGACGCTCCCGTGGAATCCGATCCCCTCGTCAGGACGGCCCCGCCGTGCCGCTGACGCCCGATCGACGCGAAAACTGACTCAAGGAGACTGTCCGCCGCACGAGATGTCGTACTGAACTGTCGCAAAACTACAATATGGCGTGACTCACGCGCAAGAGTCCCGGGACTCCGCAAGAACCCGTGCCCCGGCGTTTTCAACAGTAATGTCCGCCCCGCGGTACGGGTTCCTGAATTCGTGCGCGCCGCGCCGCGAGTTGACAGGGAGGGCTGCAGACATAGAATATCGTCGCGTGCCGCCCGGCGAGGCGGCACATTTCATTTGAGCCACACGCTTCCCGTTCGGCGAGCCGCCCGTGACCAGCCATCTGATGCCCACTTTCGCCCGCGTGGATCTCGCTTTCGAGAGCGGCGAGGGTGCGCGCCTGCGCGCCACCGACGGCGAGGTCTATCTCGACTTCACTTCGGGCGTGGCCGTCAACGCCCTCGGGCACGCGCATCCGCATCTGGTCGAGGCGATCGCCGAGCAGGCCCGCAAGATCCTGCATGTGTCCAACCTGTTCCGCATTCCCGAAGGCGAGCGGCTCGCCGAGCGGCTGTGCGCCGCGAGCTTCGCGGAGTTCGTGTTCTTCGCCAATTCGGGCGCCGAGGCGATGGAATGCGCGATCAAGACCGCGCGCAAGTACCACGCCGTCGACGGCCGGCCCGAGCGGGTCCGCATCATCACCTATGAGGGCGCCTTCCACGGGCGCACGCTCGCGACCTTGGCGGCCGGCGGACAGAAGAAATATCTCGAGGGGTTCGGGCCCGTGGTCGAGGGCTTCGACCAGGTGGGGCTCGGCGACCTCGAAGCGACCAAGAAGGCGATCGGTCCCGAGACCGCCGCGATCCTGATCGAGCCGATCCAGGGCGAGGGCGGCGTGCGCGCGGCGGCGCCGCATTTCCTCAGGAGCCTCCGCGAGCTGTGCGACCAGCACGGCCTGCTCCTCGTCTTCGACGAGGTGCAGACCGGCATGGGCCGCACCGGCGAGCTGTTCGCCTATCAGCGCACCGGCGTGACCCCCGACATCATGGCGCTCGCCAAGGCGCTCGGCGGCGGCTTTCCCATGGGCGCCTGCCTGACCACGGCGGCGGCCGCCAAGGGCATGACGGCCGGGACCCACGGCTCCACCTTCGGCGGCAACCCGCTCGCCATGGCGGCCGGCAATGCCGTGCTCGACGTGATGCTGGCGCCGGGCTTCCTCGACCGCGTGCGCCGCAACGGGCTCTTGCTGAAGCAGCGCCTGGCCGAGATCAAGGACCGCCATCCGACCGTGATCGCCGAGGTGCGCGGCGAGGGGCTGCTGATCGGCCTGCGCGCCGTGGTGCCGAACGGCGAGCTGGTCGAGGCGCTGCGCGCCGAGAGGCTGCTCGCCGTCGCGGCCGGCGAGAACGTGGTGCGGCTGCTGCCGCCGCTGATCGTCGGCGAGGAGGAGATCGGCGAGGCGATCGGCATGATCGACCGCGCCTGTGCGCGGCTCGCGCGCGCGCGCGAAGCCCCGCGCGAGCAGGGCGCCGTCGGGTAGGCCGCACCATGGTGCGCCATTTCCTCGACCTCACCGAGATTCCCGCGGCGGAGCTGCAAGGGATGATCGCGGCGAGCCGCGCCATGAAGGAGCGGCTCAAGCAGGGCCGTGGCGCCCTCGACCGGCCGCTTGCCGGCAAGACGCTGGCGATGATCTTCGACAAGCCCTCGACCCGCACCCGCGTCTCCTTCGACGTCGCC
The DNA here is from genome assembly GCA_003105195.1 of Bradyrhizobiaceae bacterium. Lineage (GTDB taxonomy): Bacteria > Pseudomonadota > Alphaproteobacteria > Rhizobiales > Xanthobacteraceae > FEB-22. The sequence goes on from PQAH01000030.1 coordinate 9,923, forward strand.
ATGCGCCAGCTCGGCGGCGAGGCCATCATGCTCACCGGCCAGGAGATGCAGCTCGGCCGCGGCGAGACCATCGCCGACACCGCGCGCGTGCTCTCGCGCTACGTCGACGCCATCATGATCCGGATCCTCGACCACGACGCCCTCGTCGAGCTCGCACGCCACGCCACGGTACCGGTGATCAACGGGCTCACCCGCCTCTCCCATCCCTGCCAGGTCATGGCGGACATCATGACCTTCGAGGAGCACAGGGGGTCGATCCGCGGCCGCACCGTGGCCTGGACCGGCGACACCAACAATGTGCTCGCCTCCTGGATGCACGCGGCCGAGCGCTTCGCGTTCCGCCTCAACGTCGCGACGCCGCCCGAGCTCGCGCCCGGGAAGCGGCTCGCCGCCTGGGCGAGGAAATCCGGCGCCGCCATCGTGATCGGCACCGATCCGGAGGCCGCGGTGGCGGGCGCGGACTGCGTCGTGACCGATACCTGGGTGTCGATGGGCGACAGGGACGGCGAGCGCCGCCACAACCTCCTGAAACCCTACCAGGTCAACGCCCGGCTGATGGCGAAGGCGAAGCCCGACGCCGTGTTCATGCACTGCCTCCCGGCTCACCGCGGCGAGGAGGTGACCGACGAGGTGATGGACGGGCCGCGGTCGGTCGTGTTCGACGAGGCGGAGAACCGCCTGCACGCGCAGAAGGGCATCCTGGCTTGGTGCTTCGACGCGAGCCAACGATGAACGAAGGCATTCCGGTTCGTGCACCCGCGGCCGTGTCCGCGGACGATACGATCCTGCCGTTCGAGGTCGCCGCGCTCGACCTGCGCGGCCGCGTCGCCCGGCTCGGCCCCGCGGTGGACGAGATCCTCAGCGGCCACGACTATCCGGCGCCGGTCGCCAAGCTGCTCGGCGAGGCGATCGTGCTCGGCGTGCTGCTCGGCTCGGCGCTCAAGTTCGACGGCCGCTTCATCCTGCAGACCCAGTCCGACGGGCCCGTCTACATGCTGGTGGTCGACTTCGTCACGCCCGACCGGGTGCGCGCCTGCGCGCGCTTCGACCGGTCGCGGGTGCGCGAGGCGATCGCGGCCGGCGCGGCCGATGCCGACGCCCTGCTCGGGCGCGGCCACCTCGCCATGACCATCGACCAGGGTACCCATATGAGCCGCTACCAGGGCCTCGTGCCGCTCGAGGGCGGCGGGCTCGAGGCGGCGGCACACGAGTATTTCCTGCGCTCCGAGCAGATCCCGACCCGTGTCCGCCTCGCGGTGGCCGAGGAGTTCCGCGCCGGCCGCAGCGGCCACACCCATCGCTGGCGCGCGGGCGGCATGCTGCTGCAGTTCCTGCCGCAGGCCGCCGAGCGCATGCGCGGGCCCGACCTCGATCCCGGCGACGCGCCCGCCGGCACGGCGCCGCACGCCCTCGCCGAGGACGACGCCTGGGTCGAGGGCCGCTCGCTGGTCGCCACCGTCGAGGATCTCGAGCTGATCGATCCCGACCTGTCCGCCGAGCGCCTGCTCTACCGCCTGTTCCACGAGCGCGGGGTGCGCGTGTTCAACAGCGCCGGCATCCGCGCGCAGTGCTCCTGCTCGCGCCACAATGTCGAGGCCATGCTGAAGAGCTTCTCCCAGGACGACCGCGACCACATGGTCGAGAACGGCGTCATCTCGGTCACCTGCGAGTTCTGCAGCCGGACCTACGTCTTCGACCCGACCGAGGTCGCGAGCCCCGTGTGACGCATCGGCCCGCGTCGCGCGGGCGCCGCGCCTGTCGGAGCCGGCGTTCGCAGCGCGGATCCTCATTGACGCCAGAAGCGCGGCAGCAGCAGCACGAACACCGTGAACAGCTCCAGCCGTCCGACCAGCATCGCGAAGGACAGGAGCCAGAGCGCGGCGTCGTTGAGCGGCCCGTAGTGTCCGGCCGGGCCGACGGTCGCGCCGAGCGCCGGGCCGACGCCGGCGAGGCAGGCGACCGCCGCCGAGAGCGCCGTGAGCGTGTCGTAGCCCATGACGCCGAGCGCCACGGCGACCGCGATGAAGGTCAGGAGATAGAGGAACAGGAAGCTCATCACCGAGGCGACCACGTCGTCGCCGATCGGCGTCCCGCCGTAGCGGATCCGGAACACGCCGTTCGGATAGATGAGGCGCTTGAGATGCTGCACGATCACGGCGCCGATGATCGCGAGGCGGAAGGTCTTGAGCCCTCCCGCGGTCGAGCCCGTGCAGGCCCCGAGGAACATTACGAAGAAGAACAGGGCGTCCGAGGCCGCCCCCCAGTGCGTGTAGTCGGTCGCCGAGTAGCCCGTGGTGGTGATCAGCGCCGTGATGTTGAAAAGCGCGTAGCGGAACGATTCCTCGCCCGAATTGATGCCGGACAGCCGCTGCTGCGCCATCGAGGCGAAGGTCAGGAGCACCACGAGGGCGAGGAACAGGCGCACCTGGGTGTTGCGCGCGAGCGCGCGCAGGTCCCCGCCGGCCGCCCGCAGGAACAGCAGCATGGGCAGCGCACCCGCGATCATGAACGCGATCGCGATGTACTCGATGGCGGGGCTCGCATAGGCGCCGATCGAGGCGTCCCGGGTCGAGAAGCCGCCGGTCGCGAGCGTGGTCATCGCGTGGTTGACGGCGTCGAAGGTCGACATGCCGGCCGCGAAATAGGCGCCCGCGCAGGCGAGCGACAGGAGGATGTAGGCGCCGAGGATGCCGTTCGCGATCTGCCCGACCCGCGGCAGCACCTTCTCGGTCTTCTCCGAGAACTCGGTGCGGAACAGCTGCATGCCGCCGATCTGCAGTGCCGGCAGGATCGCGATCGCGACCACGATGACGCCGACGCCGCCGTACCACTGCAGCAGCGAGCGCCACATCAGCACGCCGGGCGAGACGATCTCGAGGTCGCTCAGCACCGTGGCGCCCGTCGTGGTCAGCCCCGACATGGCCTCGAAATAGGCGCGCGTGAAGTTCAGGTCGGCCCGCGACAGCATGAACGGGATCGCGCCGAACGCCGAGAGCACGATCCAGGCGAGCGAGGTGAGCAGGAACGCCTGCCGGATCGACAGGCGCCCGGGCTCCGCCTGGCGGCCGGTGAGCCACAGCATGGCGCCGATGAACACCGTGACCAGGGCGGACGCGACGAAGCCGATCCAGTTCGGATCGCCGTGCACCAGGTTGACCATCGCGGGCACGATCATCATGGTCCCGAGCGCCGTGACCAGGATTCCGAGCGAGGCGTTGATGGGGCGCAGGTCGATCACGTGCGCGTCCTCAGCGGGCCCAGAAGCGCGGCAGCAGCAGCACGTAGACCGTGAACAGCTCCAGCCGGCCGACCAGCATCGCGAAGGCCAGGAGCCAGAGCGCCGCGTCGTCGAGCGAGGCGAAGTTCCCGGCCGGCCCGACGATCGGTCCGAGGCCGGGGCCGACATTGGCGAGGCAGGCGATCGAGGCCGAATAGGCGGTCTTGAAGTCGTAGCCCATGACGTTGAGTGAGAGGGCGACGACCACGAAGGTCAGCAGGTAGAGGAACAGGAAGCTCATCACCGACGCGGCCACGTCGTCGCCGATCGGCTTGCCGCCGTAGCGGACCGGGAACACGCCGCGCGGATAGATCGTGCGCTTGAGATGCTGCACGATCGTGCCGCCGACGATCGCGAGCCGGAACGTCTTGAGCCCGCCGGCGGTCGACCCCGTGCAGGCGCCGAGGAACATCACCAGGAAGTAGATCGCGTCCGAGGTCGCGCCCCAGGGCGCGTAGTCGGTGGTCGCGAATCCGGTGGTCGTGATCATGGTGGTGACGTTGAACAAGGCGAAGCGGAAGGCCTGCTCGCCGCTGTTCACCCCCTCCAGTCGCTGCTGCAGCACCGAGGTCAGCGCGAAGGCGAGCACGACCGCGACGAACAGCCTGACCTCGAAGTTGCCGAACAGCGCCAGCCTGTCGCCCGCCATCATGCGGACGTAGAGCAGCATCGGCAGCGCGCCGGCGATCATGAAGACGATGGCGATGTAGTCGACGGCCCCGCTCTTGAACTCGCCGAGCGAGTTGTCGTGGGTCGAGAAGCCGCCGGTCGAGATCGTCGTCATCGCGTGGTTGACGGCGTCGAACGCGCTCATGCCGGCCGCGAAATAGGCGATCGCGCAGGCGAGCGAGAGGGCCACGTAGACCATGATGATGCGGTTGGAGATCTCGGCGACGCGCGGCAGCACCTTCTCGGACTTGTCGGAGGATTCGGTGCGGAACAGCTGCATGCCGCCGACCTGCAGCATCGGCAGGATCGCGATCGCCACCACGATGATGCCGGCGCCGCCGTACCACTGCAGCATCGAGCGCCAGACCAGGATCCCGGGCGGCATGCCGTCGAGGCCGGTGAGCACCGTCGAGCCCGTGGTGGTGAGCGCCGACATGGTCTCGAAGAAGGCGCGCGTGAAGCTCAACCCGACCTGCGACCACATCAGCGGCAGGCCCGCGAAGGCCGAGAGCACGATCCAGGCGAACGAGGTGAGCAGGAAGGCCTGCCGCACCGTGAGGCGGCTCGGCTCGTTCTGCCGGCCCGTGAGCCAGAGCATGCAGCCGACGAAGGTGGTCACGGCCGCCGAGACCGTGAACACGATCCAGTCGTCGTTGCGGTGCGCGAGGTCGACGATCGCGGGCACCAGCATCATGGTGCCGAGCACGGCGACCAGGATGCCGAGCGCGGCATTGATGGGGCGGAGGTCGGTCACGGCGAATCTGCGGGCGTGGGCGGGCACTCTAGCCCGGGGGCGCCTTCGGCGGTAGCGCGGTCAGTTCACGGTGCGCTTCAGGTCGGGGCTGTCGAGCGAGAAGGCCGGGATCTCGATCTCGAACCGCTCGCCCGCGGCCGAGACCATGCCGTAGCTGCCCGCCATGAAGCCGGACGAGGTCGGGAGCGGCACGCCGCTGGTATACTTGAACGACTGGCCCGGCGCGAGCACCGGCTGCTCCCCCACGACCCCCGCGCCGCGCACCTCCTGGAGCCGCCCGTGGGCGTCGGTGATGCGCCAGTGGCGGGTCTTGAGCTGCACCGTCTCGCTGCCGTGGTTGGTGATCTCGATCGCGTAGGCCCAGAAGAAGTGCCCCTGGTCGGGCGCGGACTGGTCCGCCACGTATTGCGGCGTCACCGTCACCTCGATGCTGCGCGTCACGGCCCGATACATGTCGCGGTCCGGTACATGGCTGCGTTCCGCCGGCTCGGCCGACTGCGCTCTCCTAACGCAGGATCGCCCGCGGGGGAAAGGGGGGATCGACGCTGTATTCTTTGCGCGAAGCGGTGCAAAATCGCGCCGGAGCGGCCGGCCGCGCGGTGGGGCGGTCCGGCGCGGGACGGGGGCCGATGCAGGAGAGGGCGACGAGAGATCCGAGCGTGCCGCTGCCGCGCCCCCTGGCCGCGCCCGCGCCGTCGGCGCGCGACTTGCGGCTCGATTTCTTCCGCGGGCTCGCCCTCTGGTTCATCTTCCTCGACCACATCCCGCGCAACGTCGTCAATTGGGTCACCATCCGCAACTACGGGTTCAGCGACGCGGCCGAGGTCTTCGTCTTCATCTCGGGCTACACGGCGGCCTTCGTCTACGGCGGCATCATGCTCAAGCGTGGCTTCCTGGTCTCGGGCGCGCGCATCTGGAAGCGCGCCTGGACCGTCTATGTCGCGCAGATCTTCCTGTTCGCGGTGTTCATGGCCGAGGTGAGCTACGTCTCGCGCACCTTCGACAACCCGCTCTTTCTCGAGGAGATGAACGTCTTCGAATTCCTGCGCGTGCCGGACGTGATGCTCGTGCAGGCCTTCCTGCTCAGGTACACGCCGGTCTTCATGGACGTGCTGCCGCTCTACATTGTTCTCCTGCTCGCATTTCCGGCGATCCTGTGGATGCTCCTGAACCGACCCGGGCTCGCGCTCGCGATCTCGGTCGCGGTCTATGCCGTGAGCAAGGCCTTCGGCTGGAACTTTCCCTCCTATCCGAGCGGCGGCTGGTTCTTCAATCCGCTCGCCTGGCAGCTGATCTTCGTGTTCGGCGCCTGGTGCGGCACCGGCGGTCCGGCGCGGCTCGGACGCGTGGCGCAATCGCGCCTGCTCCTGTGGGCCGCGGTCGCCTATCTGGCCTTCGCCTTCCTGATCGTGCTCACCTGGTATTTCCCGGCCCTGCAGGTCTACCTGCCGCGCTGGCTCGCCACCGCCATGTACCCGATCGACAAGACCAACCTCGACATCCTGCGCTTCCTGCACTTCGTGGCGCTCGCCGTCGTGGTGGTCCGCCTGGTGCCGGCCGACGCGCCCTGGTTGCGGTCGCGGCTCGCCTGGCCCGCCATCGTCTGCGGCCAGCATTCGCTGGAGATCTTCTGCCTCGGCGTGTTCCTCTCCTTCGCGGGACATTTCGCGATCGTCGAGATCTCGGCCTCGGTTCTCGCCCAGGTGTTGATCAGCCTGACAGGAGTAGCGATTATGATCGCGTCCGCGTCGATGTTCTCGTGGTACAAGCGCAGCATCGAGGGGAAGGGGCCCGGTCCGCGTCCGAAATCGTCGGGTGCGGCATCTGCCGGAGCGGAGGCATGAGACGGCTGCTCGCAGCGCTGGTCGGGGTTTTCACCTATGCGGGCATCGCCACGGCCGCCGAGGACCAGACCTGCGCGGTGGCCGCGCATCTCGCCGAGGCCGAGGCGCCGCTGCCGCGCGTCGCCGCCGCCATCAGGGAGGCGCGCGAGCTGTCGATCCTGGTGATCGGCACCTCGTCCTCGACCCTGCCGGGGCCGGGCGGTGCGAAGCTCGCCTTCCCGGCGCGGCTCGAGGCGGCGCTCGCCGCGAAGCTTCCGGGGGTCGCCGTCCGCGTCGCGGCCGAGGCCATTCCGCGCCGCAGCGCGACCGACATGGTGGCGAGCTTTCCCAGCCTCCTGGCGGCCCGCAAGCCGACCTTGGCGATCTGGCAGACCGGGACCTTCGACGCGATCCGCGGCATCGACACCGAATCCTTCGCCGTCTCGCTGGAGAACGGCATCCGGATCCTGCACGAGGCCGGCGCCGACGTCGTCGTCATGAACCCGCAGTTCAGCCCGCGCACCGAGGCCATGATCGCCACCGCCCCCTATGCGGACACGATGCGCTGGGTCGCGATCCAGCAAGAGGTTCCGCTGTTCGACCGCAGCGCCGTCATGCGGCATTGGAGCGAGCTCGGAACCTTCGACCTCTATGCCCAGACCAAGAAGCTTGACACGGCCGCCCAGGTTCATGATTGCATAGGGCAATTGCTCGCGCAGCTGATCGTCCAGGCCGCGAAGCCGAACGGGGTGGCGTCGGGGGACCCGCGTTGAACAGGAATCCGTCTCGTCGGACGCTGCGGCGCGCGGCTTGGCTCGGTGCGTCCCTTCTCCCGCTGCTGGTCTGGTCCGCGCCGCTCGCCGCGCAGGTGCCGGCCTGCGCCGCGCCCGCCGAGCTTTCCCGCTTCGACGATCCGCTGCAGAGAGTCGTCCGCCGGATCGCGAAGGGCGATCCCGTCAAGATCGTCGCCATCGGCTCCTCCTCCACGGCCGGGGCCGGCGCCTCCTCGCCGGAGCTCAGCTATCCGAGCCGGCTCGAAGCCGAGCTTCGCGCGCGCCTGCCCGGCGTCGCGGTCGCGGTGATCAATCGCGGCGTCAACGGCGAGGTCGCCGCCGACATGATGAAGCGCTTCGCCGCCGACGTGTTCGCCGAGAAGCCCGATCTCGTCATCTGGCAGGTCGGCACCAACTCGGTGCTGCGCGACCAGAACGTGCTGCGCTTCGCGCCGGTGATCCGCGACGGGCTCGAGCAGCTCCTCGGCAGCGGCGCCGACCTGATCGTGATGAACTCGCAGTTCGCGCCCAAGGTCCTGGTCAAGGCCGACGCCGAGCGCATGGTCGACATCGTCGGCGCCGAGGCGAAGGACGTGGGCGCGCAGCTGTTCGACCGCTTCGCCCTGATGCGCCACTGGCACGAGAGCGAGCGCATCGGCTTCGAGACCTTCATTCATCCCGACGGGCTGCACCTCAACGACTGGAGCTACGCCTGCGTCGCCAAGGTGCTGGCCGCTGCGATCCTCGACGGCGTGAAGCCGCCCGTGGTGGCGAAGGTGAGCCCCGGCGCCCGCTGATCTACGCCGTCTCCAGCGCCGCGAAGATGTCCTCGCAGATGTCGTCCGGGTGCTCGAGCCCGGCCGAGAAGCGCACCAGGCCGTCGCTGATGCCGAGCTCGGCGCGCGCCTGCGGCGTGAGCCGCTGGTGCGTGGTGGTCGCCGGATGGGTGATCAGGCTCTTGGCGTCGCCGAGATTGTTGCTGATGCGGATCAGCCGCAGTGCGTCCTGGAAGCGGAACGCCGCCTCCTTGCCGCCGGCGATCTCGAAGGCGACCAGGGTCGAGCCGCCGCGCATCTGCTTCTGCACCAGCGCGGCCTGCGGATGGTCGGGCCGCCCCGGATAGAGGAGCCGCGTGATCTTCGGGTGCTCGGCGAGCGCCACCGCCACGGTCGCGGCGGTGTCGGTCTGCCGGCGCACCCGCACGGACAGCGTCTCCAGTCCCTTGAGCAGCACCCAGGCATTGAACGGCGACATCGACGGCCCGGTCTGCCGGATGAACTGGTGGATGTGCTTGCCGATGAACTCCTCGGTGCCGAGGATCACGCCGCCGAGGCAGCGTCCCTGGCCGTCGATGTGCTTGGTCGCCGAATAGACCACGCAGTCGGCACCGAGCGTCAGCGGGCTCTGGAACAGCGGCGTCGCGAACACGTTGTCGACCACCAGCGTCGCCCCCGCCGCATGGGCGATTCCCGCGACCGCCGCGATGTCGATCACCTCCAGCGTCGGGTTGGTGGGCGTCTCGAGGAAGAAGGTCTTGGTGTTCGGCCGGACCGCGCGACGCCAGGCATCGAGGTCGTTGCCGTCGACGATCGTCGAGGCGATGCCGTAGCGCGGCAGGTACTCCTCCAGCACGTAGCGGCAGGAGCCGAACAGCGCCTTGGCGCCCACCACGTGGTCGCCGGCCTTGAGCTGGCCCATCAGCGAGAGCGTCACGGCGGCCATGCCGGTCGCGGTCGCGCGCGCGGCCTCGGCGCCTTCCAGCGCCGCCATGCGCGCCTCGAACATCGACACCGTGGGATTGCCGTAGCGCGAGTAGATGTAGCCGGGATCCTGGCCCTTGAAGCGCGCCTCGGCCGTGGCCGCGTCCTCGTAGACGTAGCCCTGGGTGAGGAACAGCGCCTCCGAGGTCTCGCCGAACTGCGAGCGCAGCGTCCCCGCGTGGACCAGGCGGGTTTCCGGGCGATAGGGCTTGCGGGCGGACATCGCGGCCTCCTGGGCCATGAAAAATCCCGGCCGGGGAGTGCCGTGGCCGGGCCGCACGCATCCCCGGCCTTTTAGCGAGTTGTTTTACGTGGCTGCAAGCCGGCCGGCGCAAATGACCACGGGATAAGCCGTTTCTTAGGCGCGCGCTCTCTTTCCGTCAAGGCGGCCTTCGGTTAGACGGTCTCGAGGATTTGGCCGATGCCGCTTGCGTTTTCCGCCCAGGACAAGGGGATCCTGCCCGACCGGATGATCGCGGCGCTCGGCGAGGCCCGCGTCATCCTTCCGGCCTATCCGTTCGTCCCCGGCCAGATCCAGCCCGCGAGCCTCGACCTGCGCCTCGGCGAGGTCGCCTACCGGGTGCGCGCGAGCTTCATGCCGGGCCCGCACGCGACCGTCGCGGAGCGGATCGAGGGCCTGAAGCTGCACGAGATCGCGCTCGCCGACGGCGCCGTGCTGGAGACCGGCTGCGTCTACATCGTGCCGCTGATCGAGAGCCTGGCGCTGCCGCCGGATCTTGCGGCCGCCGCCAACCCGAAGAGCTCGACCGGCCGGCTCGACGTCTTCACCCGCGTGATCACCGACCGCGGGCGCCGCTTCGACCAGATCGCGCACGGCTATCACGGCCCGCTCTACGCCGAGATCAGCCCGCGCACCTTTCCGGTGCTGGTGCGCGAAGGCTCGCGCCTCTCCCAGATCCGCTTCCGCCGCGGCCATGCGGTGCTGAGCGAGACCGAGCTCGCGGCGCTGCACGCGCGCGAGCGCCTGGTCGACGCCGAGGACGCGGACTTCGCCGGCGGCATCGCGGTCGGCGTCGACCTCGCCGGCGTCGGCGGCCTGGTCGGCTACCGCGCCAAGCGCCACACCGGCCTGATCGACGTGGACCGCCGCGCCGGCTACGCGGTCGCGGACTTCTGGGAGCCGATCGCGGCGCGCCGCGACCGCACGCTGATCCTCGACCCCGACGAGTTCTACATCCTGGCCTCCAAGGAGGCCGTGCAGGTGCCGCCCGATCACGCCGCCGAGATGGTGCCCTTCGATCCGCTGGTCGGCGAGTTCCGCGTGCACTATGCGGGCTTCTTCGATCCGGGCTTCGGCTATGCCGGGGCCGGCGGCACCGGCTCGCGCGCCGTGCTCGAGGTGCGCTCGCGCGAGGTGCCCTTCATCCTCGAGCACGGCCAGATCGTCGGCCGCCTCGTCTACGAGACGCTGCTGGCGCGCCCCGAGAAGCTCTACGGCACCGGCATTGGCTCCAACTACCAGGCCCAGGGCCTCAAGCTCTCGAAGCACTTCACGGCGTGATCCCGCCGCGGCTGCCCGTAGGGTGCAATAGCCGCGCCAGCGGCGTATTGCACCATCAGCGCTGCAGGTTATCGAATCGGTGCAATACGGCGCATGCAAGTCGGCTGTTGCCGAGTTGCACATTGATCATTCCCAGGTCGGGCAAGCCCGACCTGGGTGCGCCTATTGCACCCTACGAACGACGAGCTGCCAAGCCGTCACGCGGTTTCGACACCCGGCGGGCGCTGCGCGACTTCGGCGCGCAGCGCGGCGATCTCGGCGCGCAGGTGTTGGATCTCGCGCACCAGCGGCGCGGTCTCCTCGTGCATCATCTCGCGCTCSGCCTCGCGCTCGGCGGCCTGCTCCTTCTGCACCTCGGTCTGCATGGCGTTGACGATGATGCCGATGAACAGGTTGAGGATCGTGAAGGTGGTGCCGATGATGAACGGGATGAAGAACAGCCAGGCATAGGGGTGCCGGTCCATGATCGGGCGCACGACGCCCTCGACCCAGCCTTCCAGCGTCATCACCGTGAACAGCGTGAACAACGAGGTCGCGAGGTCGCCGAACAGCTGCGGGAACTCCGCCCCGTAGAGGTTCACGGCCATCACGGCCGACACGTAGTAGATGAGCCCGATCAGCAGCAGGATCGATCCCATCCCGGGCAGCGCCGTGATGAAGCCGCCGACCACGCGGCGCAGCGACGGCACCGCCGTGATCAGCCGCAGGATGCGCAGCACCCGCAGCGCGCGCAGCACCGAGAAGGCTTCGCTCGCCGGCGCGAGCGCCACCGCCACCACCACGAAGTCGAAGATGTTCCAGCCGTCGCGCAGGAAGGCGCCGCGCAGCACCACGATCCGCGCCGCGATCTCGGCGACGAACACGGCGATCACCACGCGGTCGATCGCCTGCAACAGCCAGCCGTACTGCGCCATCGCGGCCTGGCTGGTCTCGAGCCCGAGCGTCACCGCGTTGAGCACGATGAGGCCCATGATGAAGCGGTCGGTGCGCGGGTCTTGCACCACGCTGCGCAGGCGGTCGAGCACGGAAATCCCCCGAAATGGCAAACTGGCCGGCCGATCACGACAGCAGGATTAAGGCGGTCTTGCGGGCGATTCGCGAGAGAGAAGGGGCCCTTGCGGCGCGCCGCACCGGTTCGCTATGGTGGAAGCCGCGCGGGCGTAGTTCAGTGGTAGAACGACAGCTTCCCAAGCTGTATGTCGTGGGTTCGATTCCCATCGCCCGCTCCAGCTTCCGGAGCGTCCGGCCCCTGTGGTCCGACCCTGCTCGCCGGGATCGCGCCGGAGAGCTTGACGGGCGAGGAAGGCGAGGTTCGGGGCGCCTGGCGGGATCCGGGCGGATGAGCGCAACCGCTCACCGCCCCGGCACGAAAATCAGCGCGAAGGACGGGACGTAGGTCGTCAGGAACAGCACGACCAGCATGATGGCGATCTGCGGCCAGATCGCCCGTGCGATCCGCGTGAGACTGAGCCCGGATATCGCCATGCCGATGAACAGGCAGTAGCCGATCGGCGGGGCCGCCATGCCGATCGCGACATTGGTGACGATGATCGCGCCGAAATGGATCGGATCGACGCCGAACCGGCTCGCGATCGCGATCAGCATCGGCCCGAGGATCACCATGATGGCGATCTCGTCCAGCACCGCGGCGAGCAGGAAGAAGGCGATGTTGAGCCCGGCGAGCGCGATCCATTTCTCGCTCACATTGCTGGCGAGCCAGTTCGCGAAACCGGTCGCGATCTGCTCCTGGGCGATCAGCACGCCGAATCCCGCCGAGACCGCGATGATGCCGGTGACGATCGCGCTGATCCGCACCGACCGCAGGATGATCTCCGGCAGATCCGCCAGGCTCATCTGGCGCTCGACCAGGAGGCCGATGACCACCGCGTAGATGCAGCTCATTCCCGCGGCCTCGGTCGGCGTGAAGATCCCGCCATAGATGCCGCCGAGCACGACGAGCGGCGAGAGCAGCGCCCATTTCCCGCGCGCGAACGCCTCGCGCATCTCCGGCCACCGCGCCCTGTCCTGCTTGGGAACGCCGTTGCGCCGGGCGTGGACGTAGCAGATCCCCAATAGCCCCGCCGCGATGGCGAAGCCCGGCACGATGCCCGACAGGAACAGCTTGCTGATCGACTGCTCGGCCACGATGCCCCAGATCACGAAGGCGATCGAGGGCGGAATCAGCGGGCCCAGCACGCCGGCACTGACCGCGATCGCCGCCGCGAACGGCTTGTCGTAGCCGGCCTTGACCATGGCCGGGATCAGGATCGCGCCGATCGCCGCCGTGGTCGCCGGCGCCGAGCCGGAGATCGCCGAGAACACCAGCGCGGCGAGCACGGTCACCATGGCGAGCCCGCCGGTGCGATGGCGCACCAGCACGGACGCGACATTGACCAGGCGCTGCGAGAGGCCGCCCGCCGTCATCAGCTCGCCGGCCAGCATGAACAGCGGAATCGCCAGGAGACTGAAGGACTGCGAGCCGGCGACGAGCTGCTGCGCCAGGAAGGCGGGCTCGATGTCGGCCACCGTCAGCACCAGCACGACCACGATGCCGATCGCGATCGCGAACGGGACGCCGGACGCCACGAGTCCGGCGAACCCCGCGGTGAGCAGCAGGGCGCTGGCGCTCATGGTGCGAGGTCCGCAGGACGCTCTGCCGGCGAGGCGGCCAGCGTGCGCCAGCTCGCGAACAGGGCGATCAGCCCGCCCGTGATCGGTGCCAGGGCATGCAGGACCTCGATCGGGTAGCCGATCGCGGCCGAAACCGACCCCCCGGTGATCTCCAGGAAGCGCTGCCCCGACCACGCGAGATAGAGGCCGAATGCCGCAGTGACCGCGTCGATGGCGCGCTCCGCAAAGGGGCGTGCGCCGGTCGGGACGCGGTTGATCAGGATGTCGAGCCGGACATGGAAGCCTTCGCGCACTCCGAGCGCCAGTCCTCCCATCACGGTCCAGGAGAACATCAGCACCGCGAGCTCTTCCGACCACGAGGGCGTGCGGCCGAACACGTAGCGCATCACCACCTGGATGGCGATGCACAGCACCATGGTGGCGGTCGCGGCGATCAGGGTCAGCTTGAGGAGCGCGGCAACGAACGCGACGAGGCGTCCGATGCCGCGCATGGCAGCGCCCACGGGTGCGGCTCGCGGCTCGCCGGAGTCACTTCACGGCGGCGAGGGCTTCCTGCATCAGCTCGGGCCCGATCGAGCTCTTGAACTGCTCGTAGACGCTCTGCACCGACGTGCGGAAGGGCTGGAAATCCTGGACGCGGTTGATCTTCATGCCGGCTTTCTCGAGCCTCGCGACCACCTCCGTGGCCGCCTTGGTCATGGCCTCGCGTTGCGCCCGCGTGGCCGCCGCGCCGGCCTCGATCACGACCTTCTTCAGGTCGTCCGGCAGCCGGTCGAAAGCGCGCTTCGCCATCAGCAGCGGAATCGCCGAGTAGGTGTGGTTGGTGATCGAAAGGAATTTCGTCACCTCGAAGTACTTGTTCTGGTCGATGACCGCGAGCGGAATCTCCAGTCCGTCGATCGCACCCTGCTGCACGGCCGTGAAGGTTTCGCCCCACGCCATCGGCACGGCGTTGCCGCCGAGCGAGGAGAACATGCCGATGAACACCGGGTTCTGCATCACGCGGTACTTCACGCCCTTCACGTCCTCGGGCTTCTCCACCGGGCGCACATTGTTGATCATGTTGCGGAAGCCGCCTTCCATCCAGCCGAGCAGCTTGATGCCCTTGCTCTCGAGCCTGGCGGCGAGCTTCTGGCCGAGCGGGCCGTCGAGCACGCCGCGCGCCTGCGCCTCGCTCGCGTACAGGAAGGGCAGGTCGTTGAGCTGGAAGGCAGGCTCGATCTGGGCGATGACCGCGTTGGTGATGACACCGGCATCCACCGTGCCGAGCCGCATGCCCTCGAGCATCGGCTTCTCGTCGCCGAGCTGGCGGTTGGGAAAGAGCTGGACCTCGATGCGGCCATTCGACCCCGCCTCGACGCGCTCCTTGAAGGCTCGCGCGCCCACCGCGTAGGGGTCCTGCGCACCCTCGGAGGTGGTCCAGCCGAGCTTGACGATCGTCTTCTGTTGGGCGAGGGCCGGCGCCGCCGCGAGCGCGAGGCCCGCGATCACGGCGAGAACGAGCGCGCGGCGTGAGATCGGGCAGTGCATGGTCCTGACTCCTCCGTTGGGTCTAATGGCGCCGACGGTTCAGCCGGCGTCGGCGGTGGCAAATCCGTAGAGGCGGGCTGGGTTGTCGACGAGGACGCGCGCGCGCAGCGCCGGGTCCGGAACCCAAAGCGGCAGAAGCTCGAGCAGCGCGCCGGTATCGAACATGGGCCTTTCGACCGCGACATGCGGCCAGTCCGAGCCCCAGACGCAACGCTCGGGCGCGGCCGCGACCAGTGCCTGGGCGAACGGCAGCGTGTCATCGAACGGCGCACCCGTCTGCGAGACGCGGTAGGCGCCCGAGAGCTTGGTCCAGGCTCGGCCGTCGCGCATCAGCCGAAGCAGCCACTGGAAGCCCGGATGCGCGACGCCGGCGGACACCGGAACGTGGCCCATGTGGTCGACCACCACCTCGGCCGGCAGCCTGGCGATGCGGGGGCCGAGCTCGGGCAGGTTGCGAGCGTCGATCAGGAGCTGGATGTGCCAGCCGAGTGGCGCGACCCGGGCGGCGAGCCGCTCCATCGCGTCGAGCGCGACACCGCCGCCGAACAGGACGTTGATGCGGATGCCGCGCACCTGGGCAGCGTGCAGCGCCTCCAGCTCCGCGTCAGCCACCTCGGGCGCGACCACGGCGACGCCGCGCAGGCGGTCGGGATGCGCCCGCAGGGTCTCGACCATGCAGCGGTTGTCGGTGCCGTAGACGCTGATCTGGACCAGCACCCCGCGCGCCATGCGCAGGCTGTCGAGCATGCCGAGATAGGCGGTCTCGGGCGCCGGCGGCGGCGTGTAGCTGCGGTTGGCGACCAGGGCGAAGCGGTCCGTCGCGCCGATGACATGAGCGTGCGTGTCGCAGGCATTCGCCGGAATCGCGAACCGGGGCGGGCTGACGACCGGGTTCGGTCGCTGGCAGGCCGGCGCCTCCTGCGGCATTGCCCTCACGCCCGTGCACTCCCCGCCGCAGCCCGAGGCCGGGCGCTTCATCACTGTCGCTTCGACGCTGCCGGCACGCAAAATGCCCGCCGCTGCTTCCGCCCGTCGCGCATCGCTCTGCTGGATGCCGTTTCTGATAACACACCGGGACGCGAGCCGGCAACGAGACCCTTGCGGGACTGCGGCGAGGCCATGTTGGGAGCATGCCCAAGCGGCGCAGCGCGATCAGCCGCTCGGTCGGCACCAGCACGAGGCAGCGCCGGTCCGCCGCGGGCGGCGCCACAGGCGGAACATCAACTCGGTCGCGAACCGGCGCGTCTCGATCTCGAAGCGCTCGCGCGGGACGATCTGGCGGAATCGCTCTTCGTAGAACTCCGCCATGCCGCGGCGCGCGCCGCCGAGGCTGGCGGTCGGATAGCTGACCACGATCAGCGGCGCGTCGATCGCCGCGAGCAGGCGCCGGCCCGCCGCGCGGTCGGCCTGCTCCAGGCAGGGCAGGCTCTTGAGGATCAGCACCACGTCGGCGTCGAGCCGCGGCACCCCGGCGAGCAGGTTGCACACCGCGGTCTCGATCGGGTGGCCGAGCCGGCCGAGCGCCGCGGCGACGAAATCGACCAGCGGCCGGTGCACGTCGCAGGCGAAATACGGCGTGTCGCGGGGAATCGGCATGAAGGGACGCGCGAGCGGGTTGAGCCCGCAGGCGAGGTCGGCGACGCGCCGCGGCGCCGGCATGTCGGCGAACACCGCCGCATAGAACGCGTCCAGCTCCGCCAGCCGCTCGCGCGTCGAGGCATGGTGCGCGAGGATCTCCCGGCACGCCGCGCGTCGCGCCGCGTCGTCGCCGGCGGCCTCGATGCGCGCCAGCCAGTCCGCGAACGGCATGCGGACGTCGAGATAGGCGCCGACCAGCTGGTGCAGCTTGCGCTTGACCCGCTTGACCGCGTCCGCCTCGTTGCCGGCCTTCGGCGCCTCGGCGGCCGCGACCGCGGCGACGAGATCCGCATCGATGCCGCCGTACTTCGCCGAGGCCGCGACCAGCCGCGCGACCTCCTCGGGCGGAATCGGCGCGCGCTTGCTCACGTCCCCTCGATCTCCTCGCGCAGCAGCTCCAGCCGCAGCCAGGTCTCCTCCGCGGCGGAGAGCTCGGACTGGGCGGTGGCGAGGCGCGTGGAGGCGGTCGCGAAGCCGTCGCGGTCGCGGGCATAGAGGTCGGGATCCTCGAGCCTCGCCTGCAGGGCGCGCACCTCCGCCTCGAGCGTTGCGATGCGCTTCGGCAGGGTTTCGAGCGCGTGCTTCTCGTTGAAGCTCAGCCGGCGCCGGCCGGGCTCCGGCGCGGCCGCCCTGGGCGCGGCGGCGGCCTTGGCGGCCTTCGGCGCCGCGCGCACGATGTCGTCGCCGCGCTGCAGCAGCATGTCGGCATAGCCGCCCGCATACTCGAGCCAGCGGCCATGGCCGGCCGGCGCGATCAAGGCATTGACCACGCGGTCGAGGAAGTCGCGGTCGTGGCTCACCAGGATCACGGTGCCCGCATAGTCGGCGAGCATCTCCTCGAGCACGTCCAGGGTCTCGAGGTCGAGGTCGTTGGTCGGCTCGTCCAGCACGAGCACATTGGAGGGCGCAGCAAGGGCGCGGGCCAGAGTCAACCGGCCGCGCTCGCCGCCCGAGAGCACGCGCAGCGGCGTGCGCGCCTGCTCGGGGGTGAACAGGAAGTCCTTCATGTAGCCGATCACGTGGCGCTTCTCGCCGCCGACCTCGACGGTCTCGCCGCGCCCGCCGGTGAGCGCTTCGGCGAGCGTCCAGTCCGGATCGAGGCTCTGCCGCTGCTGGTCGAGCGTCGCCATCTGCAGGTTGGCGCCGTGGCGCACCTCGCCCGCGTCGGGCGCGAGCGCGCCGGTCAAGAGGTTGATCAGGGTCGTCTTGCCGGCGCCGTTCGGGCCGACCACGCCGATCCGGTCGCCGCGCAGGATGCGGATCGAGAAGCCGTCCACCACGCGCAGCGCGCCGTAGGCCTTGCCGATGTTCTTGGCCTCGATCACCAGCTTGCCGGAGGCCTCCGCCTCGGCGGCTGCGATCACGGCCTTGCCGGCGGCCGCGCGATACTCGCGCCGCTCGCGCCGCAGGTCCTGCAGCGCGGCGAGCCGGCGCACGTTGCGCTTGCGCCGTGCGGTCACGCCGTAGCGCAGCCAGTGCTGCTCGGCCTCTATTCTGCGGTCGAGCTTGTGCTGGTCGCGCTCCTCCTCGGCGAGCGTCGCGTCGCGCCAGGCCTCGAAGCTCGCGAAGCCCTGCTCGATGCGGCGCGTGCGTCCGCGGTCGAGCCAGACCGTGGCGCGCGACAGGGTCGCGAGGAAGCGCCGGTCGTGGCTGATCAGCACCAGCGCGGCGCGCGTATCGGCGAGCTCGCGCTCGAGCCATTCGATGGTCGGCAGGTCGAGATGGTTGGTCGGCTCGTCGAGCAGCAGGATGTCGGGCTGCGGCGCCAGCACGCGGGCGAGCGCGGCGCGGCGCGCCTCGCCGCCCGAGAGCCGTGCCGGATCCTCCGCGCCCGTGAGGCCGAGCTGCTCCAGCATCGCGCGCGCCGCGTGCGGCGGATCCGCCGGCCCGAGGCCCGCTTCCACATAGGCGAGCGTGGTCGCGTGCCCCGAGAGGTCCGGCTCCTGCGGCAGGTAGCGCACGGTCGCGTCCGGCTGCAGGAAGCGCGTGCCGCGGTCCGGCTCGACCAGCCCGGCCGCGATCCTCAGCAGCGTCGACTTGCCCGAGCCGTTGCGCCCGACCAGGCAGGCGCGCTCGCCGGGCGCCACGGTGAGCTCCGCGTCCTCGATCAGCGGCGTGCCGCCGAAGGTGAGCGCGATGTTCCTGAGCTGCAGCAGGGGAGGCGCCATGGATGTCCTGGAGGTTCTGCCGGCACGAGCGGCGTTACGCGGCGCCCGCCGTCGCGTCGATCGCCTCGCGCGCCGCGAGTGCATTGAACAGGAACGCACTCGCGATGAAGCTGTGCATGGCCGCGAGGAAGCGCGGCAGCAGCCGGATCTGCTCGGCGCCGTGTCCCTCGCGCGCGATCAGCCCCTCCTCGGCGGCGTCGCGCAGGAACTTGAGGACATGGGCGCGGGAGACGCCGAAGCGGCGCGCGAGCCCGGAGATCGAGATCGCGGCGGGGCGCTCCGGCTGCTCCGGGTCGCCGGCGAGCAGCAGGCTCATGAGGATCAAGAACCCGGCATTGCGGTCGATGAAACCGCTCAGTTCCGGCGAATAGTCGATCACGCGGTTGCCGGCCATGAAATGGGCGACCAGCGGGCGCAGGAATGCGGGCGCGAAGGCCGGCCGCTCCAGCAGGGTGAGCGCGGTCGCGGCCTCGGGAAGCACCAGCGCCATCGCCTCGAACTGGCAGCGCCAGCGGTCGTGATGCAGCGCGATCAGCCGCTCGGTCGGCACCAGCACGCGATAGCGGCGGTCCGCTGCGTCCGGGGCCGGCGCGATGTAGCCGGCGACCCGCATCAGCATGAGCAGCGCCTTGGCGCGGCCGCGGCTGCAGATCCCGTGCGTGACGCAGGTCTCGACCACGCGGCCGGCGGTGAGCCCGGACTGCGGGTCGTCGGGGCGCCGCGAGTAGTGGAAGTGCAGCAGCAGGAACGCGAGCAGGAAGCGCCCCCGGTCGTTCACCAGCTGGTTGAGCAGCCGGTTGCCGCGGTAGAGCGACAGCAGGCACTGCGCGACCCGGCGGGCGGCCTCCGGGAACCGTGGGTGCGCGCTCAGCGCCGCGACGGTCTCGGGCGGGAAGCGCATGCCCGGCGCGACCCGGCCCGTCTCGCCAAGATCTGCGTCCGCGGTGGATGGAACCGGCATCGTTGATCCGACGGCTGGTTGTTGCACGCCGGCGCGAGGCCGCGCGCGAAAGCTTGGCGATTTACTAAAGATAATCGGGTCAATTTTCTACAATTGATAATCGGTTGCCGGCGATCTCCCTTGGGGACCTGGAAATTCCCAGGAGACCGGCCCGATGAACGCCCCCGTCGTCATCGCCCAGGCGGGTCCGCCCGGCCCGGGCGAGGCCCCGCGCACCATCCGCATGAGCAAGCCGCAGGGCGGCGCCGCGGTCGTGCTCCAGCTCGACGGCGCGGCGCGGCTCGACCCGAGCGCCATCGCGGCCGAGCAGATCACCTTGGTGCGCGTCGGCGAGCGGCTGGTGATCCTGTTCGACAACCAGGCGACCGTCACGCTGGCGCCGTTCTTCGGCGCCGACGGCGCGCCCGTGCCGGGCCTCTCGCTGCAGCTCGGTGCCGGGCAGGCCGTGGACGCCGCCCGGTTCGCGGACCTGTTCCCGATCTCGGACGACCAGTCGATCCTGCCGGCGGCGGGCGAGGGCGCGCGCAACACCGGCGGGCAATTCGGCACGTTCTCGATCGACAGCCTCATCGGCGGCGGCGACGGCCTCGACCTGCTCGGCGGCGAGACCGGTGCGGGCGCGCGCTTCGGCGCGGCGCCGCTCGCCAATGACCAACCGACCGCGCGCGACCTCGCGCTCGGTCTCGACGAGGACGCGATCGCGCTCGGCGAGGGCAATCTCGACGGGCCGGGCGACGACCTCGCGCCCGCGGTCGCGACCGGCACCCTGCCGGTGAGCTTCGGCAGCGACGGCGTCGGCGACCTCGCCTTCGAGGTCGCGTCCGGCCCCGTCGCGGGCCTCACCTCCGGCGGCGACCCGGTCTCCTATGCGCTCTCCGCCGATGGCCGCACGCTCACGGCCTCGACCCAGAACGGCGTCGTGTTCACGATCGCGCTCGCCATCAATGCGGATTCCTCCGTCAGCTGCACGGTGACCCTGCTCCAGCCGCTCGACCATCCGAGCCGCGACGACCCGGCGACGCCCGAGAGCGAGCGGGCCTTCGAGGACAACCTGCGGCTCGCCTTCCCGTTCACGATCCGCGACGCCAACGGCGACAGCGCGAGCGCCACGCTCACCCTCGACGTCGACGACGACACGCCCGTGATCGCCCTCGCCGAGAGCCGCACGGTCGACGAGGACGGGCTCGGCAATGCCGGCGACAGCTATCCGCAGGGCGATGCGCCGGGGGCGGCGCTGAGCGTCACCGGATCGCTCGGCATCTCCTGGGGCGCCGACCGCTTCAACGACAGCGCCGACGGCGGGGTCGCCGGCGGCCCGGTCGCGGGCGACCGGGCGGTGGTGTTCTCCGGCCTCGGCGACGGCGTGCTGTCGTCCGTGCAGGCCGCGACCCTTCTCGCGGTCGCCGGCGCCGACGGCCCGCTCGATCTGGCCGACCTCGCCTGCGCGGGCGAGGCGCTGGTGTTCACGCTCTCGGGCAGCGGCACGGTTCTGACCGCCACCACGGTCAGCGGCGGGCCGGTGTTCACCGTGTCGCTCTCCGACACCGGTGACGCCGGCTCCTACACTTTCGTCCTGCAAGGTCCGCTCGATCATCCGCGGGCGGATGCGGAGGATGACCTCATCCTCACCTTCGGCTTCACGGCCTACGATTCGGACGGTGATGCCGCTTCGGGCGCGTTCACGGTCACGGTCGACGACGACGCGCCGGTATCGACCGGCCGCGTGCAGAGCGCGGCGGTCTACGAGAACGAGCTGCCCGCCGGCACCGCCTTCGGCTCATCGACCGACTTGAACGGCGACGGCGGCGGCAACGACACGCGGTACACGGGCAATCTCAAGTCGCTCGTCTCCTTCGGCGCCGACAAGGCAGGCACCTACATCGTCGAGACCGTCGATCTCGCGCCCGAGCTGCTCGCGCTGACCTCCGGCGGCGTGCCGCTGACCTACGCCATCGGCGTGGACAACATGCTGATCGCGACGGCGAACGGCGTCGCGATCTTCGATTTCCAGGTGGATCCGGACACGGGGCAGTATTCGTTCCGGCTCAAGGGTCCGCTGGATCATCTCGGCGGCGACGCTGCGGCGATCATCCTCGACATGTCCTCGGCGGTGACCGCGCGCGATTCCGACGGCGACACCGTCGCGCTCGCCGGCCAGATCCACGTCACGATCCTTGACGACAGCCCGGCCGCGCCGGATGCCGCCGCGCCGAATCCGCTTTCGGAGGACGGCCCGAACCCGATCCTGTCCAACGCGGCACTCGGCATGAATTGGGGTGCGGACGATGGCAATGACGGGGAGGGTCAGCCCGGCGACCGGGCGCTCGTCTTCAGCACCGCGGCCTTGGCACTCGGCGGCTCGGGCGCGATCTCCTCGCTGACCTCGAACGGGCTGCCCGTCACGCTCGGCCACCTGGACGCGGCGCACACCATCCTGGTCGCCTATACGGGCGCGAGTGCGCCGACGCTCGGCACCGAGAGCAGCATCGTCTTCCTCGCGAGCCTCTCCGACATCGGCACCGGTTCGTACAGCTTCGATCTCCGCCAGCCTCTCGACCATCCTGCGCCCGACGGCGCGCAGCAGCACTACATCGACCTCACCTTCTCCTACACGGCGACCGACGCGGACGGCGACGTCGACGCGGGCGGCTTCACGGTGCGCATCGACGCCGCCGGCACGGTGTCGTCGATCGACTACAGCGGCCTTGCCACCGGCGTGTTCGTCAACCTGGCGAACGTCGCCACCACGGTAGCGGGCGAGACCGTGGCGGCGAACAGCGCCACCGACCGCGCATCCGTGACCCGCAAGGTGGTCGGCATCGACCAGCTCGGCGCCATCACGACCGCCTACGGCTCGCAGGGCGACGACATCCTGGTCGGCGGCAACGAGGCGAGCCGGCTCGACGGCAATGACGGCGACGACCTCATCTACGGGCTCGGCGGCAACGACGACCTGCGCGGTGGCGTCGGGGACGACGTCATCGACGGCGGCGCGGGTCACGACCTGATCCGCGGCGGCGCCGGCGACGACACGCTGACCGGCGGCGACGGGAGCGACACGTTCTTCGTCGACGGCGCCGGCCAGGGCCACGACACCTACTGGGGCGGCCCCGGCGACGACCGCATCAAGGCCGAGAGCGACGGCACGATCGTCGGCCTTCAGGGCGATTTCGGCGCGGCCAACAGCATCGGCACCATCGAGGCGAACGGCTTCGCCGATGTGCGGGTCTGGGGCGATGCCGACGGCAACCTCCTCGACTTCTCGGGGACGGCGCTCGCCGACGTGGTGGTCGACGGGCGCGAAGGGGACGACGAGATCTTCGCCTCCAATTCCACCCACACGGTCATGCGCGGCGGCGCCGGCGACGACATCCTGCACGGCTCCGCGCTCACCAACACGGTCTACCTCGTCGACGGCGCCGACGAGGGAGTCGACACCTATCTGGGCGGTGCCAAGACCGACACCATCAAGGCCGAAAGCGACGGCACCATCGTGCGCCTCCAGGGCGATTTCGGCGCGGTCAACAGCATCGAGTCGATCGAGGCGAACGGCTTTTCCGATGTGAAGGTATGGGGCGAGGACACCGGCAACGTCCTCGACTTCTCGCAGACCGCGCTGGTGGGCGTGATCGTCGACGGCCGCGGCGGCGCCGACGAGATCTTCGCCTCCACCACGAGCCATTCGATCCTGCGCGGCGGCGCCGGCGACGACGTGCTGCACGGCTCCGACACCAGCAACACGATCTATCTGGTGAACGGCACGGACGAGGGCGAGGACACCTACCGGGGCGGCACGCGCACCGACCAGATCAAGGCCGAGAGCGACGGCACCATCATCCGCCTGAAGGGCGACTTCGGCGCCGCCAACCGCATCGACGCCATCGAGGCGAACGGCTTTGCCGATGTCCGTCTCTGGGGCGACGCCGGCGGCAACAACCTCGACTTCTCGGCCACGTCCCTGGTCGGCGTGTCGGTCGACGGGCGCGACGGCGACGACGTGATCCGCGGCAGCGCCGGCGCCGACCGCCTGTTCGGCGGCGCCGGCGACGACCTGATCATCCACCATGCCGGCGACGGCGCCGACCGCGTCGACGGCGGCTCCGAGACCGGCACCGCGGCGCCCGACTACGACACCCTGCGCGTGATCGGCGACTCCCGGAGCCGCACGTTCACGATCGGCAAGCTGGCGCAGTGGACCGGCAACAACATCGTCCCGGCCGACGGCAACCCGGATCTCGCCGACCTCACGGTTCAGTACACCGGGCCCGGCGCCGCCATGCTCCGCGCCGACGAGGTCGAGCACGTCGACGTGGTGGCCGGCACGGGTGCCGTCACGCTGGTGGTCGGCGACCTGTCGGACACCGCGATCCTGCCCGCGACCGTCGGCTTTGAGGGCGGCGACGGCGCCGACACCGTGGACCTCACGGGCCGCACCTCGCCGCATCGCATCGTCGCCGACGGCGGCGCCGACACCGACACCGTGGTGTTCGGCTTCGCCTCGACCGAGGCGAGCCTCGAGGAGATCGTCGAGGATGGCAGCCTGGTCGGGATCAGGATCACCCGGCTGGTCGCCGGCGCGAGCGTCACCGACGAGTTCCGCAATTTCGAGACCCTGCGGTTCACCGACGGCAGCTTCACGCCCGCCGAGCTCCTCAACGACGCGCCGGTGCTCACGCCGGTGGACGTCGCGGGCGAGGTCACCGAGGACGTGGACGCGACCGGCGGCAGCCTCACGGAGTCCGGCTCCGTCACCTTCGCGGATCCGGATGTCTGGAACACCGTCACGGCGAGCGCGGGCTTCGTCGACGCGGTCGCGGACGGCGGCGCGGCGCTCTCCCCCGGGCTGCTGGCGGCCCTGCAGTCGGGCGCCTTCCAGATCGCGGTCTCCGGCTCCGACAATGCCGGCACCATCGACTGGAGCTTCGCGGTCGACAACGGCCTCGTCCAGTACCTGCGCGCCGGCCAGTCGGTGACCGCGACCTATCGGATCGCGGTCTCCGACGGCCATGGCGGCGTCGATGCCGAGGACGTCACGGTCACGATCCACGGCGCCGACGACAACGCCCTGATCGGCGACCCCACGGTCGCGAGCGTGACCGAGGATCTCGCTCCGGTGAACGGTCTGCTGGCGGTGTCGGGAGTGATCCCGATCAGCGATCCGGACGGCGACGTGGTGGTCTTCGTCTCGGCGAGCCCGGCCGAGGGCAATCTCGGCAACCTCAATCTCGCGCCCGACGGCAGCTACACCTACCGGGTCGCCAACAGCGCCGTGCAGCACCTCGGCGTCGGCGAGAGCAAGGTCGACACCTTCACGGTGACGGCGAGCGACGGCACGACCAGGGACGTCGCCTTCACGATCCACGGCGTCAACGACCCCGCGCGCAACGCCTGGCTCGACGGCGACACGGTCGACGAGAACGCCCCGGTCGGGACGCTGGTGGGCGTGCTGCGCGCCTTCGACGCCGAGGGCGATCCCGTCACCTGGTTCATCAACGGCACCGCCAATGGCCGCTTCACCATCGACCGCCTCACCGGCGAGGTGCGGACCGCCGTCGTCCTCGACTACGAGGCGCTGGCCGGCCAGTCCTACATCATCGCCGCGACCCCGCTGGACGTGCACGGCGCGGGCGACATGCTGCGCGAGTTCACCATCCGGGTCAACGACGTCAACGAGGCGCCGACCTCGGCCTACACCATCGTCGAGCAGCAGTATGTCAGCGGGCCCAACACCGCGTCGCTGTTGGAGAACACGCACACCGCGGCGCCGATCCGGCTGACCTGGGTCGGCTACCTCGACGATGCCCTCGGCAGCGAGACCTTGACGCTCGGCGGCACCGACGCGGCCCTCTTCGAGCTTCAAGGCAGCTTCGTCTTCCTGCGCGCGGGGGTTCAGCTCGACTACGAGACCAGGAGCTCCTACCAGGTCACGATCGACATCGACGATGCGAGCGTCGGCAGCACGCCCGACACGTCGGTCACGTTCAACCTGACGGTGGCCAACCTCACGATCGAGCCGGTCGCCGGAAGCGACAGCTTCACGATCGGCGAGGACGGAAGCTTGGCCGTCACGGGTCCGGGAATTCTCGGCAACGATACCATCCCGAACGGTCTTCCGCTCACCGTCAACACGAGCACGCTCAGCGGCCTCACCCTCGTCGAGGCGCCGACGGGCCTGACCATCGCGGATCTCGGCACGCTGTCGGTCAGCGCCGACGGCTCGTTCAATTACGCGCCGGGCGGCGATTTCGACCAGCTGCGCGCCGGCGAGCAGGCGGTTCTCGCCTTCACCTACCGGGCCGCCAACGGGGTCGCCAACTCGAACCTCGCCAGCGTGACCATCACGGTCACGGGCGAGAACGACGCGGCCGTGATCTCCGAGATCACGCCCGGGGTCGCCTTGGTCGAGGGCTTCGAGGGGTCGATCCAGGGAACCTGGACCCAGGTCGGCTGGTCGGCGATCGACCCGGCGCGCGCGACCGAGGGTGCGCGCGCGATCCTGGTCTCCTCGGAGGACGACGATACCTGGATCGGCGCCGAGCCCGCCGAGCTCGAGCAGGCGCTCGGGCTCGCGAGCGGCGCGCTCGGCCAGGCGCTCGGCGACGTCGTCGACGGCGGCGCGATCGCGATCACGCTGACGAACCTGACGGCCGGCACCTACACGCTGTCCTTCGACTGGTTCTACCGGGCCGGCGACTACCTGCCCTACAACGACTCGGCCTTCGTCGCGATCGACGGCACCGTCCATCGGCTCGCCGATGTCGCCATGGTCGGCGACGAGGGCAGCTCCGGCTGGCAGACCTTCACGCTGACGGTCACGGTCGGCGCCACTTTGGCGCTCGGCTTCGGCGCCGTGAACGCCATCGACGTCGGCTTCAACGGCACGCTCGATGTCGATCTCGTCCGCCTCTCGGCGACCGACCTGGTCGAGGACCGCGTGCTCTCGGTCGGCGGCAGCGTCTCGGTGAGCGATGTCGACCGCGGCGAGGCCGCGATCCAGGCCGCGAGCGGCGCGAGCCAGAAGGGTTACGGCAGCTACGCCGTGGATGCCGCCGGCCACTGGACCTTCACGCTCGACAACGCGCATCCCGACGTGCAGGCGCTCGCCGTAGGCGAGACCGCGACCGACTCCTTCATCCTGCGCAGCCTCGACGGCACCGAGAAGGAGATCACGGTGACGATCCGCGGCGTGAACGACGCCCCGGTCGTCGCCGACCCGATCGCCGACCGCGCGTCGCCCGAGGACACGGCAGTGAGCTTCACGCTTCCGGCCGGCGCCTTCGCCGACGACACCGCCGGCACCCTGGCGCTGAGCGCGCAGCTCGCGAATGGCGATCCGCTGCCGTCATGGCTGGGCTTCGACCCCGCGACCGGCCTGTTCTCGGGAACGCCGCCGGCGAATTTCGCCGGCGACCTCGAGATCCGCGTGACCGCGACCGACGGCAGCGCCCTTTCGGTCTTCGACGACTTCCGCCTCACGATCGTGCCCGTGAACGACGCCCCGGTCGTCCGCAACGACGGCTACACGACCGCCGAGGACCAGGCGCTGGTGGTCGCGGGACCGGGCGTGCTCGCCAACGACAGCGACGTCGACGGCGATGCGCTGACGGCCGTGCTGGTCGCCGGCCCGAGCCACGGCACGCTCACGCTCGACCCCGACGGCGCGTTCAGCTACGTGCCGCATGCCGACTATCACGGCACGGATTCCTTCCAGTACCGCGCCAATGACGGCGCGCTGAATTCCGCCGGTGTCGCCACCGTCGCCATCGTGGTCACGCCCGCGAACGACGCGCCGGTGGCCGTGGACGACGCCTTCACGACGCGCGTCGGCACGCCGCTCGCCGGCAACCTGCTCTTCAACACCGGCGGCAACGACTACGACGTGGACGGCGACGCGCTCCGGCTCGCCGTCGTCGATCCGACCGGCGGCGATCCCGCGGACGCGGTCGCCGTGACCGTCACGGGCCAGGACTGGCAGACCATCGCGCTGACCAATGGCACCCTGCAGGTCCAGGCCGACGGCGATTTCGCGTACACGCCGGATGCCGGCTATCTCGGCGCCGAGACCTTCGCCTACGCGATCTCGGACGGCCAGCTCTCGGCCATCGCGGCCGTAACCGTGAACGTGGTCGAGAACCAGAACCGCGCCCCGGTGCTCAACGGCGAGTTCGGGCCCCTGTATGCCCACAGCTCCGATTTCCGCGATGCCGCAGGCCTGAGCGTCCTGATCCCCGAGGGGCTGGTCACGGACCCGGACGGCGATCCGCTGACCTGGTCGGTCCGCACACTGTCGGTGACGAGCGCCCTTGCGGGCAATGCCGACGACGACGGCGACGGCATCGGCGGCTGGTGGAGCTTCGATGCCGCGACCCGCACCTTCACGGGGACCTATCCGAGCACCACGTCGTCGCGTTACGACCAGGCCGTGATCGAGATCACAGCCCGGGATGCGGACGGTGCGGAGGTCTCATTCCTCACCACGATCTCCGGCATCCTCGGCAACAGCTACACGTTCCCCGAGGCGTTCGGCTTTTCGGCCGGCACGTTCAAGCTGATGTACGGCAGCAGTCACCCCCAGAACGGCTTCACCTCGTCGACGGGCGGGCTCGTGCTGGCCGGCGGCGGCAGCGACACCTTCGGCGGATGGGCGGGCCACGTCGCGAACGATGCGATCTATGGCGAGGACGGAGACGATCTTCTCCTCGGCGAGGAGGGCGACGACTTCCTGCACGGCGGCGCCGGCAACGACGGCCTGTCGGGCGGCGAAGGCCGCGACTTCCTGCTCGGCGGCGCCGACGACGACCGGCTCTATGGCGGGCTCGGCGACGACCGCCTCACCGGCGGCAGCGGCGCCGACACCTTCCGGTTCGAGTCCGCGGCCCAGGGTACGGACGCCATGGTCGACTTCGACGCCGGCGAGGGCGATGTCATCGAGCTCCTCGCCTCGGCCTTCGGGCTCGCGCCGGGCACCGACGTGGCGACGGTCTTCCGCGCCTCGCCGGGCACGGATTTCGACCACGCGGCCGGGGAGAAGCTGCACTTCGACACGTCCACCCGCACGCTCTGGTATGACGGGGACGGCGCCGGCGGTATCGCCGCGCTCGCGCTCGCCCGCCTCGAGAACGGGGTCGACCTGCAGGCGGGCGATATCCGGCTGGCGTGAACGCGCCGCCGCGCGGCGCCCGCCACGCAAAGGAATCGGCCGGCCTGCGCCGGTCGACGGGAGCGGATCGGGCTCAGTTCAGGGCGCTGACCACGGTCGGCCCGTCCACCGACTGCACCGTGCAGGCGACCGCGTAGTGCTTGCCGAGATTGAGCACCGCGGTGCTGCGGATGCCGTCCAGCCAGACGCCGCGGCCCGCATAGCGGTAGCCGTTCCCCATCGGGATCAGCCGCACATGCACGGCCCGCCGCGGCCGGGTGTACAGGTATCCGGTCACCAGTTCGCCGGCCGGGCTCACCGCCCGCGCCTGCAGGGCGTAGTGGTGGCCATTGGCGCAGGCGAGCGAGAACGCGCCGCCGACCGGGGCCGCCCGCGCGCCGCCGGGGGACGGGCTCGCAACGAGGCACAGGCTCGCGAGGACCATCGAGAGGCCGCCGAAACGCCATACGGACTGCCGCATTCCCTTGCCCCCCTGTTGTCCCAATACTTGAAACATCTGTGATTAACGATTCAGTATCGCCGCACCGCCGGGCCGACACAAGGTCCGCTGCGCCTATTTCGGTTCCACGCACGGCATTTCGTGGAACTGTGGCAACTTAACCACGCCTCTCGAATCCAAGTCGAATCGGCCGATTCCCGGTAGCGCTTTCGTAAAGTTAAGAATACGTTACCTGCCCATTAGGCTAGGGCGGCTGGCTGACTCAAAGTTCCTTTTCGGGGGGTTGCGATGAACGCACCGTTCGTGGTTGCTCAGGCGACGACTGGGCAGGTCACTCCGGCACCACGCACCATCAAGGTCACCAAGCCAGAAACCGGCCAGGCGGTTGCGCTCCGTCTGGACGGCACGGTGCGGTTGGACCTCACCGACATCGCCAGCGAGAACATCACGCTGGTGCGGGTCGGCGAGCGCCTCGTGATCCTGTTCGACAACCAGGCGACCATCGCGATCGAGCCCTTCTTCGATTCGAGCGGCCAGCCGCTGCAGGACATCTCGCTGCAGCTCGGGCCCGACCGCATCGTCGACGGCGCGCAGTTCGCCACCCTGTTCCCGATCTCCACCGACCAGTCGATCCTGCCGGCGGCCGGCGAGGGCGCGGGCGCGAGCAACACCGGCGGCCAGTTCGGCTCCTTCCAGATCGACGACTTCGGCGGCGGCAACCCGCTCGACCTGCTCGGCCAGGAGACGCTCGGCGGGCCGGGCTTCGGCGCCGCCAACCTGGTGAACGGCCTGCCGACCGCCTTCGATCTGACCCTCGGCCTCGACGACGACGAGATCAGCCTCGCCGAGGGCAATCTCGGCGGCCCCGGCGACGATCTCTTCCCGGCGACGGTCAGCGGCACCCTGCCGGTGGATTTCGGGCCCGACGGATTCGGCGATCTGTTCTTCAACGTCGCGGCCGGCCCGGTGCCGGGTCTGACCTCGGGCGGCGACCCGGTCTCCTACGCGCTCTCCGGCGACGGCCGCACCATCACGGCCTCCACGGTCAACGGAGTGGTGTTCACGATCGAGCTGGTGGTGAACGGCGATGCGACCGTCACCTACACGGTGACCCTGTTCGCGCCGCTCGACCACCCGGACCAGGACGATCCCTCGACCCTCGACGTCGAGCGCGCCTTCGAGGACAACATCCTGCTCTCCTTCCCGTTCACGGTCCAGGACGGCAACGGCGACAGCGTCACCGCGACCCTCGCGCTCAACATCGACGACGACACGTCGGAGTTCGACGACGAGGGAGTCGAGCACGGCACCGTCGACGACGAGGGCCTGGGCGGCAACATCGACGACGGCTATGACGGCGACGTCGCGGGCGCCGCGCTCGTCGCCACCGGCGCGCTCGGCCTCTCCTGGGGCGCCGACCGCTTCAACGACACGCCCGACGGCGGTGTGGCGGGCGCGCCGGTCGACGGCGATCGCGCCCTGGTGTTCGACGAGGCCGCGACGACGGCGGCGCTGACCGCGCTCGGGCTCACCGCGAGCGGAATCGATCTCGCCTTCGTCTACGGCGCCAACGGCACGGAGCTGACCGCCTATCGCACCGACGGCAGCCTGTTCTACGACGCCGACGGCAACAGCGTCGGCGACTCGCCGGTGGACGCTGCGCGCGTGTTCGTGGTGACGCTGTCCGACACCAGCGACACCGGCAGCTACACCTTCGAGCTGTTCGGCCCGCTCGACCACGGCGCTGCGGACACCGAGGACGACATCGTCCTCCCGTTCAGCTTCACGGCCTACGATTCGGACGGCGACGCCGTCGACGGCGGCTTCACGGTCACGGTGGACGACGACGGGCCGATCGCCGGCGAAGGCACGCTGTCGACGGTCGAGGACGAGAAGGT
>PQAH01000031.1 GCA_003105195.1 Bradyrhizobiaceae bacterium
GGCCCTGGTGGTCGAGCGCGGCGGCTACACCCAGGGGCCCGACAGCCTCGCGGCGGCCCTGCTCGCCGCCGCAGGCCTCGTTCCGCCGCCCGGCAGCCCGCGCGGCTATGGCGGTTTCATGCCGCTCGAGCGCCTCCTGATGCTGCGGCCCGACATCGTGTTCCTCAAGGATCCGCCGACCCGGCCCGAGGACCAGGGAGCGCTGTTCCTCACCCATCCGGCGCTCGCCGGGCTCTTTCCGCCCGAGCGCCGCATCTCGCTGCCGACCCGCTACACCATGTGCGGCGGCGCCGCTCTGGTGGCGGCCCTCGACTACATGGCGACCGCGCTGGCCCCCTTGCGGTAGCGGCCGGCGGGCCGGTCTCAGAAAGTTCTTGCGAATCGTTCGCAACAAGCTTGACAGCCTGCACCCGATCCATCACTTTGTTTGCAACTCATTAGCATTTGCACGCTCGGACATCCGTCGGGCGGCGATTGCGGCCGACCCGGGAAAGTGACGAGATGCCGACCGAGAGGTTCGACCCATGACCCTGCTGACGAGGCGCTGGCTTCTGGCCGGCCTTGCCGTCCTGGTGCCGGCGGCGCTGCCGGCGCCCGCGTTCGCGCAGGCCAAGACCTTCCGCGTGGTGACGACCTTCACGGTCATCCGCGACATCGCCCAGAACGTGGCGGGCGACCGCGCCGTGGTCGAATCGATCACCAAGCCCGGCGCCGAGATCCACGACTACCAGCCGACGCCGCAGGACATCGTGCGCGCCCAGGAGGCCGACCTCGTCATCTGGAACGGCTTCAACCTCGAGCGCTGGTTCGAGAAGTTCTTCGCGAACGTGAAGGAGGTGCCGAGCGTCGTCGTCACCGAGGGCGTGGAGCCGATGGGCATCGCCGAGGGGCCCTATACGGGCAAGCCCAATCCGCACGCATGGATGTCGCCCACCAACGCGCTCGTCTATGTCGAGAACATCCGCAGGGCGCTGGCCAAGCACGACCCCGCCAATGCCGAGGCCTACGGCCGCAATGCCGCGGCCTATGCGGCGAAGATCAAGGCGGTCGACGAGCCGCTGCGCCGGCGCCTCGCCGGCATCCCCGAGGAGCAGCGCTGGCTCGTCACCAGCGAGGGCGCCTTCAGCTACCTGGCGCGCGACTACAAGCTGCGCGAGGCCTATCTCTGGCCGATCAATGCCGACGAGCAGGGCACGCCGCGCCAGGTTCGCAAGGTCATCGACCTGGTGCGCAAGCACAAGATCCCGGTGGTGTTCAGCGAGAGCACGATCTCCGACCGCGCCGCCAGGCAGGTCGCGCGCGAGACCGGCGCCCGCTACGGCGGCGTGCTCTATGTCGACTCGCTCAGCGCCGAAGGCGGCCCGGTGCCGACCTATCTCGACCTCCTGCGCGTGACGGTGGAGACCATCGCCAAGGGGTTCGGCGCGTGAACGTCGCCGCCGAGCCGCGCCTCGCGCCGGACGCGCTCGGCGCCAGCATCCTGCTGCGCGACCTCAGCGTCACTTATCCGAACGGCGTCACGGCCGTGCGCGATGCCTCCTTCGCCCTCGACCCCGGCACCATCTGCGCCCTGGTGGGCGTGAACGGCAGCGGCAAGTCGACGATCTTCAAGGCCATCATGGGCTTCGTGAAGCCGTCGGCCGGCGAGGTGCGGCTCTGCGGCCTGCCCGTGGACGCGGCGCTCAAGAAGAACATCGTCGCCTATGTGCCGCAGAGCGAGGACATCGACTGGAACTTCCCGGTCCTGGTCGAGCAGGTCGTGATGATGGGCCGCTACGGCCACATGAACTTCCTGCGCATGCCCTCGCGCGCCGACCGCTACAAGGTCGACCAGGCGCTCGAGCGCGTCGGCATGAACGACTGGCGCAAGCGCCAGATCGGCGAACTCTCCGGCGGGCAGAAGAAGCGCGTCTTCCTGGCGCGCTCGCTCGCCCAGGAGGGCCGCATCATCCTGCTCGACGAACCCTTCACGGGCATCGACGTGAAGACCGAGGCCGCGATCATCGGGCTGCTGCGCGAGCTGCGCGCTGCCGGCCACCTGATGCTGGTCTCGACCCACAATCTCGGCAGCGTGCCGGACTTCTGCGACCATGTCGTGCTGCTCAACCGCACGGTTCTCGCCGCCGGGCCGACCGCCGAGGTCTTCACCCGCGCCAACCTGGAGCGCGCCTTCGGCGGCGTGCTGCGCGACTTCCGCCTCGGCGGTCGCCACCTGCACGACGACGACGATGCCCGCAGCCTGACGGTGCTCACCGACGACGAGCGGCCGCTGGTGTTCTACGGCGGCAAAACGCAGCCGCGCGAGGACGAGCCGTGAGCGCCCTCGCCGCCGAGCTCTGGGTGCCCTTCACCTACGGCTACATGCTCAAGGCCATGTGGGTGAGCGCGCTGGTCGGCGGCGTCTGCGCCTTCCTCTCGGCCTACCTGATGCTCAAGGGCTGGTCGCTGATGGGCGACGCGCTCGGCCATTCCATCGTGCCGGGCGTCGCCGCCGCCTACCTGATCGGCGCGCCCTTCGCGGTCGGCGCCTTCTTCGCCGGCATCCTGGCCTCGCTCGCCATGAACTTCGTCAAGCAGAAGTCGCGCCTGCGCGAGGACGCGGTGATCGGCCTGGTGTTCACGGCCCTGTTCGCCCTCGGCGTGCTGATGGCCTCGATCTGGCCGACCTCGGTGAACATCCAGACCATCGTGCTCGGCAACATCCTCGCCATCGCGGACGAGGACGTCGTGCAGGTCGCGATCATCGCGGCGGTCTCGCTCGCGATCATGGCCTTCCTCTGGAAGGACCTGATGGTGACCTTCTTCGACGAGAGCCATGCCCGCAGCATCGGGCTCGACACCACGTTCCTGCGGATCGTGTTCTTCACGGTGCTCAGTGCCTGCACGGTGGCGGCGCTGCAGACGGTCGGCGCCTGCCTGGTGATCGCCATGGTGGTCACGCCCGGCGCCACCGCCTACCTGCTCACCGACCGCTTCGGCTGGCTGGTCGTGATCAGCATCGCGCTCGGCACCGTCACGAGCTTCGTCGGCGCCTATATCAGCTACTTCCTCGACGGCGCCACCGGCGGCGTGATCGTCAGCCTGCAGACGCTGCTGTTCCTCGCCGCCTTCTGGCTCGCGCCCCGGCACGGCGTGCTCGCCGCCCGCCGCCGCCGGCGCCTCACCCTCGGCGGGGCCGCGCCATGAACCCGGTCGACTGGATCGCCGCGCCGCTCGCCTATCCGTTCATGCAGCGCGCCCTCGTGGTCTCGATCATCGTCGGCGCCGTCTGCGCGGTGCTCTCCTGCTACCTGGTGCTCAAGGGCTGGTCGCTGATGGGCGACGCCATCTCGCACGCGGTGCTGCCCGGCATCGTGCTCGCCTATGTGCTGGCCCTGCCGCTCGCGCTCGGCGCCTTCGTGGCCGGGCTCGCCTGCGCGCTCGCCACCGGCTACCTGAAGGAGAACAGCCGCGTGAAGGAGGATACCGTGATGGGCGTGGTGTTCTCCGGCATGTTCGGCTTCGGCCTGGTGATCTTCACCAAGGTCGAGACCGACCAGCATCTCAACCACATCCTGTTCGGCAACGTGCTCGGCGTGAGCGCGCGCGACCTGGTCGAGACCGCGCTGGTCGCCGGGCTCACGCTCGCGATCGTGCTGGTGAAGCGCCGCGACCTGCTGCTCTACTGCTTCGACCCGAACCACGCCCGCTCGATCGGCCTGCCCCTCGGCGTCCTGCACTACGGGCTGCTGATCCTGCTCTCGCTCACCATCGTGGCCTCGCTCAAGGCGGTCGGCATCATCCTGGTGATCGCCATGCTGATCGGCCCCGGCGCCACCGCCTATCTGCTGACCGATAGCTTCGAGCGCATGCTGGCGATCGCGACGATCGTCGCCACCGTCTCGGCGGCGCTCGGCACGCTGGTGAGCTTCCACATCGACGGCGCCACCGGCGCCTGCATCGTGCTGGTCCAGATGCTGTTCTTCCTCGCCGCCTTCCTGTTCGCCCCGAAGCGGGGATTGCTGCGGACGGCATCGTAGGGTGGGTTGGCACGCCACAAGCGTGCGTAACCCACCGAAACGTTCCAACTCGCTCCTGCGTTGCGGAGACTCGGCCGGCGGGTGACGCGCTTCGCGTTAACCCGCCCTACGCGCCCACCCCCGGACGATCGCTACCAGCGCATCGAGCCCGTCGGTGAGCGCGGCGGGCCCCGGCTGCAGGATCAGCGGCGACTTGATCTCGTGCAGTTCGCCGTCGCGCACCGCCGGGACCGCCGCGAAGCCGGGCCTTGCGGCGACCCGCTTCGGCACGAACTTCTTGCCGCACCACGATCCGATGATGATGTCGGGCGTAGCCGCGACCACGTCCGCGGCCGTGACGATGCGCTCGCGCGCGCTCTTGCCCGCCGCGAGCTGCGGGAACACGTCGATGCCGCCGGCGGCCTCGACCAGCTCCGACACCCACTTGATCCCCGAGATCAGCGGGTCGTCCCATTCCTCGAAGAACACCCGCGGCCGCCGCGGCAGCAGCGCCGCCTGCGCGCGCGCGGCCGCGAGTCGCGCTTCGAGCGCGGCCGCGAGCGCCTCGGCCTTCTCCACGGCGCCCACGAGCGCGCCGAGCGTGCGGATCATGGCGAGGATGCCGGCGAGGTCGCGCTGGTTGAAGGCGTGCACCGCGATGCCGCGGCGGATCAGCTCCGCCGCGATGTCGGCCTGCAGGTCCGAGAAGGCGAGCACCAGGTCGGGCGCGAGCGCGACGATCTTGTCGAGATCGGCCGAGATGAAGGCCGAGACCCGCGGCTTCTCGCGGCGCACGCGCGCGGGCCGCACCGCATAGCCCGACACGCCGACGATCCGGTCCTCCTCGCCCAGCAGGTAGAGCGTCTCGACGGTCTCCTCGGTGAGGCAGACGATCCGCTCCGGCGGGAACATCACCCCTCCAGGTCGTCCGTGCTCGCCGCGATCGTCTCCGGGGCACCGACGCCGAGCACGCGACCGGCCTCCAGGCGCACCACCACGGTCGCGATCCGCCGCACCTCGGCGACGTGGTGGGTGACGTAGATCATCGGGATGCCGGAGGCGTCGCGCAGGCGGATCAGGTAGGGCAGGATCTCGCGTTTGCGCGCGGCGTCGAGCGAGGCGAGCGGCTCGTCGAGCAGCAACAGCTGCGGGTTCATCAGCAGCGCCCGGCCGATCGCGACCCGCTGGCGCTCGCCGCCCGAGAGCGTGCCCGGCCGCCGCTGCGTGAGATGGCCGATGTCCAGCATGTCGACGATGCGCTCGTGGGCGGCGCGGTCGTAGGGCAGCCGGTGGTGCTTGCGGCCGTAGTCGAGGTTCTTCGCGACCGTCATGTGCGGAAACAGCCGCCCGTCCTGGAACACGTAGCCGAAGGCGCGGTGATAGGGCGGCAGGTCGATGCGCGCGCCCGAGTCGAAGATCAGCCGGCCGCGGCACAGGATGCGCCCGCGGTCGGGCGTCATGAGGCCCGCGATCATGTTGATGATCGAGGTCTTGCCCGAGCCCGAGGGCCCGAACAGCACGGTGGCGCCGCTCGGCACGTCGAACTTCGCCTGGATCGCGAAGTCCCCCACGGTCTTCATCACGTCGACGCTCAGCATGGATCAGGCTCTTGCTTGGCGCAGGGTCTTTTCGGAAAACCGGTGCCCACTTCTCCGGACCATGCGCTACACCCCGTGCAGACGCCGCGCCGCGCGCCGCGCGAGCCATTCGGAGAGCACCAGGGCGGCGAGCGAGATCACGATCGCGAGCACGACCAGGCGCAGCGCCGCGGCATCGCCCCCCGGCACCTGGGTGAGCGTGTAGATCGCGGCCGAGAGCGTCTGGGTCTCGCCCGGGATGTTGGACACGAACGTGATGGTGGCACCGAACTCGCCCAGCGCCTTGGCGAAGGCCAGCACCATGCCGGCGATGATGCCGGGCAGCGCGAGCGGCAGCGTGATCGAGCGGAACACGGCGCCGCGGCTCGCCCCGAGCGTGGTCGCGGCCTGCTCGAGCCGCCGGTCGATCGCCTCGATCGAGAGCCGGATCGCCCGCACCATCAGCGGGAACGCCATCACGGCCGAGGCGAGCGCCGCGCCGGTCCAGCGGAACGCCAGCACGACGCCGAGCTGCTCGGCCAGGAACGCGCCGACCGCGCCCTTGCGGCCGAAGGCGATGAGCAGCAGATAGCCGGTCACCACCGGCGGCAGCACCAGCGGCAGGTGCACCAGCCCGTCGAGCAGCGTCTTGCCCCAGAAATTGCCGCGCGCCAGCAGCCAGGCGACCGCGATGCCGAACGGCAACGAGGCGAGCGTGGCGACCAGCGCGACGCGCAGCGACAGCAGCACGGCGGTCCATTCGTCGGGGGAGAGCTCGAAGGCGGGCATTGTCATGTTCTAGCCAGGAGACGGCGCGGAGGCGAGGGGGCTCAGCGGGGCGGCTCACGGAAGCCGTGGCGCGCGAAGATCGCCCGCGCCTCCGGCCCGCGCAGGAAGTCGAGGAACGCGGCTGCCTGCGGCGACGCGCCCGCCGTCAGCGCGGCCGGATACGTGATGGGCGGGTGCGTGCCGTCGGGGAAGACGCCGATCACCTTCACGCTCGGCTCGATCCGCGCGTCGGTCGCATAGACGATGCCCACCGGCGCCTCGCCGCGCGCCACCAGGGCGAGGGCGGCACGCACGTTCTCGGCCATGGCGAGCCGCTTCTCGGCGCTCGCCCAGACCCCGAGCCCTTCCAGCGCAGCCTTGGCGTAGCGGCCGGCCGGCACGGTGCGCACGTCGCCGACCGCGATGCGGCCGTCGCCCGCGAGCCCCGCGAGATCGAAATAGGGCGTCACCATCACGTCGCCGACCGCCGAGTCCCGCGGCGCGACCAGCACCAGGCTGTTGCCGACGAGGTCGACGCGGCTCTCCGCGCGGACGAGCCTGCGCGCGGCCGCATGGTCCATCCAGGCCGCGTCCGCCGCGACCAGCAGGTCCGCCGGCGCGCCCTGCTCGATCTGGCGCACCAGCGCGGCGCTGCCGGCATAGCTCGCGACCACGCGCGCGCCGGTGCGGGCCGCGAAGGCCTGCGCCGCCTCGTCCATGGCGTTCCGCAGCGAGGCCGCCGCGAACACCGTGACGCGGTCCTGCGCGGACGCCGCCAGCGGCACCAGCGACAGCATCGTGACGGCGAGCAGTGTCAAGCGGCGCATCGAAAATCCTAGCAACCGGTCTCGGCCTTCGTCAAAGCGTGGGCACGGCGCGCGCGCTGGCGCGTGACGACCGCATCGCCTCGGTGCGCCTTTGCCCACACTACCTCGGTTGTCAGCGCCCCGCGGACCCCGCACACTGGCGCAAAGGTCGGGGGAGCCGGATGCACGAGAGCCGCGACGCGGGCGAATACGACTACATCATCGTGGGCGCCGGCTCGGCCGGCTGCGTGCTCGCGAACCGCCTCTCGGCGGATCCGGCCACGCGCGTGCTGCTGCTCGAGGCGGGCGGGCGCGACAACTGGATCTGGTACCACGTGCCGGTCGGCTACCTCTTCGCCATCGGCAATCCGCGCTCGGACTGGTGCTTGCGCACCGAGCCCGAGCCCGGCCTCAACGGCCGCAGCCTCGGCTATCCGCGTGGCAAGGTGCTGGGCGGCTCCTCGGCGATCAACGCCATGATCTACATGCGCGGCCAGGCCGCCGACTACGACCACTGGCGCCAGCTCGGGCTCACGGGCTGGGGCTGGGACGACGTGCTGCCCTGCTTCAAGAGGCACGAGGACCATTGGCTCGGCGCCACCGACCTGCACGGCGCCGGCGGCGAATGGCGCGTCGAGCCGCCGCGCGTGCGCTGGGACATCCTCGACGCCTTCCGCGAGGCCGCGGCAGAGGCCGGCGTGCCCAAGGTCGCCGACTTCAACACCGGCGACAACGAGGGCTCGTCCTATTTCCAGGTGAACCAGAAGCGCGGCCGGCGCTGGTCGGCGGCGCGCGGGTTCCTGAAACCCGTGCTGCATCGGCCGAACCTGCGCGTCGAGACCGGCTGTCTGGTCGAGGGCCTCGAGGTCGCGGACCGCCGCTGCACCGGCGTGCGCTGGCGCGCCGGCGGCCTCGCCCATGCGGCCCGCGCGCGCGGCGAGGTGATCCTCTCGGCCGGCTCGGTCGGCTCCGCGCATCTGCTGCTGCTCTCCGGGGTCGGCCCGGGCGCGCAGCTGCGCGAGCACGGCATCCCGGTCGTGCTCGACAAGCCCGGCGTCGGCGAGAACCTGCAGGACCACCTGCAGCTCCGCCTGATCTACGAGGTCGCGGGCGTCCGCACGCTCAACGAGACCTATCACCGCCTGCACGGCCGGCTGCTCATGGGCCTCGACTATGCGCTGCGCCGGCGCGGGCCCCTCACCATGGCGCCCTCGCAGCTCGGCCTGTTCACGCGCTCCGATCCCGCGCGCGCGCGCGCCAACATCCAGTTCCACATCCAGCCGCTGTCCCTCGACAAGTTCGGCGACCCGCTGCACCGCTTTCCGGCCTTCACGGCGAGCGTCTGCAACCTGCAGCCGGCGAGCCGCGGCCACATCCGGCTCAAGTCCGCGGACCCCGCCGCGGCGCCCGCGATCCGCCCGAACTATCTTTCCGCCGAGGAGGACCGGCAGGTCGCCGCCGACTCTATCCGGGTCGCGCGCCGCATCGTCGCCCAGCCGGCGCTCACCCGCTTCCGCCCCGTGGAGCGGCTGCCCGGCCCCTCCGTGCCGAGCGACGACGATGCCGCGCTCGCCCGGGCCGCCGGCGACATCGGCACCACCATCTTCCACCCCGTGGGCACCGCCAAGATGGGCCTGCCGAGCGACCCCATGGCGGTGGTCGATGCCCGCCTGCGCGTGATCGGCCTCGAGGCCCTGCGCGTCGTCGACGCCTCCGTGATGCCGACTATCACGTCCGGCAACACCAATTCGCCCACCGTCATGATCGCCGAGAAGGGCGCCGCCATGATCCTGGAGGACGCCCGGGGCCGGTAGGTGCAACACGCCGCTGCGCGGCGATTGCACCCGACGGGCTACGCCCCGCATCGACTCCGGCCGGGCTTCCCATCACAATGCCGGCCGCGAGTGGGGAAGGCGATTCGCTTTCAGGGGAGAAGCCGCATGAATCTGGTCGAGCGCGTGAAGGCCATCATCTTGACTCCCAAGACCGAATGGCCGGTGATCGAGCGGG
This sequence comes from Bradyrhizobiaceae bacterium, assembly GCA_003105195.1. Lineage (GTDB taxonomy): Bacteria > Pseudomonadota > Alphaproteobacteria > Rhizobiales > Xanthobacteraceae > FEB-22. The sequence continues at coordinate 9,160 of PQAH01000031.1, forward strand.
AATCCGGCGACGTCGGATATCTGTTCCAGAGCTACGTCGCGATCCTGGCCGCCATCCCGGCCGTCGCCGGCCTCGTCGGCGCCGTCATGAGCGGCCTGTCCATGGGCACTGCCGTCATGCTGGCCGTGATGCAATACGTGCTCGCCTTCGTGGCGGCCTACCTGATCGGCATGCTGATCAACCTGCTGGCGCCGCGCTTCGGCGGCCGCGAGGATTTCGGCCAGGCGCTCAAGCTCTCGGTCTATTCCAGCACGCCGTCCTGGCTCGCCGGCGTGTTCGCCCTGATCCCGGCGCTCTCCTTCCTGGCGATCCTCGGCCTCTACGGCATCTACCTGCTCTACACCGGCGCCGGCCCGCTGATGCGGGTCCCGCAGGAGCGATCCCTCGGCTTCACCATCACGGTGGTGGTCTGCGCCATCCTGCTGATGCTGGTGCTCGGCTTCGTCACCGCCGCCCTGGTCGGCATCCCGGGCGTGTAGGGTGCAATAGTCCTACTGCGTCAGAAGGCCAACTCTGGGCGTCATCCCGGCCGAGCGAAGCGAGAGCCGGGATGACGCCGCGAATGTGCTTCTGACACAGTAAGGATAGCCGCGCAGCGGCGTATTGCACGGTCGGCGTTTCGATTGCGGCGTTTCGATTGAGCCTCATCCGGTGCGTTACGCGGCGGACGCACCCTGCGCCTACGGCAGCGCCTTGAGATGCCGGATCGGCCGCCCGGGCGCGATCGATTGCGCCGCCGCGACGATCGCGTTGGCGTCGATGCCGTAGTGGCGGTAGAGCTCCTCGATCGACCCGGTCTGGCCGAAATGCTCGACGCCGAGCGGCCGCACCCGGTGGCCCGCGACCGCGCCGAGCCAGGCGAGCGTCGCCGGATGGCCGTCGATCACCGTGACGAGGCCGCAGTGTGACGGCAGGTCGGCGAACAGCCGCTCGATATGCGCGCGCGCATGCACGAGGCCGCGCTCGCGCGCGCGCTGCGCCGCGCTCCAGCCGGCATTGAGCCGGTCCGCGGAGGTGACCGCGAGCAGCCCGACGTCGCGCCGGTCCTCGGCCATCAGCCCGACCGCCTGGATCGCCTCCGGCGCCACCGCGCCCGCATAGGCGACCACGATCTGGCAGTTCGGCCCCGGTGGCCGCAGCCAGTAGGCGCCGTCGATGATCGCCTCGGCGAGCTCCGGCGTCATCGCGCGCTTCGGCTGCTCGATCGGCCGGGTGGAGAGCCTGAGATACACCGAGCCGCCGGTCTCCTCGCGCAGCCAGGTGCGCTCCGAGGGCGCGCCGTCGCCGTCCTTCTGGATATAGGCGAAGGCCCAGGCCAGCACCGCCGCGAGCTCGTCGACGAAGGCCGGCTCGAAGGCCGCCAGCCCGTCCTGGGCGAGCCCGATCAGCGGCGTGCCGATCGACTGGTGCGCGCCGCCTTCCGGCGCCAGCGTGATGCCCGACGGCGTCGCCGCGAGGATGAACCGGGCGTCCTGGTAGCAGGCGTAGTTGAGCGCATCGAGCCCGCGCGCGATGAACGGGTCGTAGAGCGTGCCCACCGGGAGGAGCCGCTCGCCGTTGATCGCGTGCGAGAGCCCGAGCGCGGAGAGCAGGATGAACAGGTTCATCTCCGCGATGCCGAGCTCGATGTGCTGGCCCTTGGGCGAGTAGTCCCACGCGAAGGTCGAGGGGATGCGCTCCTTCTTGAACAGGTCGACCATGGCCTCGCGCGCGAACAGGCCGCGCCGGTTCACCCAGGGGCCGAGATTGGTCGAGACCGTGACATCGGGCGAGGTCGTCACGATGCGCCGCGCGAACGCCGTGTCGCCGCGCGCGATCTCGTTGAGCAGCGCGCCGAAGCCGGTCTGCGTCGCCATCACGCCCTGGATCGCGACCTCGAGCCGCTCCGGCACCGCGACCGGCGCCGCCTTCAGCCGCCGCGCGCCCGCTTGCGCGAACGGCACCCGGTCGAGGAAGGCCTGCAGCGTGTCGGCCGGGAAATCCAGCCCCTCGAAGCGGTCCCATTCGTGGCCCGGCCGCACCCGCATGGCGGCGCGGAAGGTCTCCATCTGCGCCGGCGTCATCAGCCCCGCATGGTTGTCCTTGTGGCCCGCGAAGGGCAGGCCGAAACCCTTGATCGTGTAGGCGATGATGCAGGTCGGCCGGTCGTGGTCGATCGCGCCGAAGGCCTCGGTCAGCGTCGGCAGGTCGTGCCCCGCGAGGTTGGTCATCAGCCGCGCAAGCTCCGCGTCCGAGCGCGCCTCGATCAGCCGCGTCACCGCGCCCTGGTCGCCGATGTCGTCGAGAAGCCGCTTGCGCCAGGCCGCGCCGCCCTGGAACACCAGCGCCGAGTAGAGCTGGTTCGGGCACTGGTCGATCCAGGCCCGCAGCGTCTCGCCGCCCGGCTCGCGGAACGCCGTCTCCAGCAGCGATCCGTATTTCAGGATCACGACGTCCCAGCCGAAGGCGCGGAACAGCGCCTCGTAGCGCGCCCACAGGCCCTCGCGGATCACCGCGTCGAGGCTCTGCCGGTTGTAGTCGATGATCCACCAGCAGTTGCGCAGGCCCTGCTTCCAGCCCTCGAGGATCGCCTCGAAGATGTTGCCCTCGTCGAGCTCCGCGTCGCCGACCAGCGCGATCATGCGGCCCTCGGGTCGCTCGCCGCCCCAGCCGTGGGCGCGCACATAGTCCTGCACCAGCGAACTGAACAGCGTCTGCGCCACGCCGAGCCCGACCGAGCCGGTCGAGAAGTCGACGTCGTCGCCATCCTTGGTGCGCGACGGATAGCTCTGCGCCCCCTGGTAGCCGCGGAAGGCTTCGAGCTTCTCGCGGCTCTGCTGGCCGAGCAGGTACTGGATCGCGTGGAACACCGGGCTCGCATGCGGCTTGACGGCGACCCGGTCCTGCGGCCGCAGCACCCGGAAATAGAGCGCCGTCATGATGGTCGCGAGCGAGGCCGATGAAGCCTGGTGCCCGCCGACCTTCAGCCCGTCCTGGCTCTCGCGCAGGTGGTTCGCCGCATGGATGGTCCAGCTCGACAGCCAGAGCACCTTCTTCTCGAGCGCCTGCAGGATCGCGAGGTCTTGCGAGGGGGCGAGGGGCATGGACGGAACGCTCCTGCTTGCGCTCTTACGACGTGATCTTGGGAAACCCTAGTCGTCCCGATGGCAGGACGCAATTCAGCCGGCCGGAACCTTGCTCCGCGCGCCCTGCGCGATCGTCGGCGGCGCCGCGTTGAGCTGCTCGATCGCGAGGCCGGCGGCGGCCTTGTAGCCGGCCATGAAGGCGGCGCGTTCGGCGGGCGGGATCACGTCGTCGATGTTCTCGAAGGTGCCGCCGCAGCGCTCGTCGACCATGTTGAGGAGCCCGAAGGGCCCGGCGCCGCGGTTGCGCAGCACGACCTGCGAGATCGGGCCGCACAGCCTGGCGTCATAAGCGGCGAGCGCGGCGGGCGTCGCCCCGTGCTCCACCATGGCGGCGCCGAGCACGCGGGCGTCGACGATCGCCTGGCTGCCGCCGTTGGAGCCGGTCGGATACATGGGGTGCGCGGCATCGCCGAGCAGCGCCACCGGGCCGTCGTGCCAGGTCGGCACCGGATCGCGGTCGATCATCGGGTTCTCGAACACGGCGTCCGCGCGCCGGATCAGGTCCGGCACGTCGAGCCAGTCCCAGACCCATCCCGCGAAATGATGGATGAAGCCGTCGATGCCGACCTGCCGGAACCAGCCGCGCTGCTTCCAGCCCTCGGCGTTGTCCATGGTGACCTCGGCGATCCAGTTGATGGTCGAAAGCCCGGTCGCCGGGTCGGGATGCGAGATCGGATAGAACACGACCCGCTGGCGGTGCGTGCCCAGGCCGACGAAAGAGGCGCCGGTCCGGATCGGCTTGCCCTTGGTCGTGCCGCGCCACATCACGGTGCCGCCCCAGTGGATCGGCGGCTGGGCGGGGTGCATCTGCGCCCGCACGGCCGAGTGGATGCCGTCGGCGCCGATCAGCAGCGCACCATGCGCCTCCGAGGTCGCGCCGTCGGCATGTTCGACCAGCACGCTGACGCCGTCGGCGGTCCTGCGATAGCGGGTCACGCGGCTCCCGAGCCGCACCGCCTCCGGCCCCATCCGCGCGATCGCGGTCCGGTAGAGCAGCATGTGGAACGCCCCGCGATGCACGGCATATTGCGGCCATTTGTAGCCGGCCTCGCGCCCGCGCGGCTCGGCGTAGATGTCGTTGCCGTTGAGCCCGACCAGCGCCCATTCCCGCGCCGGCAGGCCGACGCCGTCGAGGTCCTCTTGTGTGACGCCGAGGTCGGCGAGCTCGCGCACGGCGTTCGGCTGCAGGTTGATGCCGACGCCGAGCGGCTGCATCTCGCGCACCGCCTCGAACACGCGGCAGGGCACGCCGATCTGGTGCAGCGTCAGCGCCGTCGCCAGCCCGCCGATGCCGCCGCCCGCGATGATCACGAGGGGATTCGTCACCTGCTCCGTCCGATCTGTCGGCTGCGCTGCGCGTCAGGCGGCCGATAGCCGCACGTGGACCTTGCTTCCGGTCGCCTCGGCATAGCGCAGGAGCGTCTTCGTGCTCGGCAGCGTCTGGCCGCTCTCGAGTCGGGCGATCGCGGACTGGCTGGTGCGCATGCGGGCCGCCAGTTCGGCCTGGGAGAGGCCTGCCCGCAAGCGAGCCCTGAGCAGCTCTGCGGCAATCTCGAACTCCGGAGCGAGCGCGTCGTACTCGGCCTTGACCCTGGGGTTGGCCAAGAGACGCGCCTTGAGCCTTTCGAACGGGATCGTCATGTGATCTCCTTGGCTCGCCTCAGCGCGAGCTCGATTTCCGTGCGTGGCGTCCTCTGCGTCTTCTCAACGAACGCGCGAACCACGATGACTCTCCGGCCGATTGCCGTGACATAGAGCGCGCGTGCAATCCCATCCCGACCGGCGAGGCGCAACTCCCGAGTTTCCCCTCCAGATGCTTGACGTGCGGATCGCCCAGGCTCTCCAGTCCGGCCGACGCGATGCGTTCGGCCAGCCGCAGAAACCGCGCCTGCATGTCGGCCGGTAAGGCGGCGATCTCTGCGGCGACGGTCTCGTTGAGAATCTCCACCCGCCCGCGCACGATGGTTCAGATATCTCAATTATGAGATGGGCGCAAGACCAGCCGCCGCGCGTTCAGAAATCCGTCTCGCCGTCCGCGGTCGCGACCCGGCGCTGATGGCGCAGATGCTGCCACATCGCGAGCGCGACCGACAGCACGGCCGCCGCCAGCAGGCCGGCCGAGATCGGCCGCGTCAGGAACAACAAGGGGTCCGCGTCCGTCATGATGGCGCGCACCAGGTTGAGCTCGATCTGGTCGCCCAGGATCAGGCCGAGGATCAGCGGCGCCAGCGGGAAGCCGAGCTTGACCAGGACGTAGCCGATGATGCCGAAGGTGAGCAGCACGTAGACGGTCTGCATCGTGTTGTTCAGCGCATAGGCGCCGATCGCGCACAGCACCAGCACCACCGGCGCCAGCACCGCGAGCCGCACGCGGGTCACCCGCAGCAGGAACAGCGTGCCGACGCCGAGGATCAGCACCATGATGGGATGCGCCAGGATGTAGGCCGCGTAGATGCCGTAGGCGAGCTCGGGGTTCTGCGACACGAACAGCGGGCCCGACTGGATGCCGTGGATCGTCATGGCGCCGAGCATCACGGCCGTCACCGCGTCGCCCGGGATGCCGAAGGCCATGATGGTGACCAGCGAGCCGCCCACATTGGCGTTGTTCGAGGACTCCGAGGCGATGATCCCTTCCGGCGTGCCGGTGCCGAACGCCTCCGGGTGGCGCGAGAATTTCTTCGCCTGGTCGTAGGCCAGCATGTTGGCGGCGCTGCCGCCGATCGCCGGCAGCACGCCGATCGCGATGCCGACGACGGTCGACCAGACGAGCAGGAACGGCCGCGACAGGATCTCGCCCAGCACCTTGAGCTGCGAGACCCTGAGCGAAGCGCTCGCGCGGGCTGCCGCCGCCGCACGCGTGCCGGGTCGTCCAAGTTTCTCCACGTCCGTCATGATCTGCGCGAAGGCGAACACGCCGATCAGGACCGGGAGGAACGGGAAGCCGGCGCGGACGAACTCCGAGCCGAAGGTGAAGCGCGGCACGCTGGTGATCGGGTCGGTGCCGATGACCGTGATCAGCAGCCCGATGCCGGTGGAGATCAGGCCCTTCACCATCGAACCCTCGGTCAGCCCCGCGACCATCGCCATGGCGAGCACGAACAGCGAGAAGAACTCCCAGGGTCCGAACTCGAGTGCGATCGCGGCGAGCGGCCCGGTCACGAAGATCAGGAACGCGCCGCCGATCAGCCCGCCGAAGAACGAGGCCCAGACGCCGAGCCAGAGCGCGCGCCCGGGCTCGCCCCTGCGCGCCATCGGGAAGCCGTCGAAGGTGGTCGCGATCGCGGACGGCGTGCCCGGGATGCCGAGCAGCGATGCCGTGACGAGCCCGCCCGCCGAGCCGCCCACATAGACGCCCGTCATGGCCGCGAGACCCTGCAGCGGATCGAGCCCGAACGTGAAGGGCACCACCACGATGATCGTCATCGTGATGGTGACGCCCGGCAGCGAGCCGCCGACGATGCCGATGAGCGTGCCGAGGCACAGCGGCACGAGATACTTCCACTGCAGCATGGTGACGAGGCCGTCGCCGAGCAGCTCGAACATGTCACCAGCCCGTCCAGGTGCCGCGCGGCAGCAGCACCAGCAGGTAGGTCTCGAACACCAGATAGGTCGCCGTCACGGTGCCGAGCGCGACCGCGGCCAGCACGGCCCACTGTGCCGCCCTGCGCGGCGGATCGAGCAGCGCCTGCACGGCGGCGACGAAGGCGAAGGTGGCGAGACGGAAGCCGGCGAGCGGCATCAGCGCCACATAGGCGCCGAACGCGGCGAACAGCGCCAGCACCAGGCGATGGTTGCGCGGCTCTCCCGCGGCCCGCTCGGCGCGCGCCCTCTGCGCCATCGCGTCCTGCGCGACCAGGGCGAGGCTCGCGAGCCCGAGGAATCCGAGTACGATGCGCGGATAGAAGCCCGGCCCGACCGGCACGATCGGCAGGTGCGGCAGGCCGAGCGAATGTACGAAAAGAACCAGGCTGATCCCGGCGAGGATCAGCCCGGCGATGCCGTCGCGGCCCAGGATCATGGGCGGATCATCGGCGGATCAGGCCCGGCTCACTTCTTCATCAGGCCGAGTTCGGTCATGATGGTCTTGTTCTCGCCGTCGATCTTGTCGAGGAACGCGCCGTAGTCCTTGGCATTGAGGAAGGCGACGCGCGTGCCCTGCTTCTTCATCGCCTCGGCGAAGCTCGCCTCCTTGGTCGCCTTGGCGCAGGCCTCCTCGAGCTTGGCGCGGGCCGGCGCCGGCGTGCCCTTCGGCACCAGCAGCCCGCGCACCACCTCGTAGACGAGGTTCACGCCGAGTTCCTTGAGCGTCGGCACGTCCGGCATCTCCTTGTCGCGTTCCGGGCTCGCGATCGCGAGGAAGCGCAGCAGGCCCGCCTCCACCTTGCCCTTCTGGGTCAGGTTGGAATCGGTCAGGTCGATGTGCCCGCCGAGCAGGGCGTTCATGCGCGGCGCGAGGCCGTCATAGGAGACGTATTTGAGCTTGATGCCGGCGCCCTTCTCGATCAGCGCCGGGAAGATGTGGCTGGTCGATCCGAGCGTCGCGCCGACCGAGATCTGGCCCGGGCGCTTCTTCGCGTCGGCGAGGAACTCGGCCCAGGTCTTGAACGGTGTCTTGGCGCTCGCGGTCAGCACCGAGGGCGTGGCCGCGACCAGGCAGATCGGCTCGAAGTCGCTGTACTTCACGTCGCCCAGGCCCGCGTAATAGGTGAGGTGGATGTAGTCGTGCACCGCATAGAGCGAGTAGCCGTCCGCCGGCGCGTTCTTCGCCTCGCGCGCGCCCACCGTGCCGGACGCGCCCGTGACGTTGGCGATCGCGACCGGCTGGCCGAGATGCTTCTGGAACTCGGCCGCGAACGGCCGGAAGATGTTGTCGGTGTCGCCGCCCGCGGCCCAGGGCACGATCAGCTTCACGGGCCGCTCGGGAAACTCGGCAAATGCCGACCCCGCGAAGCCCACGGCCAGGATGGCCGCACTTGCAATCACGCCGGATATTTTTTTCATTGTCCACTTCCTCCCTGAATGTCCGGGACATTTGAACGTGTTTCCGGCCGCACTGACAAGTCGAAATGCTCTCCCACTCTTTTTCACGGAGTGCCAATGCCGACGGCCGGTGAACTCCTCGTCGCGAGCCTCGCGGCCCACGGCATCGACCGCGTCTTCTGCGTGCCGGGGGAGAGCTATCTCGGCCTCCTCGACGCGCTCCACGGCCGCGACATCGACACGGTGGTGTGCCGGCACGAGGCGGGCGCCGGATTCATGGCGCTCGCCGATGCGCGGCTCACCGGCCGGCCCGGCGTCGTAGCCGTGAGCCGCGGCCCCGGTGCGAGCAATGCCGCGATCGCGGTGCACACCGCGCAGCAGGACGCGGTGCCGCTGCTGCTGCTCGTCGGCCAGGTGGCGGTGCGCGACCTGCGCCGCGACGCCTTCCAGGAGATCGACTACGCGCGCATGTTCGGCGGCCAGGCGAAGTGGGTCGCCGAGGTGACGGATCCGGACCGCATGGCCGAGACCGTGCTGCGCGCGCTTCAGGTCGCGACCACCGGCCTGCCCGGGCCGGTCGTGATCGCGCTGCCCGAGGACGTGCTCACCGCCTCGACCGCGTCGGACACCGTGCGGCCGCAGGCGCACATCGCCGCCGTGCCGCCCGCTGCGGACGTGTCGCGCCTGCGCGACTGGCTCGCCGGCGCCGAGCGGCCGCTGCTGCTCGCCGGCAGCGCGCTCGAGCGCCCGGGCGGCCGCGAGGCCCTGCGCGCCTTCGCGGAGGCCTGGGAGCTTCCGCTCGTGGTCTCGTTCCGGCGCCAGGACCTGTTCCCCAACGCGCACCGGCTCTATGCGGGTGACATGGGGCTCGCCAATCCCGATGCGCAGATGGCGCTCCTGCGCGAGGCCGACCTGCTCGTGGTGCTGGGCGCGCGCCTCTCCGACGTGACGACCCAGGGCTATGCCTGGCCGCGCCTGGTGCGGCCCGAGATGCGGCTCGTGCACGTGCACCCGGACCCCGCCGTCATCGGCACGCATTTTTCGGCCGACCTCGCGCTCGCCTGCGACCCGCAGGCCCTGGTCGCCGCCGTCGGTAAGCCGGACGAGCCGTTCGCGCGCGGCGCCTGGGTCGAGCGCTTGAAGGCGCAGCAGCGCGCCATCGCGGCTCTGCGCGCCGGCGCGGTCGACGACGGCATTCCGTTCGAGAGCCTGGTCGATGTGGTGGGCCGCAGCCTCGCGGCCGACGCCATCGTCACGGTCGATGCCGGCACCTTCGGCGCGCCGGTCTACCGCGTGGTGCCGTTCGCGCCGCCGCAGCGCCTGCTTGCGCCGATCGCCGGCGCCATGGGCTTCGGCGTCCCGGCCGCGGTCGCGGCCGCGCTGCGCGAGCCTGGCCGGCCCGTGATCTGCTTCGTCGGCGACGGCGGCTTCCTGATGACCGGCAACGACCTCAGCCTCGCGAAGGAGCGAAACCTGCCGATCAAGCTGATCCTCTCCGAGAACGGCACCTATGCGTCGATCCGCATCCAGCAGGAGCGCGACTATCCGGGCCGCCGCGTCGGCGTCGACTTCACCAATCCGGACTTCGCGCTGATCGGCGCGGCCTTCGGCTTCGCCGTGACGCGCCTCGACGAGCCTGCCGACCTCGCGCAATTGCCCGAGATCCTCGCCCGCCCCGGCCCGCAGTTCGTGATCGTGCGAACGAGCCTGCAGGCCGTGCTGCCTCGTGGCCCGGGTGAGCGAAGCGATACCCGGGACGCCTGACCCGCATCTCGCTTCCCTCATGCAGGCTACCGGCTGAGCCGCGATATCCGGCGACGACCGTGTCTTTGCCCGGCCGTACCGGCGGTTCCGTTAACGTATTGGGTCCATGGTGCCCATTCCCCAATGGAGCACCGCATGTCAGAGGATCCGATCCGCGCCCGTTACGAGGCCTTCTTCGAGGCCGACTTCATGCCGCTCATTCGCCATCAGGAGACGCAGAGCGCCGACCATCGCATGGCCTATGCGGCGGAGTTCGCGGCTTTCCAGCTCGGCCAGATCGATCGCAAGCTCGCTCGCCTGATCGAGCTGCTCGAGGCGACGGCGGGCGCCAGGCCCGAGGCATGAGCTGCAGCGCGGTCCTCGCGCGCGAGTCGCCGCAGCCGAACAAATGACGGGCTATTGGCGGCACGTCGTGGTAGGCATGGTCGGCTTGGGAGAGAAGCTTTCCACTCCCTTTTCGAAAGAACCGTCATGAAAATGCCACCGGAATTGAAGCCGGCCCTCCAGGGCGCGGCGGCCGGAGCCATTGTGCTCGCGATCATCGGGTTCACCTGGGGCGGCTGGGTCACCAAGGGAACCGCGGACGCGCGGGCCAGCCTGCTTGCGCGCAACGAGGTCGTGGCGGCGCTCACGCCGATCTGCGTGGAGAATTTCCGCCGCTCGGAGGATCCGGCGGCTTCATTGACGGAGCTGAAGAAAACGGACTCCTGGCGTCAGGGGAGCTACGTCGAGAAGGCCGGCTGGGCGACGATGCCTGGCAGCGAGGCGCCGGACTCGACGCTCGCGCGCGCCTGCGCCGAGAAGCTGGGCGACCTGAAGCTGTAGCGGCTGCGAACCGGTTTCGCCGGAATCCTCGACTCGCGCACGACGGGGATGCCTCGGGTATCTCATGACGATCTACGTCGTTGCCGTCGCCGGCAGGAGCATCGTTGCCTTCCATGCGCCGAGCGCCTCGGAGGCCGACCGGCGCGTGCGCGATCTCGACTTCCGCGACGACCTCATGTCGCTGACCACGGACAGCGTCGCCCTCTGGGACGGCGTCACCGCCATCGAGGTCCGCCAGGCCGTGCCGCAGGAGGAGCTGAGATGGCGCGCCTCGCGCGCGCGGGCGGTTCGCCACGGCAGCATCGAGGCCGCGGACGAGACCTGGATCGCGTTCCTGGTGCCGCTCACCGATCCGGATCGTGCATACCGCTAGCGCATGGTCCACCGGTTGGGCGTCGGGATACTAACGCCCCGGTCGGAAATCGTCCTCGCCCAGGTCGTAGGAGCCCTTGCGACCTCGCGCATAGGCGCGCGCCGCGGCCGCATGGATGGCGTCGCGGTTGCGGTCGAAGGCGGCGAGCAGTCCCGGCTCGTCGAGGCGCATGTCGGGCTGGATGCGCTTCAGCGCCTCCTCGTTCACGAAGAACGACCATTCCATCGCGCTGTCGTGCCCCCAGAACCGCACGGCCCGCCGGGTCGCGTCGTAGAAGCGGTTCTGGTTCGGAAATCTCAGCGTCATGATCGATCCCGAATGCCGCGTCGCGGGCGTGAGCTGCAGGAATCGTGAATCAGGCGTCCCGCGAGAGCCGGGCGAAGTCCTCGATCGCCGCGGCGATCAGCTTCTGGCGGCGCGGATCCTGCGCCGCCGGCGTGTCGGCGAAGATCTTGAGGAGATATCGCGCCTTCTCGGCGGCTTCGTGCCAGTTCGCGGCCGGCGCCGCCAGCAGGTGCGCCTCGAGCTCCGCCTGTCGCTGCCGCAAGGCGCTTTCGTTCGCCTCCACTTCGGCCAGCAGGCGGCGAAGCTCCGTCGCCTTCTGGGCCGCCATGCCGCGATGCTGATCGAGATCGATGGTCTTGTCGGTCATCGCGCCCTCCTGCCGGCTCGCAGGCTCAGCCGGCGCCCGGCCTTCACGTCCGGTTCATCGTCATGCCGGAATCGCGACGCGCCGGGCGAGCGGGAACTCCGCGCTCTCGTACAGGCGCCGGATCCCTTCCGCATCGTAGCGCTGCTCGTCGACCTCGAGATAGGCGCCCGCCAGCATGTCGCGCGGGAGATCCTCGATCGCGAAGCGGATCGCTTCCGCGGCCCGGTCGAAGCGTCGGTAGCCGACAGGCTGGCGCCGCGGCCTGCGGGCGCGCGTCGGGAACAGCTCGGCCTCGCGGCCGTAATCGAACTCGGTCATCTCTCGGGCCTTTGCGCTGGAGAAGGGGACTTTCGGGCCGGGGCCGCGGGCAGGCGGTCTCGGCGCCGTCGTCTGCGGGCCGCCCGCGATCGTGCGAGGGCCCCGTGCGCCATGTCCCTATATATAGGCGCGAAGTGCGGCGATTACGAGGGCCGGCGGGCGTGCACGGCATCTGTGGCGGTCATCCCGGCTCGCGCCTTGCGCTCGCCCGGGATGACGCCGAGGCCGATTTCCTACGGCGTCATCAGCACCTGCCGGCACGCGGGCGGCAGGTCCGCCATGGTGAGCGGCGGCTTGCGCTTGGGCGGCTCCTTCGGCGGCGGCGGGTTGAGGATGGCGTCGCGGAACCACCAGTCGAGCTCGGCGCCGCAGCCGTCGTTCGCAGGCGTCGGGTCCTGCGCCTTGCATTCCGGGCTGTCGGAGGGGCACGCCATGCGCACGTGGAAATGATAGTTGTGTCCCCACCAGGGCCGCACCTTGCGCAGCCAGTTGCGGTCGTTGCCGGCCTCGCGGCAGAGCGCCTTCTTGATCGCCGCATTGACGATGATGCGCTCGACCTTCGGATCGAGCGCGGCGGCCCTGACCACCGCCGCATGGCCCGGCGTCCAGACGTTCGGATCGACGTCCTTCTTGTCGGCGCGCACCACATTGGTCGCCGACATCTCCTCGCGCTCGAGGCGCGAGAGCTCGCGGTTCGGCATCGGGGTCAGCCAGATGTCGGCGTCGAGCCCGACCTGGTGGCTGGTGTGGCCGGTCAGCATCGGCCCGCCGCGCGCCTGCGCGAGGTCGCCCATCAAGAGGCCGGGCCAGTCCGAGACCTTCGGCACCTTGCCGGCGAGGCGCTCGAGGAAGCGGATCAGCTCCGGATGTCCCCAGTTGCGGTTGCGCGAGAGCCGCATCACCTGCCAGCTCGGCCCGTTGACCGGCAGCGCGGTCGCGCCCGCGAGGCAGCCCTTGGTGTAGAAGCCGATCGCCCGCGCGGCGAGCGGCGCCGGCTGCGGCTTGCGGGCGAACAGTTCCTTGGCCGGGGCCTTCGGATCGTTCGGGTTGGCGAGCGGGGGCAGGGGCTTGGGATCGAGCGTGCCCTTGTCCTGGGCCTGCGCGGGAGCGGCGAGCGCGAGAACGATCAGCGGAATCCAGAGGGTGCGGGTCATGCGCGACTTTCAGAATTCGGGGACCGACCGAGAGTAGAACACTCCGGCGCGGTGATGAAGCCCGGCGCTCACGGCGGCGCTCGATAGGCTTTCGCCCGCGCCCGCCGCCGGTAGGCGCGTCCGAGCCGCGCCGCGCGGTCCGCGAACAGGTCGTCCGCCTCGCCCGCGAGCCGCAGCAGCCGCTCCTCGGTCTCGGCATGCGGCTCGACCGTGCGGTCGGCCAGGATGTGGCCGATCGCGAGGCCGCCTCCGGCAAGCGCCCGGCCGACCAGCAGGCAGCGATGGCAGTCGAGCGGCTCGCGCTCGGCGCACAGCAGGCAGATGCGGAACCGCTTCGTGCCGTCGACCACCCGCGCGAGCCCGGCCCGGAACTGCGGCGTCGCCGCGATCGCCTCGAAGTCGACGACCCCGTCCGCGAACAGCGCCGGATCCACGGGCCGCCCGCCGAGCGCGTCGCCGAGCCCCACATAGGCGAGGCCCTCGCGCGCGAGCCGGTCGCCGAGCGGCCCTTGCGAGAACCAGGGATAGCGGCGCGAGAACGGCACCGAGCGCACGTCCGCGACGGCGTCGACGCCGGCGCCCGTGAGCCGCGCGAGGAAGTCGTCGATCGCGTGGTTGGAGTGCCCGATGGTGAACAGGTCGAAACGAGTCATGCGGCTCCCGAGACTTTACAATCCGCACATGGTGCGCAATCGTTTCAACGGATGTGGCGGTCCGGAGTTCGAGTTTCGGGGGGTCGTATGCGTAGGGTTGCCGCCACGGTTGCGCTTCTTGCTGCGTTGGTCGCGGCCGCTCCGTCGCGGGCGGACGTCGTCGTCCATATCGACAAGTCCGGCCAGCGCATGACCGTCCGGGTCGACGGCGTCACCGCCTACCAATGGGCCATCTCCACCGGCCGCGCCGGCTACAACACGCCGAACGGCACCTTCCGCCCGCAGCGTCTCGCCCGCAAATGGTACTCGCGCAAGTACCACTGGTCGCCGATGCCCTATTCGGTATTCTTCCACGGCGGCTATGCGATCCACGGCAGCTACGAGATCGGCCGGCTCGGCCGGCCCGCCTCCCATGGCTGCATCCGCCTGCATCCGTCCCATGCGGCCCGGCTGTTCGCGCTGGTGCAGCAGCACGGCATGGGCGACACCCGCATCGTGATCACGGGCAGCCTGCCGCGCAGCCACTATGCGGGCCCGCGCGTGAAGCCGAAGCGCGTCGCCGCGCCACGCCGCCGGCAGCTCTAGCGCCGGCGTGTCTCGGGCGATGGCGCGGCGTCCCGGATTGTGGCTCCCGGCTGCGCTGGTCGCGGCCTCGGCCGGCCTCGCCCACGCGGCCTGCCCGCCCGACAGCCGCATCGCCGATTGGGTGCTGGGCGCCGGCCGCTGTCTTGCGGCCTCGACCTTCGGCGCCGAGCAGGCCGGCGACCGCCCCGTGCTGGTGGTCGTGGTGCACGGCGACATCTCGGACGGCGGGCTCGCCACCTATCACGTGGCCTTCGCGCGCCGGCTCGCGCGCCGCGGCGTGGTCGCGGTGGCGCTGACGCGACCCGGCTACGCCTTCGAGCCCGGCCGCGTCAGCCAGGGCAGTACGCTCGGCCGGCAGGACAACTACACGGCCGGCAATATCGGCGCGGTCGGTGCCGCGATCGCGGAGCTGCGGCGCCACTATCGCGCGCGCCAGGTCGTCTATGTCGGCCACTCGGGCGGCGCCGCGATCGGTGGCGTGCTGATCGGCAAGTCGCCGGGGCTGATCGATGTCGCCGTGCTGGTGTCCTGTCCCTGCGACGTGACGCGCTGGCGCCGCGAGCGCTGGCGCGACCGCTGGCGCTACAGCGAGTCGCCCTCGCATTATGCGGCGCGCGTGCCGCGCGCGACCGCCCTGGTCGCGATCACGGGCCGCCGCGACGGCAACACGGCGCAGCGCCTCGCCGAGGACTATGTCGGCAGGCTGGCGCGCCGCGGCGTCCCGGCGCGCTTCATTTCCGTCGCGGGCGCCGGCCACGGCTTCTCGGGCCTCGCCGCGGCCACGGCCGCCGCCGTCGAGGCGCGCTTGGCGCGCTGACGGAACCAGCCGTTGTATTGCACTGCAGCGGAACCGCGGGGCACCTCCGGACGTTTCCCTCCAGAGATGTCACCGAGGAGTTCCCGAATGCACGGTTTTATCGGATCGATTTCCCCCGAGAGTTCCAGCCTCGCCAACCTGATCGGCACCGAGGACGTGGTCGGCACGCCGGTGTTCGACCACGAGGGCCGCCGCCTCGGCTGGATCGACGAGGTGATGTTCGACCGCGCGAGCGGTCGCGCCACCTATGCGGTGGTGGCCGATGCGACGCGTGCGAACGGCGGCGAGAAGCGTCCCGTGCCGTGGTCGCTGATGCGCTACGTCGCGGCGCGCGGCGGCTACGAGGTCGCGACCGACGCCGAATCCTTCGCCCGCGCCCCGACGCTGCCCGGCCATGGCGGCTGGTCCGACGCCGAGCTGCGCCACCGCATCCTCGATCACTACAAGCGGCCGATCACGGTCTGAGACCCTCCCGGGAGGACGATCATGGGCACCCTCGAGCAGCGCGAGACCGCCTCCCTCATCGGCAGCGACAAGGTGGAGGGCACGCCGGTGTTTCGCCCCGGCGGCGAGCAGATCGGCGCCATCGAGCGCGTGATGATCGACAAGCGCTCCGGCAAGGTCGCCTATGCGGTGATGAGCTTCGGCGGCTTGCCGGGGCTCGGCCACGACCACTATCCGGTGCCGTGGTCGCTGCTGACCTACAACACGCGTCTCGGCGGCTACGAGGTCGACCTCACGGACGCGCAGCTCGCCGGCACGCCGAGCCCCACCTCCGAGCGCAGGGTGCAATAGCCGCGAAAGCGGCGTATTGCACCGACGCCCGCCGGCGCAATACGCGCTTCGCGCTATTGCGCCCTACGGCCCCTTGCGGGGTCGCGGGTTTTCCGGCGATATCCCGGCATGCTCGACTACATCGGCGAGAACCTCGGCCAGATCCTCGACGGCCTCCTGTTCGGCCTCGGCGTGCTCGCGGTCTATCTCGGCGCCGTCATCACGGGCGCCATCGTGCGCTCGCTCGGCGGCGCCGGCAGCAAGGGCCTGACCGCCGCCGGCCGCTATGTGCGCGGCTGGTTCTTCTACCTGCGCGGCGACGACCGCGACATCATCAACGTCACGCTCAACACCATCGTCGACAATCGCTTGAAGTTCGACACACTGGTCGCCGACCGCCGCATCTGGGCCGTGTGGCCCAATGCCTATCGCCAGGCCATGATCCGCCGCGCCGCGAAACGCACCACCAGGAGCAATCCCGTCGTCTCCTTCCCCAAGGAGCCGCCGCCGCCGAAGAGCCGGCTCGGCCGCCTGCGTCGCCGTCTCAACGACCGCATCCACGGGCTGGTCGCGAGCGCCGAGGTGGTCGAGAACGGCCGGGCGCAGCGCGTCCGGCTGATGCGCGAGGACGACTACAAGGCCTGCTACGGGCCGCTGATCAATCTGGTGAGCGAGAAGTGCTCCAACGACAACGCCCTCGATCTCGCGCTCGGCAGGCCCATGGACGAGTTCCGTTTCGTGGTCGCGCTCACCTTCGAGCAGCTGCACGACCGCCGCGCCCGGCATTTGCGCGCCATCGTGGTCTGGGAGGAGACGCTGCGCAACTTCCCCGACGAATGCCCGGACGTGGACGTCCCCGAGCACCGCACGCGCTTCCGCACCCTCCAGTCCATCGCCCGCCAGTACCGGGCCCACCCCGAGCGCTTCGGCGTCGTCAACATCTGGCGCCCGAAGACGGCGGGGCGCATGGCGCTCGCGGCGGAATGAATTCTGCTTCGTAGGGTGGGTTGGTCCTACTGCGTCAGAAGGCTAACTCTGGGCGTCATCCCGGCCGAGCGAAGCGAGAGCCGGGATCCATAACCTCCGTGTTTCCGCATCTCGATCACCGGGGATATGGATCCCGGCTCGCGCTCGCACCCGGGTCGGCTGTTGCCGACCTGGGCATCTATCAGTGCCGATCTCGCGCAAGCGCGAGATCGGTGCTCGCTCGGCCGGGATGACGGCGCGAAGTGTTTCTGACACAGTAAGGTTGGGCGCGAAGCGCCGTGACCCACCGGCCGAGCTCGCAACGAGTTCGTCCGCTGAGAAGCCGCATGGTGGGTCACGCTCGCCCGCTCACGCGGACGAGCTGACCCACCCTACATTTGCACGGCTCACACATCCACCTTCAGCGCCGCGATGAAGGCTTCCTGCGGGATGTCGACCTTGCCGTACTGGCGCATGCGCTTCTTGCCTTCCTTCTGCTTCTCGAGCAGCTTGCGCTTGCGCGTGATGTCGCCGCCGTAGCACTTGGCGGTCACGTCCTTGCGGAAGGCGCGCACGGTCTCGCGCGCGATCACCTTGCCGCCGATCGCGGCCTGGATCGGCACCTGGAACATGTGCGGCGGGATCAGCTCCTTGAGCTTCTCGCACATGGCGCGGCCGCGGCTCTCGGCGCGGGTCTTGTGCACCAGCATGGCGAGCGCGTCGACCGGCTCGGCATTGACCAGGATCTGCAGCTTCACGAGGTCGGCCGGCCGGTAGTCGGTCAGGTGGTAGTCGAACGAGGCGTAGCCCTTCGACACCGATTTCAGCCGGTCGTAGAAGTCGAACACCACCTCGTTGAGCGGCAGGTCGTACTTCACCAGGGCGCGGTTGCCCACATAGGTGAGCTCCTTCTGGACCCCGCGCCGGTCCTGGCAGAGCTTGAGCACCGAGCCGAGATATTCGTCCGGGGTGAGCACGGTCGCCTCGATCCAGGGCTCGTGGATCTCCTCGATCCTGACCACGTCCGGCATGTCGACCGGGTTGTGGATCTCGATCTCCTTGCCGTCCGTGAGCGTGATCCGGTAGACGACCGACGGCGCGGTCGCGATCAGGTCGAGGTTGAATTCGCGCTCCAGCCGCTCCTGGATGATCTCCAGGTGCAGGAGCCCGAGGAAGCCGCAGCGGAAGCCGAAGCCGAGCGCGGCCGAGGTCTCCATCTCGTAGGAGAAGCTCGCATCGTTGAGGCGCAGCTTGCCCATGGCGGCGCGCAGCTCCTCGAAGTCGGCGGCGTCGACCGGGAACAGGCCGCAGAACACCACCGGGATCGCCGGCCGGAAGCCGGGCAGCGCCTCGGTCACCGGCTTGCGGTCGTCCGTGATGGTGTCGCCGACCCTCGTGTCGGCCACCTCCTTGATCGAGGCCGTGAGGAAGCCGATCTCGCCCGGCCCGAGCCGGTCCACCTCGACGCGCTTCGGCGTGAACACGCCGACCCGGTCGACCTCGTAGGAAGCGCCGGTGCCCATCAGGCGGATGCGGTCGCCTTTCTTGAGCACGCCGTCGACGATCCGCACCAGCACGATCACGCCCAGATAGGCGTCGTACCAGCTGTCGACGAGGAGCGCCTTGAGCGTGCCCGTGCGGTCGCCCTTGGGCGGCGGCAGGCGCGTGACGATCGCCTCCAGCACGGCCGGGATGTTGAGCCCGGTCTTGGCCGAGATCTCCACCGCGTCCGAGGCATCGAGCCCGATCACGTCCTCGATCTGCTGCTTCACCTTTTCGGGCTCCGCCGCCGGCAGGTCGATCTTGTTGAGGACCGGCACGATCTCGTGGTTGTTGTCGATCGCCTGGTAGACGTTCGCCAGCGTCTGCGCCTCCACGCCCTGGCTCGCGTCCACCACCAGCAGCGAGCCCTCGCAGGCCGCGAGGCTACGGTTCACCTCGTAGGCGAAGTCCACGTGCCCGGGCGTGTCGATCAGGTTGAGGATGTAGTCCTTGCCGTCCTTGGCGCGGTACGCGAGGCGGACGGTCTGCGCCTTGATCGTGATGCCGCGCTCGCGCTCGATGTCCATGGAATCGAGCACCTGCTCGACCATGTCGCGGTCCTCGACCGCGCCGGTGGTCTGGATCAGTCGGTCGGCGAGCGTCGACTTGCCGTGGTCGATATGGGCGACGATCGAGAAGTTGCGGATGTTGTCGATAGGGGCGGCCGTCATGGCGCGCGGCTTACCACCCGCCTTTCCGAGCGGCAAGGCGGGGCGCGGTCGCGCGTCACTCGGCGGCGAGGCGGGTGTCGTGCGGGAAGGGCCGAAGCTCCACGGGCGCGCCCGGGCGGGCGATGATCAGGTGGCCGGGCGGCACCGCCTTCCAGAAGGCGCGGTCCGAGTCGAGCGGCTCCGAGACGATCACGGCGCTGCCGCCCGCCTCGCGGTAGTAGAGCGAGTTCGGCGTGTCGTTGTTGGCGTACCGGAAGGCGTAGAGCGCGCTGCCGTCGGTGAGCGCCGAGGTGAAGCGCAGCGGCTGGCTGGTGCCGGTGGTGCGCACCATGTCGGTCAGCGTCGCGAGCGTGCTGACGGTGGCCTGCACGGGGTCGCGCTCGGCGCCGGCGCCCAGGATCGCCAGGAACACGGCCTCCGAGTCCGTGGTGCCGACGCGCGAGCCGTAGAGCGCGTCCGGGATCAGCGCCTCCACCTTGCGGCGCACCAGCGACCAGTCGCCGATCTGGCCGTTGTGCATGAACATCCAGCGGCCATGGGTGAAGGGATGGCAGTTCGGCCGGGTGGTCGGCGTGCCGGTCGAGGCGCGCACATGGGCGAAGAACAGGTGCGAGCGGATGTGGCGGCAGAGATGGCGCAGGTTCTCGTCCGACCAGGCCGGCCGCACCTCCCGGTAGACGCCGGGCTCCTCGTGCTCGCCGTACCAGCCGAGCCCGAAGCCGTCGCCATTGGTGCTCGCGGTCGATTCCAGCGCCCGGATGCTCTGCTCGACCAGCGAATGGGTCGGCGCGGTCACGTAGTGCTCGAGGGCGATGGTGTCCCCCCGATACGCAATCCAACGGCACATTGCGCGGCTCCGTGCGCGATTCCCGCGGCAGTATAGCGCGGACCGCGGCCCGGGGGCAGCGGGATCGGGCCGTTCGACCCTGAAAACATGACGGTTTTCGGGCCGCCCGCGGACAATTCTGGAAAACCGGTTACCGGTCTCTCGCCGGATCGCCGGGAGCCTCAGCGCTGGCGCCAGACGAAGGCGGCGCTCACCACGTAGTTCCAGACCGCGCCCATCAGCGCGCCCGCGAGGCCCGCGAGCCACCAGCCGTGGTCGTAGCCGTAGATCCACTGGGCAATCCCGACATTGGCGATCGCGCCGACCGCGCAGATCACCTGGAACCGGATCAGGCCCGTGAAGAACCCGAGGCCGGTGAGCCGCTGGTCGCGGTAGGTGAACATGTTGTTGAGCACGAAATTCCAGGTGATCGCGCTCACGGTGGCGATCGTCTGGGCGAGGCCGAAGCCGAGGGCCCCGCGCTCGTGGGCGAGGTCGAGCACCGCCATGTGAATGCCGATGCCGGTGAGGCCGACCAGGCAGAACAGGAGGAAGCGGAACGACACCGCGTCGTTGGTGAGCTTCGCCACCACCAGCGCCACGAAGTCGAGGGCGACGCGGCTGTCGAGCTTGCTCTCGCCGTGCACGCGCTCGCGGAACACGTAGGGGAGCTCGGCGATGCGCAGCCGGCCGCGCCCGGTCGCGACGATGTCGAGCAGGATCTTGAAGCCCTGCGACGAGAGCGCCGGCGCCAGCTCCTCGAAGCGCTCGCGGCGGATCATGAAGAAGCCGCTCATCGGGTCGCTCAGCGCGACCCGCAGGACGCGGCGCGCGAGGTCGGTCGCCAAGCGGCTCGCGCGCGCGCGCAGGCGGGAGAAGCTCTCCGCCGATCCGCCCGCGACGTAGCGGCTCGCCACCACCAGGTCGACGTCCTCCTGCCGCAGCCGGTCGAGCATGCCGGTGAGCAGGCTCTCGTCGTGCTGCAGGTCGGCGTCCATCACCGCGACATAGCGCGCCTGGCTCGCCAGCATGCCTTCCAGGCACGCCCCTGCGAGGCCGCGCCGGCCGATGCGGCGGATGCAGCGCACGCGCGCGTCGCTCGCGCCGAGCGCCCGCGCGGCCGCCGCCGTGCCGTCCGGCGAGTTGTCGTCGACGAAGATCACCTCCCAGTCGCGCCCTTCGAGCGTACGCCTGAGCCGCTCCACCAGCAGGGGCACGTTGTCGTGCTCGCCATAGGTCGGCACGATCACGCTCAGCTCCGGCGCCGGCCGCGCGGCCGCGGCGGGCGGCTCGCTCCGCGCGGCAGGCACCGTCATGACGGGCACGTGATTCATCGCCGAGCCTTCGACACGCACGACCTCCGGGACCCTCGTGATATCCCGGCGGGCCCCGCCGTTCAATGCGCGCCGCGCATCGGGTGGACGCGGCGCGCAGCGGCGTGCCATAGAGGGCGCCGCTCACGGGAGCCCGATATCTCCGCATGCCGACCCCGCTGCTCGCCCGCCTCAGCGACCTTCCCCGCCGGGTCGTGGACGGCCTGTGCGATCCGGTGCGGCGGCGCCGCGTCGCGCTCTGGGTCGCGCTCGCCTACGGCCTCGCCTGGTTCCTCTACGGCGTGATCGCCAAGTCGAGCCAGGACATCAATGCCGACATGGCCGAGATGGTGGTCTGGGCGCGCGAGCCGGCCCTCGGCTATCCCAAGCATCCGCCGCTGCTCGCCTGGGTCGTCTGGCTCTGGTTCTCGGTGTTCCCGCTCGCCGACTGGGCCTTCCTGCTGCTCGCGGTCGCGACGGTCTCGCTCGGCATCTTCCTCTGCTTCGAGCTCGCCGGCGAGTGGCTCTACGGCGAGAAGCGCGCCGCCGTGCCGTTCCTGCTCGCCGCGATCCCGTTCTACAATTTCCTCGGCCTCAAGTTCGACCAGAACTCCGCGCTGATCCCGCTCTGGGCGCTCGCCATGTGGGCCCTGATGCGCTCCATCGAGACGCGCCACAAGGGCTGGGCCGCGCTCGCGGGCGCGGCCGCGGCCGGCGCCATGCTGACCAAGTACTGGTCCGCCTTCCTGCTGCTCGCCCTCGCGGTGGCCGCGCTCGCCGATCCGCGCCGGCGCGCCTATTTCCGCTCCGCCGCGCCCTGGGTGACCGCGCTGGTCTTTCTCGCCGCGATCGCGCCCCACGCGGCCTGGCTCGTGAGCGAGGATTTCCCGCCGATCCGCTGGGTCGCGGAGCGGCGCGGCGCCGCCTCGGTCCTCGATACCTTGCGCGCGCTCGGCGAGTATGCGGGCGGCACCGCCGCCTACGGCGCGGGCGCGCTGGCGCTCGCGCTCGCCTTCACGCGTCCCTCGCCCGCGGCCGTGAAGGACAACCTGTTCCCGCGCGAGCTCGAACGGCGCACGGCCGTGGCGCTGTTCTGGGTGCCGATCCTGGTGCCGGTCGCGGTCGCGCTGCCGATGCAGACCAGCCTCTTGTCGCTCTGGAACACGCCTGCGCTCAACCTGCTGCCGGTCGTCATGCTGGCCTCCACGCTGGTGGTGCTCACGCGCGAGGACCTGACCCGGATGGCGATCGTGGTCGCGACCGTCACGGCCATCGTCGTGCTGATCTCGCCCGTGGTCGCCGCCACCATCCTGGCGCGCGGGGTCGAGAACAACGCCGCCTATGCGCGGCTCGTGGCCATCGAGGTCGCGCGCGTCTTTCGCGAGGAGACCGGCCGGCCGCTGAAGCTGATCGGCGGGCCCTTCACCCTGGTCAGCTCGGCCGCCTTCTACCTCCCGGACACCATGACCTACGCGAACTTCTCGCCCTATCTCTCGCCCTGGGCGAGCGAGGCGCGCATCGCGCGCGACGGCATGGCCATGGTCTGCCCGACCGTCGATCGGCACTGCGTGACGCAGATGAACCAGCGGCTCGCGCGCGCCCATGCGGAGCCGCCCGTCGGGGTCGAGCTGACGCGCCGCTGGCTCGGGCTCGCGAGCCCGCCCGCGCGCTTCCTGATCGGCGTGGTGCCGCCGCGCGCGAGGCCATGAGCGTCCTGCTGGCGCCGGCGGCCCGGCTGCATGCGGCGCTGACCGACCCGGCGCGGCGCGAGCGGACGGTGCTTCTCGTCCTTGCGGCCTATGTCGCGATCTGGACGCTCTATGCGATCGTCGCCAAGGGCAGCCAGGACCTCCATTTCGACATGGGCGAAGTGGTGGTGTGGTCGCGGGAGGTCGGCTGGGGCGGCCCGAAGCATCCGGCGCTCGCACCGTGGCTCGCCGGCGCCTGGTTCCGCCTCGTGCCGCTGAGCGATGCCACCTTCTACCTGCTCGCCATGGCGGTCGCGGCGGCGGGGCTCTGGATCGCGTGGCGCGTGAGCGCCGACTACCTCGACCCCGACAAGAGGGTCGCGGGCCTGGCGCTGCTGACGCTGCTGCCGTTCTTCAACCTGCAGGCGCTGAAGTACAACGCCAACACGGTGCTGATCCCGCTGTGGGCCGCGACCACCTGGTGCTTCCTGCGTTCCTTCGAGACCCGGAACATCGCCTGGGCCGCGCTCGCCGGCGCGGCGGCGGCGGCGGCCGTGCTCGGCAAGTACTGGTCGGTCTTCCTGCTCGCCGGGCTCGGCGTGGCGGCTCTCGCCGACCCGCGCCGCCGCGCCTACTTCGCCTCCGCGGCCCCCTGGGTGACGCTCGCGGTCGGCGCGCTGCTGATCGCGCCGCATCTCGTCTGGCTCGTCGCCAACGACTTCGTCACCGTCCACTATGCCCGCGGGGTCCACGACGCCGAAACATATGCGAGGGCGGCACGCGACGCGGGTCTCTACCTGCTCGGCGCCGTCGCCTATCTGGCGCTTCCGGTCGGCCTCGCGATGCTCGCCGCGCGGCCGAGCCGCGCCGCGCTCCTCGACTCGGTCTGGCCCGCCGGGCCGGAGCGGCGCCTCGCCGCGGTCGCCTTCTTGGCGCCGTTGCTGCTGCCGGTCCTCGTCGCGCCCGCTGCGCAGCTGTCGATCACGTCGCTGTGGACCATGTCCGGGATGACGCTGCTGCCCGTGCTCCTGCTGGCGTCGCCGCAGGTGGCCCTGTCGCCCGCCGCGGCGGTCCGCGTGCTCGCGCTGGCGCTCGTCGTTCCGCTGGTCATGGTCCTGGCCTCGCCCCTGATCGCGGCGGTGATCCACCGCACCGGCGTGCCGCATGGCGCCGCGCATTACCGGCAGGTCGCCGGGGCGGTGGAACGGATCTGGACCGAGACCAGCGCCGCGCCGCTGCGCATCGTCGGCAGCCATACCGAGCTGCTCTACGGCATCGGTCCCTATCTCGCGCGGCAGCCCTCGCTGCTCGAGATCGTCAACCCGCAGGTCACCCCCTGGGTCGACGGCGCGCGGGTGGCGCGCGAGGGCGCCGCGCTGGTCTGTCCCGCGTCGCACGGGCACTGCATGCGTGCGCTGGCGGCGTGGATGCGGCGCGGCGACGCCGCGCGGCGGGTGGAGATCGAGATCTCCCGCACGCATTTCGGCGTGCCGGGTCCCTCCGCGCGCTACCTCGTCGGGATCGTCGCGCCGCGCGAGTGACGGCTCACTGCAGGCGCGGGTTGCGCCACTTGCGGCGCGGCTCCGCGATCTCGGGCCGGTACTGCGGGTTCGGATAGCAGTTGCCGCCGGCGCCGCTCGCGGCTGCGCGGCAGGCCCACAGGGTCGGATAGCCGCAGTTGCGGTAGTTGTTGTCGCCGCCCTGCTCGACGCACCAGGCGCTGTAGGCCGACAGGCGGTCCGTCTCCCAGAAGCCGGCCCAGGCCGCGCCCGGCAGCACGAGGAAGGCAACCATCAGGGGCACGACGCGCGTCATCGGCGACTCCTCCGTTCGCGGAGCCGCACCATAGCGGTCCCGCGACTCGTGGCAAGCCGAAAGGCCCGACGCCGACGTCGATGCACGCGCCGCGTCGTGCCCCGCGGATGCGGGCATCCACGCCATGGCCGCCGATCCCGGTGCCGAGACGGGGATGGCCGGGACCAGCCCGGCCATGACGGTGAAGCATCAATACCGGTAGTGGTCCGGCTTGAACGGGCCCTCGGCGGGCACGCCGATGTAGCCCGACTGCTGCGCCGTGAGCTTCGTCAGCTTCACGCCGATCTTCTCGAGGTGCAGGCGGGCGACCTTCTCGTCGAGCAGCTTCGGCAGCGTGTAGACCTTCTTCTCGTACTTGCCGGGATTGGTCCACAGCTCGATCTGCGCCAGCGTCTGGTTGGTGAAGGACGACGACATCACGAAGCTCGGATGCCCCATGGCGTTGCCGAGGTTCACGAGCCGGCCTTCCGAGAGCAGGATGATGCGCTTGCCGCCCGGGAACTCGATCTCGTCCACTTGCGGCTTCACGTTGTGCCACTTGAAGTTCTTGAGCGCGTTCACCTGGATCTCGCTGTCGAAGTGGCCGATGTTGCAGACGATCGCCCGGTCCTTCATCGACCGCATGTGGTCGACCGTGATCACGTCCACGTTGCCGGTGGCGGTCACGAAGATGTCGGCGCGCGGCGCGGCGTCCTCCATGGTGGTGACCTCGTAGCCCTCCATCGCGGCCTGCAGCGCGCAGATCGGGTCGACCTCGGAGACCAGCACGCGGCAGCCGGCCTGGCGCAGCGAGGCGGCCGAGCCCTTGCCGACGTCGCCGAAGCCCGCGACCATCGCGACCTTGCCGGCCATCATCACGTCGGTGCCGCGGCGGATGCCGTCCACCAGCGACTCGCGGCAGCCGTAGAGGTTGTCGAACTTCGACTTGGTCACGCTGTCATTGACGTTGATCGCCGGCCACAGCAGCGTGCCCTTCTTCTGCATCTCGTAGAGCCGGTGCACGCCCGTGGTGGTCTCCTCGGTGACGCCGCGGATCGACTTGGCGTTGCGGCCGTACCAGCCGGGCTCGTCCTTGAGCCGCTTCTTGATGGCGGCGAACAGGATCTCCTCCTCCTCGTTGGTCGGCTTGTCGAGGAAGGCGGTGTCGCCGTTCTCGGCGCGCAGGCCGAGATGGATCAGCAGCGTCGCGTCGCCGCCGTCGTCGAGGATCATGTTCGGCTCGCCGCCGTCCGCCCACTCGAAGATGCGGTGGGTGTAGTCCCAGTACTCGGTGAGCGACTCGCCCTTGACGGCGAACACCGGCGTGCCGGCGGCGGCGATCGCGGCGGCGGCGTGGTCCTGGGTCGAGTAGATGTTGCAGGAGGCCCAGCGCACGTCGGCGCCGAGCGCGGTCAGCGTCTCGATCAGCACCGCGGTCTGGATCGTCATGTGCAGCGAGCCCGCGATGCGCGCGCCCTCGAGCGGCTGCCTGGCGCCGTATTCGGCGCGGGTCGCCATCAGGCCCGGCATCTCGGTCTCGGCGATCTCGATCTCCTTGCGGCCCCAATCGGCGAGCCCGATGTCCTTCACGACGTAGTCGGCGGCGGGCGCGGTCTTCGGCTTGGCGGAGGCGGTCATGGCGATCCTTCGGATGATGGCGGGCGCCGGTGGCGCGTTGGCGCGACCCTATAGCAGGGGCTCCGGGCAGCGGCAACGAAGATATAAAGAAATCTTTATGTCGCTTTTCGGGCGCCCGGCGCCGGGCAGGCGAACCCGAATGATTCCAGCGCGTTGAACCGGGACGGGGCGTCCAGGAGCCGGTCATGCCGCGTGCCAGGCCTGCCGCCGAGGTGCCCGGGGCCGCGCCGATCAGGACCCTGGCGCAGCTGCGCGCCGCCGAGAATGCCTGCCGTCGCTGCCCGCTCTACCGGGATGCGACCCGGGCGGTGCCGGGCGAGGGCGCGCGGCGCGCCCGCGTGATGCTGGTCGGCGAGCAGCCGGGCGACCAGGAGGACCTCGCCGGCAAGCCCTTCGTGGGCCCGGCCGGCCGCATGCTCGACAAGGCGCTCGCCGAGGCCGGCATCGACCGCAAGCTCGCCTTCGTCACCAATGCCGTGAAGCACTTCAAGCACGAAGAGCGCGGCAGGCGCCGGCTGCACAAGCGCCCCAACGCCTACGAGATCGAGCAGTGCAGGTGGTGGCTGGAGATCGAGCGCAGGATCGTCGCGCCGGAGGCGATCGTCGCGCTGGGCGCCACCGCCGTGCGCAGCGTGTTCGGCCGCACCCTCGCCATCGCGCGCACGCGCGGCCGGCGCTTGCGCCTCGACGACGGCACCGCGGGCTTCGTCACGGTGCATCCCTCCTTCCTGCTGCGCCTGCCCGACGCGGAGTCGCGGCAGCGCGCATACCGCGCCTTCGTCGCGGACCTGCGCCTCGTGGCGCGCATGCTCCGCGGCTCCACGGCGTGACGAATCCCGCCCGCAGCCGCGCGTTGCCGAAGGCGCGCTTCGAAGGACGATGGATTGGCCTACGCCCCCTCCCCGAAGCGGTTCGCGACCAGGGCGGCGAGCGCCTCCATCACGGCGTCGGCCTCGGCGCCGCTCGCTTCCACCGTGATGCTGGTGCCGGGGGTGGCGGAGAGCATCAGCAGGCCCATGATCGAGTCGCCGCCCACGGTCTCGCCCTGTCGCGTGACCTTCACGGCGGCGTCGAACCTCTCGACGGTCTGCACGAACTTCGCGGCGGCGCGCGCGTGCAGGCCCTTCTCGTTGACGATCTCGAGCACGCGCACCAGCGTCGCGGCGGCCGCGTCCGACGCCTCGGGGTCGCTCATTTGCCGGCGAGCACGCGGCTCGCCACCGTGATGTACTTGCGGCCCGCCTCCTGCGCCTGCGCGACCGCCTCGGGCAGGGGGGTGTGGTCGCGCACCTTGGCGAGCTTCACCAGCATCGGCAGGTTGATGCCGGCCAGCACCTCGACCTTGGGCCGGTTCATGACCGAGATCGCGAGATTGGAGGGCGTGCCGCCGAACATGTCGGTGAGGATCGCCACGCCGTCGCCCGCGTCCGCGCGCTTGACGGCCTCGATGATGTCGCGGCGGCGCTGCTCGACGTCGTCGTCGGGGCCGATCGTGACGGTCTCGATCTGCTCCTGCGGACCGACCACGTGCTCCAGCGCGGATCGGAACTCGACGGCGAGCCGTCCGTGAGTGACGAGAACCAGCCCGATCATTACGACTCCCCGCGGGCGCTTCCCCTCGGAGCGCCGCACGAAAGGGGCACCATCATCACCATGTCGGGCCCGAGCGCAAGGCCCCCTCGGGCCCCGCCGGGGCGATTTTGCGCCGCCGAAGCACTACCAGAATTTGCTTTTTCCGTCAGAGACATCGTCTGTGCGCAGCGCAGCAAGGACGAGGCCCAGCACATCGGTTTCCGGGGCGGCCGAAAGCCGCGGCAGGGCGATGCCCTCGAGCGCCGCGGAGCGCGCCGCCGGCGAAGGCAGGCGCTCGGCGTCGGGCAGGCCGAGCTCCACCACGAGGCCCACGGTGGCGAGCGCCTCGTAGGGAAGGCGCCGGATCCCGAGCCCGCGCACCTCGATCAGGCCCGCGAGGGCGTCGGCGGGCCGCACCAGCAGCCGGCCGTGCGCCGCCTCGACGTGGAGGCGGTCGTCGCCGACCAGGCGCGCGAAGGGAAGGAGCCCGCCGGCCGCGGCCTCGATCAGCGCGAGCGCGAGCCGCGACTTGCCGGCGCCGGCCGGTCCCCGGATCAGCGCGGCGCGCGCGCCGATCAGCACCGCCGAGGCGTGGATCGTCGCCATCACATCGCCGGCAGGCGCACCGTGAAGCGCGCGCCCAGCACCTTCGCCTCGCCGGTCCGCGCGTCCGGCACGCCGAGGCGGTTCTCGGCGCGGATGCGCCCGCCATGGGCGTCGACGATCTGCTTGGAGATCGAGAGGCCGAGGCCGGAGTTCTGGCCGAAGCCCTGGGCCGGCCGGTCCGTGTAGAAGCGCTCGAAGATCTTGTCGAGCGCGTCGGGCCGCACGCCCGGCCCGTCGTCGTCGACCACGATCTCGATGTGGGTGCGCAGCCGCCGGCAGGTCACCCGCACGGTGCCGCCCGGCGGCGAGAACGAGCGCGCATTGGCGATCAGGTTGTCCACCACCTGGCCGAGACGCGAGTCGTGGCCCTGCACGATGAAGGCGTTCTCGTTGCCGCCCTCGAAGGCGAGCGCGACCTTCACGCCGTCGTCGCGCGTGACCTCGTTGGCGACCGACACCACGGTGCCGAGCAGCTGCTTGAGGTCGACCGGCACCGCCTCCTGGCGCTGCAGCTCGGCGTCGAGCCGGCTCGCATCGGCGACGTCGGAGATCAGCCGGTCGAGCCGCTTCACGTCGTGCTGGATCACGGCGAGGAGACGCGCCTGGCTCTCCGGCGTCTTGGCGAGCGGGATCGTCTCCACGGCCGAGCGCAGCGAGGTCAGCGGGTTCTTCAATTCGTGCGCCACGTCCGCGGCGAAGCTCTCGATCGCCTCGATGCGGGAATAGAGCGCGTTGGTCATGTTGCGCAGCGCCCCCGAGAGCTCGCCGATCTCGTCGCGCCGGTGGGTGAAGTCCGGGATCTCGACCCGCGACTTGATGCGCCGCTGCACCCGCTCGGCCGAGTCGGCGAGCCGCCGCACCGGTCCCGCGATGGTGCCGGCGAGCAGCACCGAGAGCACCACCATCACGCTCGCGAACACCAGGAACACCTTGACGACCGCGAGCCGCTCGGCCTCCACGGCCTGGTCGATCTCGCCGCCCTGGGTGGAGAACAGGAGCGCGCCGCGCACCGCGCGGAAGCGTTGGATCGGCACCGCCACCGAGACGATCACCTCGCCGCGGTCGTTGATGCGCACCACGCTCTCCTTCTGTCCGGCGAGCGCGCGCGCGACCTCCGGATAGCCCCTGCCGTTGTCGGGGCCGAGCTCGCGGTAGAGCGGCAGGTCGCCGCGCGCCATCCAGATCTTGATCGCCTGCCAGGTGCGCTCGAGAAAGCCGGGCTTCTCCTGGGTCGGCGGCGGCAGGTCGAAGCGCAGCACGTCGCCGCGGCCGTAGAGGCTGCGGCTGTCGAGCAGCAGCACGCCCTCGTGGTCGTAGATGCGCGCCCGCGTGCGCGTCGGCGACACCAGCCGGCGCAGCACCGGCGCGACCCGCTCGGGATTGATCGGGAACTCCAGCGCGTAATACGGCTGGTCGGCCGGCCCGTAGCTCTCGCCGGTCTGCAGGTCGAGCAGCTTCTCGGGGTCGATGGTGATCGAGTCGGTCTCGATCGTGGCCGAGGCCGCGATCGCGCCCGCGATGATCTCGCCCTGCACCAGCAGGCTCTGCACCCGCGCGTCGATCAGGTTGGCGCGGAACTGCGAGAGGTAGAGGATGCCGATCACCAGCGCGAGCAGGCCCGCGAGGTTGAGCGAGACGATGCGCCGCGTCAGGCTCGAGAAGCTCTGTTCGGCGACGAACTGCCAGACGCGCTTGAGAACGCCGCGCAGGCCCTTGCGCGCGGGGCGCGCGGGCGCCTCGCCGCCAGCCTCGGCCTCGGCCGTGTGTGTCGCAATCTCGCCGGTCCGATCGAGCACGTCTTGCTCAAGCCTGCTGGTCGCCGCATCGTGGCGGCGGCGGACGTCGCCGGCGCCATGTTAGCCCATATCGGGGGCGAATGCCTGTCCGGGCCGGTCGGCGGCTCGCGGCCCGCGCGTCACGCTTCCTTGAAGCGATAGCCGACCCCGTACAGCGTCTCGATCATGTCGAACGCGTCGTCGGCCGCCTTGAACTTCTTGCGCAGCCGCTTGATGTGGCTGTCGATGGTGCGGTCGTCGACATAGACCTGGTCGTCGTAGGCCGCGTCCATCAGCGCGTTGCGGCTCTTCACCACGCCGGGCCGGCTCGCCAGCGCCTGCAGGATCAGGAACTCGGTCACCGTGAGGGTGACGGGCTCGCTCTTCCAGGTGCAGGTGTGGCGCTCGGGATCCATCCGCAGCTGGCCGCGCTCGAGCACCTTGGCCGAGTCGGTCTCCTTCACGGGCGTGCCGTCCTTCGGCGTCACGCGCCGCAGCACCGCCTTGACGCGCTCCACCAGCAGGCGCTGCGAGAAGGGTTTGCGGATGAAATCGTCGGCGCCCATCTTGAGCCCGAACAATTCGTCGATCTCCTCGTCCTTGGAAGTGAGGAAGATCACCGGCATGTCGGTCTTCTGGCGCACGCGCCGCAGGAGCTCCATCCCGTCCATGCGCGGCATCTTGATGTCCAGGATCGCGAGGTCGGGCGGGCTGGTCTTGAAGCCTTCGAGGGCCGAGGCTCCGTCCGTATAGGTCATGATGCGGTAGCCCTCGGCTTCCAGCGCGATGGAGACCGAGGTCAGGATGTTCCTGTCGTCGTCGACGAGAGCAATGGTCGGCATGTCGGCCTTTTAGCATGTTTCGGCTGGTTGCAAGGCGCCCGCACCCCGGTTCCTTTGACCGGGCCGAGCGGGCGGAAATGTGTCGAACCCACGAAAATCCGTGGTCTTTTCTCGATCTTGCCTGCCGTCCGTTAACCCCATCCGGGCCGGCATGCGGCGGGCCGATGGAACAACCCGCCGGCGCAGGCGGCATTTAACTCAATCTTCAGGGGGGTCTTCCATCGTCCTTGCCAGGCGGGAGCCTGGCCATTCACCAAGACGCCCTTGGGCGCACCAGGATCCCCATCGGCGCCGCCCCGCCTCCGCGGGCGGCCATTCGGGAGATGTCCATGCGCAATCTGCTGTTCGCTTCGTTCCTGCTGCTCGGGATCGGTCCGGCCTTCGCCGACGGGGCCCCGACCGAGATCAAGGGCGCCACCACGGTGAACGCCGATGGCGTGATCGCGCTGGTTCAGAAGCACGACAACCTGGTGATTCTCGACAATCGCAGCGTCGCCGACTACGACGCCGGCCACATCGAAGGCGCGGTGCGTCTCATCGACACGGACATCACCTCCGAAGCCGTGCTGGCCGAGCGCGTGAAGTCGAAGGACACGCCGGTCCTGTTCTACTGCAACGGCCTCAAGTGCGGCCGTGCCGCCAAGGCGACCATGAAGGCCGTCGAGTTCGGCTACGGCAAGGTCCACTACTACGCCCTCGGCCTCGAGGAGTGGAAGCAGCGCGGTCTGCCGCTCGTGCGCTGAATCGGCGGCGCTGGGCGCCGTCCTCCTCATCGTCGCCACGGGTCCGCTGGGCGTTGCAGATGAACCATCGTCGTCGCCTCTTCGCGATCCAGGTCGCCTCCGCGGTCCTGAGCTGTCTCGCGGCCGCGGGTGCGATGTACCTCGCGACCGATCGCTACGAGCAGGCGACGCGCGACGCCAACCTCGACCGTGTCGGCTACACGCTCAACCGCTACGTCGGCGATACGGTGTGGCAGGGCTTCGCCGCCGATGTCGGCGCGCTCGCGCGCGACATCGCGCAGGAGGCGGCCCTGCGCAAGGCCGTCGGCGCCGGCGATCGCGACGCGCTCGAGACCTGGCTGCCCGAAGCCTGGCGACGCAGCGTCGTCAGCTCCGGGCGGATCCCCATGCTGGCCGTCACGGTGCACGGGCCCGACGGCGCCATGCTGGCTTCGCGCGCCGGGACGCCGGAGGCGCGGCCGAGCGGCGCTCTCGCCGCGCTGCTGGCGAAGCGGCAGGGCAATGATCGCCTGGCGCAGCTGCGGCATGTCTCGGTCGAGGAGGGTCGGCCGATGCTCGCCATGGTCGCGCCCGTCGGCGGTCTTCGGCTGGCCGGCTATCTCGCGGTTCACGTGGATCCCCTGCATGCCCTGCGCAACCTCGATGACCGGCTCGGCATGCAGATCGCCTTCCTCGCCGCCGCGGACGACCGCGGCCTGGGCGAACTGGGCAATTTCAAGCTGCCCGA
Source organism: Bradyrhizobiaceae bacterium (assembly GCA_003105195.1). GTDB lineage: Bacteria > Pseudomonadota > Alphaproteobacteria > Rhizobiales > Xanthobacteraceae > FEB-22. The sequence continues at coordinate 41,883 of PQAH01000031.1, forward strand.
GGGGGCGAGCACCCTGGACGGGATCCTCGCCGTCAAGGGGCCCGACGGGACGCCGGTGTTCCGCGCCAGGGTGACGCTCGACGAGACCGACTCCGTGAACGTCATGGCGCGCGTGCGCACCTGGTCCTTCGCGATCCTGCTGGCCGCGCTGGTCGCCATCGCGATCGCCACGCTCGCGCTCGTGCTGTTCGTCTCGCGCCGCATGGTGCGCGACGAGGCCGATGCCGCGGCGGCCGCCCTGGAGGCGAAGCGCGTCGAGGACGAGGCGCGCCATCGCGCCGAGGAGGAGGCCGGCCGCGCGGCGGCGGCCGAGCGGCGCGCCGCCATGCAGCGCCTCGCCGACCAGCTCGATGCCTCGGTCAAGTCGGTGGCCCAGGCGCTCGCCGCCTCGGCGAGCCGGATCGAGGGCAATGCCACCGTGATGTCGGACCTCGCGGGCCAGACCACCGACCAGGCGCGCAGTGCCCGCACCGCGTCGGAGGAGGCCACGGCCAACGTCCAGACCGTCGCCTCCGCGACCGAGCAGCTCACCGCCTCGATCGCCGAGATCGGCAGCCAGGTGACGCAGGCCTCGCGCATCGCGGGCGCGGCCGTGGACGAGGCGCGCAGCGTCGGCGAGAAGGTCCAGGCCCTGGGCGGCGCCACCAGCCGCATCGGCGAGGTGCTCGCCTTGATCAACGCGATCGCGTCGCAGACCAACCTGCTCGCGCTCAACGCCACCATCGAGGCGGCGCGTGCGGGCGAGGCCGGCAAGGGTTTTGCGGTCGTGGCCCAGGAGGTGAAATCGCTCGCCGGGCAGACCGCCAAGGCGACCGAGGAGATCGCGGCGCAGATCTCGGGCGTGCAGGAAGCGACCGGCGACGTCATGAGCGTCATCGACGGCATCCTGCGGACGATCCAGAGCATCAACGAGATTTCCACCGCCGTGGCGGCCGCCGTGCAGCAGCAGCAGGCCGCGACCGCCGAGATCGCCCGCAATGTCAACGAGGCCGCGCAGGGCGCGCGCCAGATCGTGGACAATGTCGACAGCGTGACCCGCGAGGCCGCGGAAACCTCCGACAAGGCCGGCGAGCTGCGCACGGCCTCGCAGGAGTTGACGCGCCAGTCCGTCACCCTGCGCGAGCAGGTGGAGAGCTTCATTCGCGAGGTCCGCGCCGCCTGACGCAGTCCCGGGCGCCGGCGTGCTACACTGCAGCCGAGCAGGGGACGCCATGACGGACGCGAACGGAACTTCCGCCATCACCGATATCGGCCGCGAGCTGCCGCCCGACGCCGCGCCGCCCTTCGACGCCGTGGGCGTGGGCAGGCGGCTCCTGCGCGCGACCCGCGCGGGCGCGCTCGCGACCAACGATCCGGGCGGCTTCCCGCTCGCGACGCTGGTGAACGTCGCGACCGATATCGACGGCGCGCCGCTGCTGCTGGTCTCGGGCCTCTCGCTGCACACCCGCAACCTCGTGGCCGACGGGCGCGCCGCGCTCCTGCTCGCCGAGACCGGCAAGGGCGACCCGCTCGCCCATCCGCGCCTGACCCTGGTCGGTGCCTGCCGCGTCACCGCGGACGAGCGCGTGCGCCGCCGCTTCCTTTCGCGCCACCCGAAGTCGCAGCTCTATGTCGGGCTGCCCGACTTCACCTTCTGGCGCATGGAGGTGGCCGCCGTGCATCTCAACGGCGGCTTCGCCCGCGCCGCCCGGCTCGCGCCCGCCGACCTGCTCACCGGCATCGCCGACGCCGCCGACCTGGTCGCCGCCGAGGCGGGGGCGGTCGCGCACATGAACGAGGACCATGCCGACGCGGTCGCGCTCTATGCGACCCGCCTGCTCGGCGCCCCGGCCGGCCCCTGGCGCCTCACCGGCCTCGACCCCGACGGCGCCGACCTGATGCTGGGCGACGCCGCCCTGCGCCTCCCGTTCCCGGCCCGCGTCACCACCGCGGCGGCGCTGCGCCAGGTGCTGGGCGACCTGGCGAAGCAGGCCCGCGCCAGCGCGTCGGACCGCTGAGGCCTTGTTCGACAAAGTGAAATTGGCGCGCAGGCAGTATTTCGGACACCGCCCGCCCATTTTCCATGTTCCCTCATCTTGGCAGGTTCCGGTCCGGCGACTATGGTCCGGCCGCCTTCCGCGGGGATAGACTGCCGCGGCGGGCGGACCCCGAAGGCCCCGGACCCCCGATCCGTGATCACGCCGGTTTTCGGACACGATTCTGCGCCAGTGGCGTGCGGCGGCGGCGACGGAACTCCGGGCCCGACCCCGGAGTTGCAGATGGTCTCTTGGAGGAACGCGTGAACGAGACGGGGACGAGGAACGGCGCCTTCGGCGCGGACAAGTTCGGCTTCACCGGGCTGAAGGCGATGCACTGGAACCTGCTGGAGCCGCGGCTCTACGAGCACGCGATCCGCGCCGGCGAGGCCGAGCTCGTCCACGGCGGCGCGCTCTGCGCCGACACGGGCGTGCACACCGGCCGCAGCCCCAAGGACAAGTTCATCGTCCGCGACGCCGCCACCGAGAACACCATCTGGTGGGACAACAACGGCGCCATCACGCGCGAGCAGTTCGACCTGCTCCACAAGGACTTCATCGCCCACGCCGCGGGCCGGGAGCTGTTCGCCCAGGATCTCTACGGCGGCGCCGACCCGCGCTACCGGATCAAGACCCGGGTCTATACCGAGCTCGCCTGGCATTCGCTGTTCATCCGCACTCTGCTGATCCGCCCCGAGCGCGCCGAGCTGAAGAACTTCGTGCCCGAGCTCACCATCGTCGACCTGCCCTCGTTCAAGGCCGACCCGAAGAAGCACGGGGTGCGCTCGGAGACCGTGATCGCCATCGACTTCTCGCGCCGCATCGTGCTGATCGGCGGCACCAGCTACGCGGGCGAGATGAAGAAGTCGGTCTTCACCACGCTCAACTATCTCCTCCCCGAGGAGAGCGTGATGCCGATGCACTGCTCGGCCAATGTCGGCCCCGGCGGCGACACGGCGCTGTTCTTCGGCCTCTCCGGCACCGGCAAGACCACGCTCTCGGCCGACCCGGCGCGCACGCTGATCGGCGACGACGAGCACGGCTGGGGCCCGAGCGGCATCTTCAATTTCGAGGGCGGCTGCTACGCCAAGACCATCCGCCTCTCGGCCGAGGCCGAGCCCGAGATCTACGCCACCACCCACCGCTTCGGCACCGTGCTCGAGAACGTGATCGTCGATCGCGAGACGCGCATGCCCGACTTCGACGACGGCTCGAAGACCGAGAACACGCGCTGCGCCTATCCGCTCGACTTCATCCCCAACGCGTCGAAGACCGGGCGCGCCGGGCATCCCAAGAACATCATCATGCTCACGGCCGACGCCTTCGGCGTGATGCCGCCGATCGCCAAGCTCAGCTCGGCGCAGGCCATGTACCACTTCCTCTCGGGCTACACCGCCAAGGTGGCCGGCACCGAGAAGGGCGTGAAGGATCCCGAGGCGACCTTCTCGACCTGCTTCGGCGCACCCTTCACGCCGCGCCACCCCTCGGTCTACGGCAACCTGCTGCGCGAGCTGATCGCCGCCCACGGCGTCGACTGCTGGCTCGTCAACACGGGCTGGACCGGCGGCAAGTACGGCGTCGGCCGGCGCATGCCCATCAAGGTCACGCGCACGCTGCTCTCGGCCGCCCTCGACGGCTCGCTCAAGAGCGTCAAGTTCCGCACCGACCCCTATTTCGGCTTCTCGGTGCCGACCGAGCTCGCCGGCGTCGAGCCGCACCTGCTCTATCCCTACAAGACCTGGCGCGACAAGGCGGACTTCGACGCCACCGCGCGCCGGCTGGTGCGCATGTTCCAGGACAACTTCGTGAAGTTCGAGCCGCACGTCGACGCCGACGTGAAGGCCGCCGCCCCCGAGGTGCGCATCGCGGCGGAGTGACGTCGCGCGGGGTACCGCTTGACACCCATGCAGGTCCTCGTCATCGGCGCCGGAGTGGTCGGCCTCGCGGTCGCGCGCGCCGCAGCGCGCGCCGGCCACGAGGTGGTGGTCGCCGAGGCGACCGGCGGCATCGGCAACGGCGTCTCCTCGCGCAACAGCGAGGTGATCCACGCCGGCATGTACTATCCGACCGGCTCGCTGCGCGCGCGCCACTGCGTCGCCGGCCGCCGCCTGCTCTACGACTTCTGCGCCTCCCACGGCGTGCCGCACCGCAAGGCCGGCAAGCTGATCGTCGCGACCGGCGACCGCGAGGCCGCCAAGATCGAGGCCATTCACCGGCAGGGCCTCACCAACGGCGTCGAGGGCCTGGAGCTGATCGACGGCGCGACCGCGATGCGCATGGAGCCGGCGCTCGCCTGCGTCGCCGCGCTGCATTCGCCCGAGACCGGCATCGTCGACAGCCACGCGCTGATGCTCGCGCTTCAGGGCGAGCTCGAGGACCGCGGCGGCGCCGTCGCCTTCGCGACGCCCGTCGCGCGCCTCGCGCGCACCGGCGCGGGCTGGGAGGTGCGCTTCGGCGGCGCCGAGCCCGGGACCACGACATTCGACGCCGTGGTCAACGCGGCCGGCCTCGCCGCCCAGGCGGTCGCGCGCGCGACCGAGGGCTACGACCCGGCGCGCGTGCCGCGCCTCGTGCTCGCCAAGGGCAACTACTTCGGCTACCAGGGCCGGCCCGCCTTCTCGCGCCTGATCTATCCGGCGCCCGTCGAGGGGGGCCTCGGCACCCACGTGACGCTCGACCTGGCGGGCCGCATGCGCTTCGGCCCGGACGTCGAGTGGATCGAGCGCGAGGACTATCGCGTCGACGCCGCGCGCGCCGCCTCGTTCTACGAAAGCATCCGAACCTATTTCCCGGGCCTGAAGGACGGCGCCCTGGTGCCCGACTATTGCGGCATCCGCCCCAAGCTCACGGGCCCGGGCGAGCCGCCCGCCGACTTCCTGATCGAGGGCCCCGCCGCCCACGGCCTGCCGCGCCTCGTCCACCTTTTCGGCATCGAGTCGCCCGGCCTCACCGCGAGCCTCTCGATCGCCGACGCGGTCGTGGGAATGCTGGAATCGTAGGGTGCGTTAGTCCTACTGCGTCAGAAACTG
>PQAH01000032.1 GCA_003105195.1 Bradyrhizobiaceae bacterium
CGTCGCCGGGGCGCTGGTCGCCTGGACCGGCGCGTCGTCCGCCTTCGTGATCGCCGCGATCCTGTCGGTCGGCGCCGTCGCGCTCCTGCGCGGCGTGCCGGAGCCGCCACGCGCCGCGCCGGCGCCGCACCGCCTGCGCCGCGACCTGCAGGACGGCGCCGGCTTCGTGTGGCGCCACCCGCTGTTGCGGCCGATCCTGTGGACGGCCGTCGTGTGGAACCTCTCATGGTTCGTGCTGCAGGCCGCCTATGTGCCCTATGCGGCGCAGGTGCTCGGGCTCGACGCGCTCGGCATCGGCGCCACGCTCGCGAGCTACGGCCTCGGGCTGGTGGCGGGCGCCGTCATCGCCGGGCGGCTGATCCGGCACCTCTCCTTCGGGACCGCGATCGCGCTCGGCCCGGTGGTCTCGGTCGCAGCGGGAGCCGCCATGACGGCGACGATCGCGGTGCCGGCGCCGCTGCTCGCCGCGCTGTCGCTGTTCGGGTTCGGCGCCGGGCCGATCGTGTGGGTGATCAGCACCACCAGCCTGCGCCAGACCGTGACGCCGGAGGGGCTCATCGGCCGCGTGTCGGCGCTGTTCATGACCGCGAACGCGGGCGCACGCCCGATCGGCGCGGCGATCGGCGGACTGGTCGGCGCCTCCTCGGGTCCCGCGAGCTGCATCGTGCTGGCGGCGATCGGCTTCGTGCTGCAGGCCGCCATCATCCTGGCGTCGCGGGCGGCCCGGCTCGAGAGCCTCGACAAGACGGCGTCGTAAGGTCGCGGATCGAGCGACGCGTCACGGCGGATCCGGCATCCCGCGATGATGGTCGGTCGCGTTCTGGAAGGCGGCGCCGAGCGCGATCAGGGTCTCGTCGCCGAAGGGGCGGCCGATCAGCTGCATGCCGATCGGCAGGCCCTGGCGCGACCGGCCCGCCGGAACCACGAGGGTCGGCAGGCCCAGATAATTGACCGGCCGCATGAAGCGCGTGATGGCCTGGATCGCGGCTTCCGCACCCGGACCTCCGCCGACATCCGTCTCCGCGATGGTCGGCGCCGCCATGCGCGACGCCGGCGCCAGGATCAGGTCGGCCTTGCCGAGGCTGGCGAGATGGGCGGCGAGCGCCGGACCGCGCCAGCGCAGGGCCTCGAGATACTCGAGCGCGCTGTAGGCGAGGCCGTTCTCGAGGCGGCTGCGCACCTGCGGCCCGTAGTCGGCCGCGCGCGTGCGCAGCCAGGGCGCGTGACAGCTCGCGGCCTCGACGGCGAGCACGATCAGCGCCGCCGCGCTCACCACCTCCTGGTCCGGCAGTTCCACTGCGACGATGCGGCAGCCGAGCTTGCGGAGACTCGCGATGGTCGCGTCGAGCGCCGCCGCCACCTCGGGCGCGAGGTCGTCCACATAGAAGGCGGTCGGCACGCCGACGGTCAGCCCCTTGGGGGCACGCGTGGCGACCCTGGCATTCCATTCCGGCGCACCGTCGGTGGTGGGATCGAGCGGATCGGCCCCCGCGATCGCGGCCATGACGAGCCCGCAATCCTGCGCGGTCTGCGCCAGCGGGCCGAGGGTGTCGAGCGTGAAGGAGAGCGGCATCGCGTTGGCGCGGCTCACGCGGCCATAGGTCGGCTTGAAGCCGGAGACGCCGCAGAAATGTGCGGGCAGCCGGATCGAGCCGCCGGTATCGGAGCCGAGCGCGGCATGGACCAGGCGCGCCGCCACCGCGGCGCCCGAGCCCGACGACGACCCGCCCGTGATGCGGCTCTGATCCCAGGGATTGCGGGCCGGGCCGAGATGGGCATTGTGGCCGGTCGGACCGTAGGCGAACTCGGCCATGTGCAGCGCGCCGATGCGGAACGCGCCCGCGGCTTCGAGGCGCGCGACCGCGGTCGAGGTCGCGGGCGCGATCCAGCCCCGGCGGATCTTCGACCCGCAGCCGGCCGGCTTGCCGGCCGTGTAGTACATGTCCTTGTGGGCGAGCGGCACGCCGTGCAGCGGCCCCTTCGGCTTGCCGCGCGCCAGCGCGCGGTCGGCCGCCTTCGCGGCCTTCAGCGCATCGTCGGCCTCGACCGAGACGAAGGCATTGAGCGCCGGCTGCCACCGCGCGATCCGGTCGACGAGGGCGCGGGTGACCTCGAGCGCGGAGAGCTTGCGCCGCCGGATCGCGGCCGCAAGCTCGGCGAGCGAGAGGGTCGCGGGGTCGGTCACGGCGCGCGCTTCCGGCGCTGGACCGCGACGAAGCTCGCGGGCTCGGTCTCGAAGGAACAGTCGACCTGCGCCGCCGCAAAGCGCGTCACGGCCGGGCTCACGGCATCGGCGACGCGGGCCGCGGATGCGCGCGCGAGCGGAATCCGGGCGGCCGCGGCGATCGCCAGCACGCGCTCGGGCGGGACCTGTTCGGGCATGCGGAGCCTCCTCGATGCGCGCGGTCGGCGCGGCCGCGATGATGCCACGCCGCGACGGCCGCCGCGAGGAGGGTCGATGCGCGCGCGGGCGCCATGCTATAGGAGCGCGGCAACGGAGACCGGCATGCGCAACCTGACGATCGATGCGGAACGGCTCTGGGACACGCTGATGGAGACCGCCGCGATCGGCGGCACGCCGAAGGGCGGGATCTGCCGGCTCACCCTCACGGAGCTCGACCGGCAGGTGCGCGACTGGTTCAAGGCCCGGGCCGAGGCGCTCGGCTGCACCGTCACGGTCGACGACATGGGCGCCATGTTCGCGCGGCGGCCGGGGCAGCGCGACATCCCGCCGATCGCCATGGGCAGCCATCTCGACACCCAGCCGACCGGCGGCAAGTTCGACGGCTGCCTCGGCGTGCTGGGCGCGCTCGAGGCGCTGCGCACGCTGGTGGAAGCCGGCTACGAGACCTATGCGCCGATCGAGGTCGTGAACTGGACCAACGAGGAGGGCTCGCGCTTCGCGCCCGCCATGATCTCCTCGGGGGTGTTCGCGGGCGCCTTCGCGCGCGACTGGGCGGCGGCGCAGAAGGACCGCGCCGGGGTGAGCTTCGGCGAGGCGCTCGAGGCGATCGGCTATCGCGGGGCGCAGCGCTGCGGCGACCATCCGCTCACCGCCTTCTTCGAGCTGCATATCGAGCAGGGCCCGATCCTGGAGGCCGAAGGCAAGGAGATCGGCGTCGTCACGGGCGTGCAGGGCATGCGCTGGTACGAGGTCACGATCACGGGCCAGGAGGCGCATACGGGCGCAACGCCGATGCGCCTGCGCCGCAACGCGCTCGTCGGCGCCGCGCGGCTGATCGAGCGGATCGACGCGATCGCGCATGCCCATGCGCCGCACGCGGTCGGCACCGTCGGGCTCGTCGAGGTGAAGCCGAACTCGCGCAACGTGGTGCCGGGCGAGGTGTTCCTCGCGGTCGACCTGCGTCACCCGGAGGCCGCGGTGCTCGACGCCATGGAGGCCGCGTTGACGCGGGCGATCGGCGAGGTGTGCGCGCCGCTCGGCCTGGAAAGCAGTTCCGCGAAGATCTGGGACAACCCGCCGGTCGTCTTCGATCCGGACTGCGTCGCGGCGGTCAGGCGCGCGGCCGAGCAGTCGGGCTTCTCGCATCGCGACATGGTCTCGGGCGCCGGCCACGACGCGGCGTATCTCGCGCGCGTGGTGCCGGCCACCATGATCTTCGCGCCGTGCCGCGGCGGCATCAGCCACAACGAGGCGGAGTTCACCTCCAAGGAGCAATGCGCGGCCGGCGCCCAGGTGCTGCTGCAGGCGGTGCTCGACTACGACCGGCGATTGGCGGAGCGGCAAGGCGCGTCGTAGGGTGCGTCAGCGCTGCTGTGTCAGAGGCCGCATTCTGAGCGTCATCCCGGCTCTCGCGTCGCTCGGCCGGGATGACGCTGAGACGTCTCTTCTGGCACGGTAGGATTAGCCGCATCGGGGGCAGTTCCTCTGGCGCGAGCGCGGGTGGCGAATCACACGGTGCAATACGCCGCTGCGCGGCTATTGCACCCTACAAGAGAGCGGACGGAGCCAATGAAGGGCGTGGTGTTTCTCGGCGACCGCAAGATCGAGCTGCGCGACTATCCGGACCCGACGCCGGGGCCGGGCGAGGTCGTGATCGAGATCAAGGCCTCGGGCATGTGCGGCAGCGACCTGAAGTTCTACCGGGTCGCGGGAGGACCGGCCGCCTTCGGCTTCAAGGTCGGCAGCGAGCCGACGATCGCGGGGCACGAGCCGTGCGGCGTGGTCGCGGCGGTCGGGCCGGGCGTCAGCGAGAAACAGGCACGGGTCGGGCAGCGCGTGATGCAGCACCACTACCGCGGCTGCGGCGTCTGCCCGCAATGCGCCACCGGCTGGATGCAGCTCTGCGACGAGGGCGTCGCCGAGGTCTACGGCGTCACCGGCCACGGCGCGCACGCACGCTACCTGAAGTGCCCCGCGCGCACGCTGGTGCCGCTGCCGGACGAATTGTCGTTCGACGCGGGCGCCGCCATCGCGTGCGGCACCGGCACGGCCTGGGGCGCGCTGCAGCGGCTCGGCCTGCAGGGCCACCACACGCTCGCGGTGTTCGGGCAGGGGCCGGTCGGGCTCTCGGCGACGCTGCTCGCCGCCGCGATGGGCGCACGCGTGATCGCGCTCGACACCAGCCCGGAGCGGCTCGCCCGCGCCCGCGAATTCGGCGCGGCCGAGCTGATCAATCCGAAGGAGACCAACGACGTGGTCGGCGCGATCCGCGCGCTCAGCCACGGGCGCGGCGCGCACCTCTCCCTCGACGCCTCCTCCTCGCCGGAGGCGCGCGCGCAGGCCGTGCGATGCGTGCGCACCTGGGGCAAGGCCTGCTATGTGGGCGAGGGCGACGCGGTGACGCTCGACGTCAGCAACGACCTGCTGCGGCGGCAAGTGACGCTGATCGGATCGTGGACCTTCTCGAGCGTCGGCCAGGGCGAGTGCGCGCAATACGTCGCCGATCGCGGCCTCGACCTCGACCGCCTGTTCACGCATCGCTGGCGGCTCGACCAGGCCGAGGAGGCCTATCGCGTGTTCGACCAGCAGACCGCCGGCAAGGGCGTGATCCATCCATCGTGAGCGCTTCGAAGCAGGAGGAAACCGAGATGGTTCTGGCCGTTCCGACCGTGCAGGCCGACGACGAGCGGGTCCGCATCACCCGCTGGGACTTCGCGCCCGGCGCCGAGACCGGCCACCACCGCCACGCATATCCCTACACGGTGACCTATCTCACGGATGCCGCGCTGCGGATCGTCGACCCGCAAGGCGTCGAGACCCTCGTGGAGATGAAGGCGGGGGACAGCTACTCGCGGCCGAAGGGGATCGCGCACAACGTCATCAATGCCGGATCCGCGCCGCTCGCCTTCGTGGAAGTCGAGATCAAGCTGTAGCGGTCCGCGACAGGGGCTCGGCGGCATCGGTCCGCGCGGAGCGGCTTTTCGGTTTGCGCCCGTCCCTGCGGCCATCCTACGATTTCGCCGCCATATCGGAGGGAGGGCGCGATGCCGGGAGGCAGGTTGAGGGATCTCTGCGCGAGCCGGGACTTCAAGTTCGGGCATTTCGTGGTCGAGTTCGCGACGCCGGGGATCGGCCACATCCTCAAGGGCGCGGGCTGCGAGTTCGTGCTGTTCGACACCGAGCATTCGGGCTTCTCGACCGACGTGGTGCGCGCCTGCGTGCGCTACTTCGAGGCCGCCGACCTGCCCGCGGTCTTCCGCGTGCCGTCCAAGTCCTACGACCACCTGGCGCGCTACGCCGACATGGGCGGGGAGGGAATCATGGTGCCGCTGGTCAACGACGCGCGCGAGGCGAAGGAGCTCGTCTCCTACGTGAAGTACTTTCCCGACGGCCACCGCGGCGTCGGCGTCTCGCTCGCCCACGACAACTACACGGGCGGATCGGTGCCCGAGAAGCTGAAGCGCCTCAACGCGCGCAACTGCCTGTTCGTGCAGATCGAGACCGCGGCGGGCGCCGAGAACGCCGAGGAGATCGCGGCGGTCCCCGGCGTCGATTGCCTGTGGGTCGGCCATTTCGACCTCTCCTGCTCGCTCGGCATCCCGGGCGAGTTCGCGCATCCGAAGTTCACGGCCGCGATCGACCGGATCACCGCGGCGGCGCGCAAGCACGACAAGGCGCTCGGCCGCCTGGTCACGGACATTCCGACCGGCCTCGACTGCGCGGCGCGCGGATTCGACTTCCTGGCCTGGCAGGGCGACGTGTGGGCGCTGCAGGGAGCCGTGCGCGCCGGCATCGAGGCGCTCAAGGCCGGCATCGCGGCGCGGGCCGGAAAGGCGTGAGGCATGGGCAGGCTGCGCGTCGCGCTCTCGGCCGATTTCCTCGAGGCGGACGGATCGCCCGCCTTCCCGATGTTCGATCTCGCGCCGCTCACCGGCGATCCGGAGATCGAGACCTTCTACGCCGAGGCGGAGGACGGCGTGATCCCGGCCCGGGCCCTGGAGGCGACCGACGCGCTGATCCTGCTGGGGCATCGCTTCACGGCCGCGAGCGTGCCGCGCGACGGGCGGCTCGCGCTGGTCGCGCGCTTCGGCGTCGGCTACGATTCGGTCGACGTCGCGGCCTGCACGCAGGGCGACATCGCGGTCGCGATCACGCCGGACGGGGTGCGGCGGCCGGTGGCGGTCGCCATCATCACTTTCGTGCTGGCGCTCGCCGGCAAGCTCCTGATCAAGGACCGGCTGACGCGCCGCGGCGACTGGGCCGAGAAGGGCCGCCACATGGGCACGGGGCTCACCGGCCGCACCCTCGGGCAGCTCGGCCTCGGCAATATCGGCGCCGAGGTGTTCCGGCTTGCCGCGCCGTTCGGGCTGCGCTTCATCGCGCACGACCCCTACGCGGACCCGGCGCTCGCCCGGGCGCTCGGGGTCGAGCTGGTCGGCATGGAGGAGCTGTTCCGGCAGTCCGACTTCCTGTCGGTCAGCGTGCCCCTGTCGGAGGCGACGCGCGGGCTCGTCGACGCCGGCAAGCTCGCCTGGATGAAGCCGACCGCCTACCTGATCAACACGGCGCGCGGTCCCGTGGTGAACCAGGGCGACCTCTATGAAGCCCTGGTGGCGGGCCGCATCGCGGGCGCCGGCATCGACGTGTTCGAGGTCGAGCCGGTGCCGCCGGACGAGCCGCTGCTGCGGCTCGACAACGTCATCGTCGCCCCGCACGCGCTCTGCTGGACCGACGAGTGCTTCGCCGGCATCGGCGCCTGCGACGTCGCGGCCGTGCTGGCGCTCAAGCGCGGCGAGGCGCCGACCGGGCTGGTCAACCGCGAGGTGGCGACGCGGCCGGGCTACCGGGCGAAGCTCGCGCGCTGTCGGAACTAGCGGATGCCGGCGCGGGCACAGGAGAAAATCTCCATCGCGTTCCAGACTGCACTCAGGCCCGCCCCTCTCTCATCAAGGCGTGCCCAGCCTGTCGAGCGCGCCTGCCGCGAGCCGGCGCGTGAGATCCGCAGCCGGTAGCGACAGCGACAAGGGTGCCGCCTGGCCCGACCACAGCGGGGTGAAGTCGGAGGAGCCCTGGGTTTCGGCCTTGGCGCGCAGCGGCAGCAGATATCGGGTCGCCGCCGGAAAGACCGGCACGTCCTCGCTGAGCGGCCCCTGCTCGCGCACGAAACGATTGACGACGGCGCGCGCCGGCCGACCCGTGAAGACATTGGCGACCGCCGTATGATGGTGGTTGCCGGCCTGCAATGCCGCGCGGTGTCCCGGTGATACGCGCGCCTCGGGCGTGAACAGAAAGGCTGTGCCGATCTGCACGGCCGATGCTCCGAGCACGCAGGCGGCTGCCACGCCGCGGGAATCGGCGATCCCGCCGGCAGCGATCACGGGCACACGCACCGCGTCGGCGACCAGCGGCACCAGCGCGAAGGTACCGATCTGGTCGGAAAGATCCCGGTTGAGAAACATGCCGCGATGTCCCCCGGCTTCGTAACCCTGGGCAATCACCGCATCGCAGCCGTGGTCCTCGAGCCACCGCGCCTCCTCGACCGTGGTGGCGGACGAGATCACCTTCGCGCCCGACGACTTGACGCGATCGAGATCGGATGCGCGCGGCAGGCCGAAATGGAAGCTCACGACCTCTGGACGGAACTCTTCCACAATGTCCCAGAGCGCGAGATCGAAGGGCTGCGGAAGGCGCACCGCTTGTGGGGCGTGCGGGTCGACGCCGAGTTCGGCATAGTAGGCGGCGAGACGCGACCGCCAGACCTTCTCGCGCCCCGCATCGGCCGCCGTCGGGGCGTGGCAGAAGAAGTTCACATTGATCGGGCGCGCCGTACGCTGGCGAATGACGCCGAGCTCGGCGCGCAACTGCTCCGGCGTCAGGCCGGCGCAGGGGTACGAGCCGAGGCCTCCCGCCTCTGCCACCGCTATGACGAGATCCGTGGTCACGGCGCCCGCCATCGGTGCCTGGACGATGGGAAGCTCGATGCCGAAGAGCTGAAGGATACGACGGTCCGGCCACATGTCGCGGCTCCGGTGGGCGAGCCGGCCGAGCCTAGGTCAGAAATGCCGCGCTCGAAAGCCCGTCACCAGCTCCACACGGTGCCGTCCTCGAGACGCGCGGTCGGCAGATAGGCGGGATCGTAGGGATATCTGGCGGCGAGCGCCTCGTCGATCTCGACGCCGTGGCCGGGGGTCTCGCCCGGAAGCAGGAAGCCGTTCTCGAAGCGATAGTCGTGCGGGAACACCGCGTCGGTCTCGGCCGTGTGCGGCATGTGCTCCTGGATGCCGAAATTCGCGACCGCGATGCCGAAATGCAGCGCCGCGCCCATGCAGACCGGCGAGAGATCGGTCGCGCCGTGGCAGCCGGTGCGCACCTGGTGGAGCTCGGCGAGCGCCGCGATCTTGCGCAGATGGCTGATCCCGCCGGCATGCACCACGGTGGCGCGGATGTAGTCGATCAGCCGGTTCTCGATCAGGTGCTTGCAGTCCCACACGCTGTTGAACACCTCGCCGACCGCGATCGGCGTCACGGTGTGGTTGCGGATCAGGCGGAAGCCCTCCTGGTCCTCGGCCGGGGTCGGGTCCTCCATCCAGAACAGCCGGCAGGGCTCGAGCGCCTTGCCGAGCCGCGCGGCCTCGATCGGGGTGAGGCGATGGTGCACGTCGTGGAGCAGATGCGGGCCGAAGCCGACGCGCGCGCGCAGCTTCTCGAACAGACGCGGCACGTGGTCGAGATATTTCTCGGTCGACCAGATGGTCTCCTGCGGCAGCCCCTTCTGGGCGGGCTCGTAGGCTTTGCCGCCCGGGGCGATGCCGTAGACCTTGTCGAGGCCCGGCACGCCCGACTGGACGCGCACCGCGCGGTAGCCCACGGCGAGATGCGCCTCGACGGCGTCGAGGGTCTCGGCGACGTCGCGGCCGTTGGCGTGGGAATAAGCCATCAAGCCGTCGCGGCTCTTGCCGCCGAGCAGCTGGTAGAGGGGCAGGCCCGCGAGCTTGGCCTTGATGTCCCAGAGCGCGGTGTCGACCGCCGCGATCGCCGTCATGGTGACGGGCCCGCGCCGCCAATAGGCGCCCTTGTAGAGATACTGCCAGATGTCCTCGATACGCTGCGGGTCGCGCCCGATCAGGCACGGGATCACGTGGTCCTCGAGATAGGCGACCACCGCCTTCTCGCGGCCGTTGAGCGTGCCGTCGCCGAGCCCGTGCACGCCCGCGTCGGTGACGATCCTGAGGGTGACGAAGTTGCGGCCCGGACAGGTGACGATCACCTTGGCGTCGACGATCTTCATCGGGCCGTCCTCTTGCGCCGGGCCGGCGGCGGAGCGGCCTCGGTCTCCTCCTCGGCCGCGCCGGGCTCGAACATCTCGGGAAAGGCCTGCGCCAGGCGCGGCAGGGATTTGAGGATCTCGCGCAGATGCGCGCGCATGGCGGCGTCGGCCGCCGCCCCCTTGCCGGCAGCCACCGCATCGAGCACCTCGGCGTGCTGTGCGACCAGGTGATCCATCGGCGTCGCGTCGGGCAGGCTGAGGAAACGCACCCGGTCCATCTGGGCCTTCGCCTCCTCGATCACCTTCCAGGCATAGGTGCAGTCCGCCGCATGGGCGAGGCCGCGGTGGAAGGCCTCGTCGAGGACGAAGAACTGCTCGGGATCCGCGGCCGCGGCGGCGACGCGCTGCTCGGAGAGGATCGCGCGCAGGTCGGCGAGCGCGCCGGCCGGAATGCCCTCGGAGGCGCGGCGCGCGATGGCGCATTCCACGGCCTCGCGCACGAAGCGGGCGTCGGTCACGGCCTTGGCCGAGATCTTGACCACGAAGGTGCCGCGCTGCGGCAGCACGCGCACGAGCCCGCTCTCGGAGAGCTTGATGAAGGCCTCGCGCACGGGCTGGCGGCTGACATTGAGCCGCCCCGCGATCTCCTGCTCGGAGAGCGCGGTGCCCGGGGTCAGCCGCATGGTCACGATCGAGGAGCGCAGGGTGCGGAAGACCTGGTCGGCGATCGAGTTCACGCGGCGCGAGACCTCGATCGGGGGAACCTCGCCGAGCGGATGGGGGGTCGAGGGTCGTTGCATTCGTCGAACTTCCATACTACCATTTCAGCGTAAGCTGGCCTGCAAATCAACAAGGGAGTCCGCGACAGCGCGCGAATCCCGGGGAGGATGCCCAGATGATCCACACCCAGATAATCCACACGATGTGGAAGACCCGTCTCGTCGCGCTGGCGACGATCGCGGCCGCGATCGCGCTCGGCGCGCCGGCCCGCGCGGCCGACTGGACGCTCAACGTCAACACGGCCCTCACGGTCGACGACCCCCTGTACAAGGGACTCGAGGCCTTCAAGGCCGCGGTCGAGCAACGCACGCAAAACAAGCTCGAGGTCAAGCTGTTTCCGGGCTCGCAGCTCGGGCCCGACGAGGACGTGCTCGAGCAGGCGCGCGCGGGCGGCAGCGTCGCGGTGGTGGTCGACGGCGGCCGGCTCGCCGCCTACGTCAAGGAGCTCGGCATCCTCGGCGCTCCCTATGTCGCGAAGGACTTCGACGAGCTGCGCAAGCTCGTGACCTCGCCGCTGTTCGAGGAATGGGTCGGCAAGCTGCGCAACGCCTCGGGGCACCAGATCCTGTCGTTCAACTGGTTCCAGGGCCAGCGCCACCTCTTGACCAATAGGGCGGTCGCCAAGCCCGCCGACCTCGCGGGCGTGCGCATGCGCACGCCGGGCGCGCCGGTGTGGCTCGAAACCATCCGCGCCATGGGCGCGACGCCGACGCCGATGCCCTGGGCCGAGGTCTATTCGGCGCTGCAGCTCAAAGCGATCGACGCGGTCGAAGCGCAGCATCCGGCCTCGTGGGGCTCCAAGCTCTACGAGCAGGTCAAGTTCATCACCAAGACGGGCCACATCAACCTGATCACCGGGCTGGTCACCTCGCGGATCTGGTTCGACAAGCTGCCCGCCGACGTGCAGAAGGTCCTGCGCGAGGAGGCGCTCAAGGCCGGCGACATCGCCTCGCGCGGAACGATCGATTCGCTCGCCCGTTACGAGAAGCAGTTCAAGGAGAAGGGCCTCACGGTGGCGGACATCGACGTGACGCCGTTCCGCGAGGCGACCAAGTCCGTGTACGACAAGCTCGGCTACGGCGACCTGCGCAAGCAGGTGGAAGCCACGCTGTCGCGCTGACGCGCGAAGCGGGTGGGGGGACCCTCCCCCACCCGGCCGGCGGGGCGGGGAGACGGATGTTCGAGCGTTTCACGCGGATCGAAGAGGGCCTCGCCATGGCCTTCTTCGCGATCACGGCGGGTCTCGTCTTCGCCGGCGCGCTCGCACGCACGCTCGGCGAGCCGCTGATCTGGGCGATCGACATCGCGCAGTGCGCCTTCGCCTGGGCGAGCGTGCTGGGCGCCGACGTCGCGCTCAAGCGCAACGCCCATATCGCGATCGACATCCTGGCGAGGAGGTTTCCGCGCGGCGTGCGCCGGCTGCTCGCGGCGGTCTGGCTCGGCGTCATCGCGGTGTTCCTGGCGGCCCTGGTCTACTACGGCACGCGGCTGACCCTGCTCAATCTCGAGCGGCCGCTGGGCGACGTCGGCATCTCCTACGGCTTCGTGACCTCGGCGATTCCGGCCGGCGCCCTGCTGATGCTGATCACGGCGGTACGCCGGCTCTGGCGCGGGATCCGCGGCGAGGAGACGCTCCCGCTCGCGGGCCGGGACGGGACCGTGACATGAGCGGAATCCTCACGCTCCTGTTCCTGGCCCTGATGTTTCTCGGCATGCCGGTCGCTTTCGCGATCGGCATCTCGGCGTTCCTGTTCTACGTGTTCGGGCCGGTGCCGACCGAGATCGGCGTGCAGCGCATCGTTTCCGTGACCCAGTCCTTCCCGCTGCTCGCGGTGCCGCTGTTCGTGCTGGCGGGCCACCTCATGAACGAGGCCGGCATCACGTCGCGGCTGATCCGGCTGTCCACCGTGCTGACCGGCTGGATCAGCGGCGGTCTCGCGCAGGTCGCGATCATGCTGAGCGCGCTGATGGGCGGCGTCTCGGGCTCGGCGGTGGCGGACGCCGCCATGGAGGCGCGCATCCTCGGCCCCGCGATGCTGGAGCGCGGCTACACGCGCGGCTACGCCGCGGCGACGATCGCGGTCGGCTCGCTGATCACGGCGACGATCCCGCCGAGCATCGGGCTGATCCTCTACGGCTTCATGGGGAACGTCTCGATCGGCAAGCTGTTCGTCGGCGGGATCATCCCGGGCGCCCTGATGACGGTCTTCCTGATGACCACCGCCTACCTGATCGCGAAGCGGCGCGGCTACAAGCCGGAGCTCGACCGGCTGCCGACCGGCCGGGAGCTGCTGAGCAGCCTGAACGAATGCAAGTGGGCGCTGCTGTTTCCCGTGTTGCTGATCGTCGGCATCCGCTACGGCATCTTCACGCCCTCGGAGGCCGGGGCCTTCGCGGTCGCCTACGCGATCGTCATCGGCTTCGTCGTGTATCGCGAACTCAACGTCACGGCCCTGCTCGAGGCGTTGCGCCACAGCGTGGTCGACACCGGCATGATCATGCTGATCATCATGTTCTCGGCCATGATCGGCTACATGATCACGCTCGAGGGCGTGCCGCAGGCCGCGACCGGCTTCCTCGCCTCGGTCACCCGCGACCCCAACGTGCTGATGCTGCTGCTGATCGCCTTCATCACGCTGCTCGGCATGTTCCTGGAGAGCACCGTGATCGTGCTGCTGCTGACCCCGATCCTGGTGCCGGTGGTCACGCGGCTCGGCATCGACCCGGTGCATTTCGGCCTCGTGATGATGACCACCGTGACGCTGGGCGGCATGACCCCGCCCGTGGGCGTCGCGATGTACACGGTCTGCGGCATGCTCAACTGCCCGATCGACGAGTACACGCGCGAGGCCGCGCCGCTGATCGGCGCCGTCCTGGTGCTGGTCGCGCTGATGATCTACGTGCCGCAGATCGTGCTGCTGCTGCCGAACCTGCTGTTCTGAGCGAGCCGAGGCACGAGGCGGCGCTCGCCCGGCTCGGGCACGATGCCCACGGTCCTCGAGGCGCCATGCGCGACGCGGTTGCGCATGGCGCAACCAAGTAGTAACTGATCGGTTACTTTGGAGCGGGCCGGCGAACCTCGTGCGAGGCCCCAGACGGAGCATGCAGAGCGGAACCATGCAGCCCGGCCTGATCGCGGGAATCGGTCTCACCCATCTCACGGTCTACGACCAGCGGCCGGGGCCGGACGGAATGCAGTCGGGGTGCGCGCACGTCCATGCCGTCACCGACGAGGCCTATTTCGTGATCTCGGGGCGCGGTGCGATCGAGCTGCACGACACGGTGCACGGCTTCCGCAGCGTGCGCTTGGAGCCGGGCAGCTTCGTGCAATTCTCGCCCGGCACGCTGCATCGCTCGGTCTGCCACGAGAAGCTGGTCGTGCTCGCCGTGATGGGCAATGCGGGGCTCGCCGAGCGGGGCGATGCGCGCATCTGGTTCGGCCCCGAGGCGGATGCCGACGCCGCGCTCTACCAGCGTCTCTGGCGGCTGCCGGCCGAGACCGGCCTCGCGGGCGCCCTCGAGCGGCGCGACCGCTCGATCGCGGCCTACCAGGAGCTGATGCGGCTGTGGGAGGACGACCGGGCGGCCTACGCGCGAGAGCTGGAGCGCTTCGTCGAGGTGCATGCGCGGGCAATGGCGCCCCTGCGCGAGCGGTTCCAGGGGGTCGTCGCGGATGGGCCTGCGGCATGGCTGCAGGCCGCGCTCTCGCGCATCGGCGGCCTGCCGGGACAGCCCCCGGTACCGGAAGCGACGGCGATCGGGCCCGAGTCGGGTCCGCCGAAGCTCGGCATGTGCGGCCTGCTGCGGCCGCTCGACCTGCCGACCACAGTCTGACCCCTCGCCCGTGCATGGCGGCATGCTGGACGGCCCTCCGTCAGGCGGCGCAGACTGTGCGCGCGTTTCGACGGCCTTTCGTCCGACGCCCAGGCGCACGAGGGCCGCAGCAAGGAGACCAGAATGGCGAACCACGCGAACGCGCATGCCCCTGCCGCGACCACGAGGCTGTTCGCCGAGGTCGCCAATGAGATCGCGCGCCAGTCGGGCCGGCCGGCGGCCTTTCTCCTGGCCGCCATGACGGTCGCGGTCTGGGCGTTGAGCGGCCCGATCTTCGGCTATTCCGACACCTGGCAGCTCGTGATCAACACCGGCACCACCATCGTCACCTTCCTGATGGTGTTCCTGATCCAGAGCTCGCAGAACCGCGACAATGCCGCGATCCAGGTGAAGCTCGACGAGCTGATCCGCTCGAGCGCGGCGCAGAACTTCTACATCGGCATCGAGCACCTGACCGACGAGGAGCTCGACGAGATCCGCAAGAAGTGCGAGCAGCGCGCTGCGTATGCGCTGGAGGCGGGCGCTCGCAAGACGGCGGCCGTCGACGAGCGGGCGGCGAACGCGGCGGACATGGCCTGACCATGCGCCTGCTCACCACCGCCGAAGCCGCGGAGTATCTTCGCCTCAAGGAGCGCAAGCTCTACGAGCTGGTCGCCGAGGAGGCGATTCCGTGCACCAAGGTCACGGGAAAGTGGCTCTTTCCCAAGTCCGAGCTCGACCACTGGCTGGCCTCGAGCCTGGTGCGGCCCAAGGGGCTCGCCGCCGCCGAGCCGATGCCGATCGTCGGCGGCAGCCACGATCCGCTGCTCGAATGGGCGCTGCGCGAGAGCGGCTGCGGGCTCGCCACCTTGCCGGAGGGGAGCGAGGCCGGCCTCGCGCGGTTCGAGCAGGGCGGCATCGTCGCGACCGCCCTGCATCTGCACGCCCGCGACCCGGCGGGCGATCCCAATGTGGCGGCGTTGCGCGACCGCGCGAGCCTCAACGATGCGGTGCTGATCGCCTTCGGACGGCGCGAGCAAGGCGTGCTGGTGCCGCCGGGCAATCCGGCCGGGATCTCCGGCATCGCCGACGTGGCGGAAAGGCGCCTGCGCATCGCGGTGCGCCCCAAGGGCGCGGGCGCGCAGCTGCTGCTGCTCGCGCTTCTCGAACGCGCGCAACTCGGCTTCGACCGGCTCGTCGCCGCGAGTCCGCCCTGCCCGACCGGCCCGGACATCGCCCAGGCGATCCGCAGCGGCCGCGCCGACTGCGGCATCGCGACCCGCTCGGTCGCGAATGCGGCCGGCCTCGATTTCGTGCCGCTCGTGTGGGAGCGCTTCGACCTCGCGATGCGCCGGCGCGACTACTTCCGCCCGCCGCTGCAGCGCCTCCTGCGCTTCCTGGCGAGTCCCGCCATGACGACCCGCGCCGCCGAGCTCGGCGGCTACGACCTCGGGGAGGCCGGGCAAGTCAGATACGCGCCGTAGGGCGAGCCTGGTCTTGCCGAGTCAGAAGAAGAAATGTCTCGGCGTCATCCCGGCCGAGCGAGCACCGATTCGGCGACCTCCTGCAGCACGGCGAGCAGCGCCTGCGGCGCCGTGATGTGGGGATTGTGGCTGGCGTCGAGCTCGAAGACGCGCCAGCCGCTCTCGGCGCGGGCGCGCGCGAGGAACTGGCGGAAGACGTCGCCCGGTCCGGAGCGCCGGCAATAGATGTAGCTGCGCGGCGGCGGCGGGTTGGCGAGGCGGATCCGCGTCTCGAAGGTCGCGAGCGGCTGCGGCAGGCGGCGAGGCGCCGCCCAGGCGACGTCGGCCTCCGCCGTGTCGGGCGGCATGGGATTGGGCGGGATGCGCCAGCCGCCCCCTTCGGCCTGCGCGCGCTCGCGCATGCGCGCCTGGTGCTCGGCCGGCACGAGATCGAACACGCTCTCGCCGTCGCGCGGCACGAAGGCGTCGAGATAGACGAGCCGCGCGATGCGCTCGCGCGCCCGGTCGGCGACGCCGGTCGCGACCATGCCGCCATAGCTGTGGCCGATCAGGACGAGGTCGCGGAGATCCTCCGTCTCGATGACGCCGAGAATGTCGCGGATGTGGGTCTCGAGGTCGATCGCCGGGTTGGCGAGATGCGCGCGCTCGCCGAGACCCGTATGGGTCGGCGTCCACAGCTCGTGGCCGGCGCCGCGCATCAGCGGCCGCATCTTCTTCCAGGCCCAGCCGGCCGACCAGGCGCCATGCGCCACCAGGAACGTCGCCACGGGAATCCCCCCTTCTTCGCGATACGATCAGGAGCCGGCACGGCGCAGCCGCCGGCGCCGGAAATCGGCGACGATCTCGCGCGCCGCATTGTGGCCCGGCGCGCCCGTGACCCCGCCGCCCGGATGGGTGCCGGCGCCGCACATGTAGAGTCCCGGAAGCGGCCCGCGATAGTCCGCGTGGCCGAGCATCGGCCGCGCCGAGAAGATCTGGCCGGTGTCGAGCGCGCCGTGGAAGATGTCGCCGCCGACGAGGCCGAAGGTGCGCTCGAGGTCGAGCGGCGAGAAGATCTGGCGGGCGAGCACCGAGCGCGCGAAGTTGGGCGCATAGTTGTCGACGGTCGCGATCATGAGGTCGGCCACGGTCTCGCGGTGGTCGTCCCAGGAGGCGCCGCCGGGAAGCACGGGCGCGACATGCTGGCAGAACAGGCTCGCGACGTGGCGGCCGGGGGGCGCGAGCGAATCGTCGAGCGTCGAGGAGATCACCAGCTCGACGACCGGGCGGCGCGACCAGCCGTGGGTGCGCGCGTCGAAGAAAGCCTGCTCCATATAGGCGAGGCTCGGCGCGATGATGATGCCGGCCGTGTGGTGCCGGGCGCGCTCGCGCCCGGGCAAGCACGTGAAGTCGGGCAGCTCGGAAAGCGCCACGTTCATGCGGAAGGTGCCGGAGGCGCAGCGCCAGCGCGCGATGCGCTCGCGGAAGCCCGCGGGCAGCGCGCCCGCGTCGACGAGATCGAGATAGAGCAGCTTCGGATTGAGGTTGGAGACCACGGCCGCGGCGCGGATCGCCTCGCCTGCCGCCGTCACGACGCCGACCGCGCGCCCGCGCTCGACGATCACCTCGCGCACGGCGGCCCCGAGGCGGATCTCGGCGCCGCGCGCGCGCGCCGACCGCGCGATCGCTTCGCTGATCGCGCCCATGCCGCCGATCGCGTGTCCCCAGACGCCCTTCTTCCCGTTCACCTCGCCGAAGCAATGGTGCAGCAGCACGTAGGCCGAGCCGGCCGCATAGGGGCTCGCATAATTGCCGACGATGCCGTCGAACCCGTAGGCGGCCTTGATCGGCGCGCTCTCGAACCAGCCGTCCAGGTAGTCGCCGGCCGAGGCCGTGAACAGGTCGAGCAGATCGCGCTGCAGGTCGAGGCCGAGGCGGCGCATGCGGTTGGCGAGCGCGCCGGCCTTGACCAGCTCGGCGAGCGCGGCGAGCGGCCGGCCCTCGACCACATTGGGCGGCGTCTCGAGCACCAGGGCGCGCAAGACGTCGGCGATCGCGTCGAGCCGGGCGTGGTAGGCGTCGAGGCGCGCGGCGTCGCGCTCGGAGAATTTCGCGACCCCCTCCCGGGTGCGGCCGCCGCCCACCTCGAGGCAGCGGCCGTCCTCGAGCGGCAGGAAGTTGGAGATCTCGCGCTCGACGATGCGCAGGCCGTGGCCCGCGAGATCGAGATCGCGAATCACCTTCGGATTGAGCAGCGACACCGTGTAGGCGGCGAGCGAGTTGCGGAAGCCGGGATGAAATTCCTCGGTGACCGCGGCGCCGCCGACCACCGGCCGCCGCTCCAGCACGACGACCTTCAGTCCCGCGCGCGCCAGATAGGCCGCGCAGGTGAGGCCATTGTGTCCCCCACCGATGATGACGACGTCGTGCATCAGCCAGACTTCAGAGCGATACCCCCGCGTGACACGCAGCCTCACATTTCGTCCACGGCGGCCCCGTCGAATACCGCAACTGTGCACGCGGGAGCTCGTGGAGCACAAGCCGCAGCGGGTAATTGTTGTGGGCTGTTTTCCGCACCACTCGTAGGCGGTCCTCGTTGAAGCCATCTGCAAGCGATCTTGTGCCGCGTCCGCATCGTCGATCCCTTCATCGGCCGGCTGCCGTCGTCCTTGGCGCAGCACGGCGCGCGCGAGCTCGAGCTCTACGCGGCGCTGGCGCGGGCCGGCATCCCGATCGTGCCGGTCGACGGTTCGTGGGTGACGAGATGTCGGATACCCGCGATCGCATCGTGGGGGGAGGTCGGATCGCAGCGGTGGCCGGTCCCGTCGGGCGGGCCGTCGATGCCGCGGTTTGCGGACCAGAGGATCGGCGCGCCGGCGAGCACCGCCTCCACATGCAGGCGCGCGGCCGGCGCCGGCGGGTTCGCGGTCGCGAAGCTCGTTCGGCCTCCCGCGCGCACGGCCCCGGCGCCGGCGTCAAGGTCAGTTCGGCGGCTGCGCGGCGGTGTCGAGCGGCCAGCCGGAAGGCGGCGATTGCAGCAGGAAGACCGGCTCCGGCAGCGTCCGTGCGACCGGCGGCGCCTCGCGATCCGTGATGTCGCCGGCGAGGATCGGCTTCGGCTCGCTCGGGCGATGGCAGACGAAGACCTTCTCGCCGCGCGTGAGCCCGTGGCGCGCCACATGCGGCTCCACGGCCGTGAACTCCTCGACCACGAAGCCCGGCTGCGCGAGGCGCTGGCGCGCGTCGCGGCCGAAATAGCGCGCGTGGTCGTGCTGTCCGAAATGGAGCAGGCGATCCTCCTGCGAGGACTTGGAGGAATCCTCGAAGGTCTCGTCCCAGCCTTCGACGATCGGGAACATGGCGACCAGGAGGCCGCCCGGCCTCAGCACGCGATAGAGCTCGCGGATCGCGGCGCGGTCGTCGACGTGCTCGAGCACGTGCAGGCACACGACCACGTCGAACGACCTGTCCGCGAAGGTGAGCGCCTCGATGTTCTCCTTGCGATCGATGCCGGACACGAACGGGTCGGCCGTCACGTAGGATTTCGGCTGTCCGGCCAGGATCAGGCTCCGGACCGCCACCTCGGGCGCGAAATGCAGCACGTCCCTGCCGGCGAAGAAGCGGCGCTCGCGCTCCGCGATGCAGAGCAGGCGATGCCGCTCGAGCGAGCCGCAGCGCGGGCAATAGATGTCGCAGACATAGGGATAGCCGTAGCCCAGGAACTTGCCGTGATAGCCGCAGAGCGGACATTCGCGCGGGAACGTGCCGAAAGCCCGGCGGACGGAACGCGAGAGATATTTGAGCGATCGATAGTAGGTCCGGAGCATGTCCCCTGCCTTTGCCTACTTCTGTGCCAGATCGACAGCCCCTCATCCCCGAGAGCAGTTGACGAAACCATCGATCGGAGAAATGGCGAAAGTTCGGCCGCGACACGATCAACTTTCACGCCGCTGCGCGAATCGCGTCATCAGGCGGCCGCAGCGATCCGGCACTCGCGGTGGCCGACCCCGATTGGCGCTCCGGGCGCGCGGGAGCCGGGTGGCGCCGGGCCGAATCCGGGTTGGGGAGTCCGGCGTTCGGCGCAAGCACCGTGCGCGAGGCCGCCGAGCGGCACGGCTTCGCCTGGGCCTGTTTCGATCATGACGGTCCGTTCGCGCTGGTGCGCGACGACCGCTCGCGCGCGCCCGATCCGGCGGTGCTGGCGAGCCTCGGTCTCGGCGGGAGCGCCTGCGGGAAGCCGTGACGGCGCGCCTCACAAGGCGTGCGTCGTGGCGTCGAACAGCTCGTCCACCGCAAGCGGACGCGGGATGATCTGCTGCTCGACCGAATAGCGGATCATCAGCTCCAGGGCCCTGCGGTTCGCGTCCAGGCCGAAGGGGTGGAAGTCGATGGCCCCCGCGGGCCCTGCCGCCGCCTTGCTCTCCGCCAGCATCCGGTGGATCTCGCGCACCGCGTCGGGCCGGGTCGCGCTCAGCTCGCTGCGCACCACGAACAGGTGGTTGATCGGCACCGCCTGGTTCTCCCGGCACCAGGCCTCGGCCGCGGCCTGCGGATCCTCGATCAGCGGGCGCACGCGCGGGTCGGAGACGGCGGCGCCGATCGCGGCGTCGACGTCGCCGTCGCGCAGCATCTGGTCGACCTTGCGGCCGCTCGCCCGCTCGACATTGGGCGGATCGCGATACTCGGCGAGATGGGACTCGTCGGGACAGACCCAGGTGATCCGCGACAGGTCCACCCCGAACCGGTGCTGCAGGATGCCGCGCACCCAGATGCCGGTGGTCTGGGAATAGGTCCGGATGCCGACGCGCCGGCCCTCCAGATCCTTCGGCTGCGCGACGCCGCGGTCGGCGCGGGCGAGGATCGTCTGGTGCTGGTGGCGTCCCATGACCACGGCCGGAAGGAGCACCAGAGGCTTGTCGTAGATGCGGGCCTGCAGATAGGTGCCGATCGCGAGCTCGCCGGCGTCGAAGCGGCCCTCGCGCAGCATGGGCTTGAAGCCCTCATTGGCGGTCTTCGGTCCCGTGAAGGCGAGATCGACCAGGTCGGAGCGCACCGCGCCGGCCTTGAGCGCGCGCGTGACCGGGTAGTCCGCGAGATTGACCTCGAGCCTGACGGGACCGGTCGCCGGATACGCCATGGCTCAGGCGGCGCGCCGGCGCTTCAGGGCGGCGGCGATATCCTCGACGGCCCCGAACAGCCGCAGCTCCGAGGGCGCCGTGGTGTCGTGCCCGTGGCAGTCGATGATCATTGGGACCTCGGGAGCGAATGGTCGCGGGGCGGGCCGAGACTGAACCTGTGCGCGCGCGGCCGTCAAGGGAAGCACGCGGCCTTCGCGGCGGTGAAATTGAGCGCGCTGCGCTCAGGCGAGGAGCTTGTCGATCGCGGCCAGGTCCTCGGGCGTCAGCGCCCAGCCGGTCGCCTTCACATTGGCCTCGATCTGCTCCGGACGGGTGGCGCCCGCGATGATGCTCGAGACGGTAGGCCGCGCGGCGAGCCAGCTCATGGCGAGCTCGAGCAGCGTGTGCCCGCGCGCGTCGGCGAAGCCGCGCAGGGCTTCGACCTTGGTCCAATTGGCGTCCCTGACGAACAGGTCCTTGAACACCTGGGTGGTGGCGAGGCGGGTGCCCGCGAAGGTCGACCCGTCGCGCCGATGCTTGCCCGTGAGGAGGCCGCTCGCCAGCGGGTAGTAGGGCAGCAGGCCGAGGCCGTGAGCCTGCATGGCCGGGAGAAGGTCGCGCTCGGGGCCGCGCGCGAGCAGGGAATACTCGTCCTGGCAGGAGACGAAGCCCGTGAGGCCGCCGCTGCGGGCGAGCCACTGCGCCTCGACGACCTGCCAGGCCGGCAGGTTGGAGCAGCCGAGATAGCGCACCTTGCCCTGGCGCACGAGGTCCTCGAGGGCGCGCAGCGTCTCCTCGAGCGGGGTGAGCGGATCGGGGCGATGGTACTGGTAGAGGTCGATCCAGTCGGTCTTGAGCCGCGTCAGGCTCGCCTCCACGGCCGTCATGATGTAGCGGCGCGAGCCGCCCTTGAGGCGTCCCTCCGGGTCCATCGGCAGGCCGAACTTGGTGGCGAGCACGATGTCCTTGCGCCGCTCGCCGAGCGCCTCGGCGAGAAAGCCCTCCGAGCGCCGCTCGCCATAGACGTCGGCGGTGTCGAACAAGGTGATGCCGGCATCGAGGGCCTTGTGGACCACGGCGCGCGTGCCGGCCTGGTCGACGCGGACGCCGAAATTGTTGCAGCCGAGGCCGACCAGCGAGACGCGCAGGCCCGAGCGGCCCAGGTTCCGTTGCTCCATCGCTCTCCTCCACCTGATTCGTCGCATTTTCTTGCGCCGAACCGGCGCCACCTCGGCGGAAAATGCGCGAGCCGGCCGCGTGCGGCGTCCGATTGTGAGGTCGTTCATACAGGTCCGGCCGGGCGCCGGCTATTGCGGGGCGTCGTTCCCAGCGGGAGACACCCATGTGCGTCCGTCATGCGACCGCCCCGGTCTCGCCCATCGGCGAGCGCGACACGCCATGACGGACCTGAAGCAGGCGATCGAGACCGCGCGGCGGGCGCGGCGCCGGGTGGCGCCGGGCCTCGAGGCGCACGAGCTGCAACAACCCGCCATGGCGTCGGGCCGCGCCGGCAGTCCCACGCGGCGGGCGCCCGGCCTTCCGGCACGGCGACGGCGCGACACGGCCG
>PQAH01000033.1 GCA_003105195.1 Bradyrhizobiaceae bacterium
AGCACCAGGATCGCGATCTTGCCGAGCACCGCGCCCGCATAGGGCTCGAGGAACTTGTTGGCGATGCCGAGCGTGAAGGCGCCGACCAGCGTGCCCCAGAGGTTGCCGACCCCGCCGAACACCACGACCATGAACGAGTCGATGATGTAGCCCTGGCCGAGATTGGGGCTGACATTGTCGATCTGCGAGAGCGCCACGCCGGCGATGCCGGCGATGCCGGAGCCGAGCCCGAAGGTGAGCGCGTCGATGCGGCTGGTGCGGATCCCCATGGACGCCGCCATGGCGCGGTTCTGGGTCACGGCCCGCATCTCCAGGCCGAGCCGCGTGAAGCGCAGCAGCACGAGCAGCAGCACGAACACGCCGAGCGTGAAGCAGATGATCCAGAGCCGGCCGTAGGTGATCGCGACGTGGCCGACCTCGAACGAGCCGCTCATCCAGGAGGGCGAGCCGACGTCGCGGTTGGTCGGGCCGAACCAGGTGCGCACCGCCTGCTGCAGGATCAGCGAGAGGCCCCAGGTGGCGAGCAGGGTCTCGAGCGGGCGCCCGTAGAGGAAGCGGATCACGCCGCGCTCGATCAGGATGCCGACCAGGCCCGCCACCAGGAAGGCGAGCGGCACCGCGACGATCAGCGAGTAGTCGAACAGCCAGGGGTACGAGGCGCGGATCGCCTCCTGCACCACGAAGGTCGTGTAGGCGCCGAGCATCACCATCTCGCCGTGCGCCATGTTGATGACGCCCATCACGCCGAACGTGATGGCGAGCCCGATGGCGGCGAGCAGCAGCACCGAGCCGAGCGAGAGCCCGTACCAGGCGTTCTGCACGGCGCCCCAGAGCGCGAGCTGGCGCTCGATCGCCGCGACCGCGTCGCTCGCGGCCTTCTTCACCTCGGCCGGCGCGTCCCCGGGCAGCCCCGCCAGCATCGCGATCGCGTCCTGGTCGCCGCGCGCGCGGATCAGCGCGACCGCGGCGAGCCGGTCCGCCTCCTTCGCCTCGCCCTGGTAGAGCACCACGGCCGCGCGCGCCTCCTCCAGCGCGCGCCTGATGCCGGCATCGGTCTCCTTGGCGATCGCGGCTTCGAGCGCCGGAAGGGCGGCGGCGTCCTTGGAGCGGAACACGGCCTGTGCGGCCTCGAGGCGCCGCGCCGGATCCGGCGCCATCAGGGTGAGCGAGCCGAGCGCGGCCTCGACCGAGCGCCGCAGGCGGTTGATGAGCCGCACGTTCTTGAGGCCGTCCGGGAGCGGATCGACGGCGCGCCCGGTGGCGGCCTCGACCAGCTTGCCGTCGGACTCGCGGATGTAGATCGTCCTCTTCTCCGGATCGAAGGCGAGCTGCCCGTCCTGCAGCGCCTGGATCACGGCCTGGGCGCGCGCGTGGCCGCTCGCCGCGATCTCCGCGATCGCCTTGTCGGTCTCGCCGAAGCTGTCGGCCGCGAAGCGCGCGAGCGCACTCTCGAAGCCCTGCGCGGCGCCCGGCGCGGCGCCGAGCACGATGAGGACGGCCGCGGCCACGAGCGCGGCGAGGCGATGGGTCAGAACCCGCATGTCACTTGCCCCCCGGCAGGGAGGGAAAGCGGCGGCGCACCGCCGCCTCCCGGAGCATCAGACTTCGCGCGACGGCCTCACGAGGCGCCGCCGCACTTCTTGGTGACCTTGTTGTAGTTGCCGCACTTGAGCTTCACCCAGTCGGCCTCGAGGTCCTTGGAGCCTTCCAGGTGCGGCGACCAGGCGGCGCCCGGAACCAGGCCCTCGGTGCTCCACACCACGTCGAACTGGCCGTCCCCGCGCACCTCGCCGATGAACACCGGCTTGGTGATGTGGTGGTTCGGCAGCATCTCGGAGATGCCGCCCGTGAGGTTCGGCACCTTGATGCCGGGCAGCGTGTCGATCACCTTGTCGGGGTCGACGGTGCCGGCCTTCTTCACGGCCTCGACCCACATGGCGAAGCCGATCACATGGGCTTCCATCGGGTCGTTGGAGACGCGCTTCGGGTTCTTGGTGAAGGCCTTCCACTTCTTGATGAATTCCTTGTTCTCCTTCGTGTCGATCGACTCGAAGTAGTTCCAGGCCGCAAGGTGGCCGAGCAGCGGCTTGGTGTCGATGCCGGCGAGCTCCTCCTCGCCGACCGAGAAGGCGACCACCGGAATGTCCTTGGCCTTGACGCCCTGGTTGCCGAGCTCCTTGTAGAACGGCACGTTGGCGTCGCCGTTGATGGTCGAGACCACCGCCGTCTTCTTGCCTTCCGAGCCGAACTTCTTGATCGCGGCGACGCGCGTCTGCCAGTCGGCGTGGCCGAACGGCGTGTAGTTGATCGAGATGTCCTCGGGCTTCACGCCCTTCGACTTGAGGTAGGCCTCGAGGATCTTGTTGGTGGTGCGCGGATAGACGTAGTCGGTGCCTTCCAGCACCCAGCGCTGCACCTTCTCCTCCTTCATCAGGTAGTCGACCGCAGGGATCGCCTGCTGGTTCGGCGCAGCGCCCGTGTAGAACACGTTGCGCTCGCTCTCCTCGCCCTCGTACTGCACCGGATAGAACAGGATGCTGTTGAGCTCCTTGAACACCGGCAGCACCGACTTGCGCGACACCGAGGTCCAGCAGCCGAACACGGCCGCGACCTTCTCCTTGGTGATCAGCTCGCGCGCCTTCTCGGCGAACAGCGGCCAGTTCGAGGCGGGGTCGACCACCACGGGTTCGAGCTTCTTGCCGAGCAGGCCGCCCTTCCGGTTCTGCTCGTCGATGAGCATGAGCATCACGTCCTTCAGCGTGGTCTCGCTGATCGCCATGGTGCCCGAGAGCGAGTGGAGGATGCCGACCTTGATGGTGTCCTGGGCCACGGCCGGCATCGCGACCAGGCCCATGGCCAGCCCCGCCGCGGCGGCGAGCAGCCTGCGACGGCAAACCGGTCGCCCGGCGACCGTACGATCTGGATGAATCATCGGGAGTCCCTCTGCGTTGACGCGCGCGTTCAGGTTCCCGGCCCGACCAACACGCAGGCGAGGTTTCGCAAGGGACGTGCCAAGCGCTGCCGGAACGGGCAATTCCCTGAAGACGCTCAAAGAATCCCAGGTTCGGCCGGCTCTGCCCAATTTCCGGTCAGCCTGCCCTGGACAGGGCGTAAGCAGGATGCCCAATTTCTGGGCAGCCTAATCGGCGCGCACCAGGGGCGCACCGATACGGCGCCACGCGGCTTGTCGCGCCATCCCGCCTCCCGCTATGGGTTCGGCCGCGCCCCCGTCACCAGCATCGACCGCCCAGGAACCGGATTGGATCGCCGATGGCCAAGGAGCCTGTTCTCGACATCGCGCATCTCGGACACCTCGAGCTGCTGACGCCGAGGTTCGCGGAGAGCCGCGATTTCTTCGTCAATGTGATGGGCATGACCGAGAGCGGCGAACGGGGCGCCTCGGTCTACCTGCGCGGCTGGGACGACTACGAGCGCTACAGCCTCAAGCTGACGGCGTCGAAGACCTCGGGGCTCGGCCACGCCGCCTATCGCACGCGCAGCCCCGCGGCGCTGGAGCGCCGCGCCGCGGCGCTCGAGGGCTCCGGCTTCGACGTCGGCTGGAGCGACGGCGATCTCGGCCACGGCAAGACCTTCGTCTGCCGCGATCCCGACGGCCACGTGATCGAGCTCTACTACGAGACCGAGTGGTACCAGCCGCCGCCCGACCAGAAGCCCGCGCTGAAGAACCAGGCGCAGCGCTATCCCGCGCGCGGCGTGAACGTGCGGCGCCTCGACCACTGGAACGGGCTCGCCGCCGACATCAAGGCGAACCGCATCTTCTTCGAGGACTATCTCGGCTTCCGCCTCACCGAGACCATCATCCTCGACGACGGCACCGAGGCCGCGATCTGGCTCACCGCCACCAACAAGAGCTACGACTTCGCCTATACGCGCGACCACACCGGCGCGCGCGGCCGCTTCCACCATCTCACCTACGCGCTCGACAGCCGCGAGGACGTGCTGCGCGCCGCCGACATCTTCCTCGAGAACGGCGTGTTCATCGAGACCGGTCCGCACAAGCACGCGATCCAGCAGACCTTCTTCCTCTACGTCTACGAGCCGGGCGGCAACCGCGTGGAGGTCGCCAATGCGGGCGCGCGCCTGATCCTCGCGCCCGACTGGAAGCCGATCGTCTGGACCGAGCAGGAGCGCAAGAAGGGCCAGGCCTGGGGATTGAAGACCATCGAGTCGTTCCACACCCACGGCACCCCGCCGGTGGAGCCCGCGAGGAAGGCGGAGTAGTCTCGGTCGTGTTTGTAGGGTGTGCAAAGGCGGCCAAGGCCGAGGAATTCTTGCGCGGCGCGTCCACCGCCTTTGCGCACGCTGTGCTGACTCGCAAGGCAGCACCGCGTGCGCACGGCGCGATCTGGTGCAGAGCGGAGGCGGCCGCGCCTCGGCGCGCCGTGCACACCCTACGGTCCAGCTAGTTGAGACCCACCATGTCCACCGGCTCTCCCCATCTCGGCTTCATCGGCTTCGGCGAGGCCGGGCAGGCGATCGCGGCCGGGCTGCGCGAGGCCGGCGTTTCACACATCGCGGCCTGGGACATCCTGTTCCCCGCAGCCGAAGGCGAGCGGCTGAAATCGGCGGCCGCGCGCATCGGGGTGCGCATCGCGGACTCCGCGGCGGATGCCGTTCGCGATGCCGACCTCGTGCTCTCCGCGGTGACGGCCGCCTCGAGCCTGGAGGCGGCGCGCTCCGTCGCCGCGTCGCTGACGGGACAGCCGTTCTTCCTCGACATCAACTCGGTCTCGCCCGGCCGCAAGCAGGAGACGGCCGCGCTGCTCGGCGCCAAGGCGCGCTACGTCGACCTCGCCGTCATGGCGCCGGTGCATCCGGCCCTGCACCGGACCGCGATGCTGCTCGCCGGCCCGCACGCGGCCGCGATCGCGCCGGTCCTCTCGGCCTGGCAGATGCGCGTCTCCGTCGCCGGCGACCGGGTCGGCGCCGCCGCCGCCATCAAGATGGTGCGCAGCGTCATGGTGAAGGGCCTCGAGGCCCTCACGCTGGAATGCTTCCTCGCGGCCTCGCGCGCCGGCGTCGTCGAGGAGGTGACGGCCTCGCTCGCCAAGAGCTACCCGGGCCTCGATTGGCCCCGCATGGTGGGCTACAACCTCGAGCGCATGGCGAGCCACGGCGCGCGCCGCGCCGCCGAGATGGAGGAGGTCGCCGACACCCTGCGCGAGCTCGGCGTCGCGCCTCTCATGGCGAGCGCCACCGTGCAGCGCCAGCGCGAGATGGGCGAGATCGGCAAGGACCCCGCCGTGCGCGCGAGCCTCGCGGGCGGCCCCGCGTCCCTGCTCGCCGCGGTCGACGCCGCCGCGGAGCGGTAGGGTGCAATAGGCGCCGAGCGCCGTATTGCACCGGGATCCATCGGGAAACGCAGCCGGTGCAATACGCCGCTGACGCGGCTATTGCACCCTACACCCCCGCCTCGCGCGACCCCGCGAGCGCCGCGCGCCGCGCGTGGCGCGCGAAGGCGTGCGCGATCAGGGTCTCCATCAGCGCCTCCTGGGAGAGGCCGGCGGACTCCCAGAGCTTGGGGTACATGCTGATCGCGGTGAAGCCCGGCAGCGTGTTGACCTCGTTGACGTAGACCTCCCCGCCGACCGGCGTGACGAAGAAGTCGACGCGCGCGAGGCCCGCGCAGCCGAGCGCGCGGAAGGTCGCGAGCGCCAGCTCGCGCGTGCGCGCCGCGGTCGCGCCCGGCAGGTCGGCCGGGATGCGCAGGAGCGCGCCGTCGGCGTCGAGATACTTGGCGTCGTAGCTGTAGAAGCCGTGGCTCGCGGCCGGCACGATCTCGCCGAGCGGCGAGGCCGCGAGCTCGCCGGTCGGATGCTCCAGCACCGAGCACTCGATCTCGCGCGCGCCGACGACGCTGCGCTCCGCCAGCACCTTCTCGTCGTAGCGAAAGGCCTCCGCGCAGGCGCGGGCGAACTCCGCGGCGGAGCGCGCGCGCGAGACGCCGACCGAGGAGCCCATGTTGGCGGGCTTCACGAACATGTCGCTCGCGCCGAGCGCCGCCGCCACGGCCTCGTAGTCGGCCGTCCCGCCCCGCGCCAGCGCGACGAACGGCACGATCGGCAGGCCCTGCTCGCGCATCAGCCGCTTGGCCACGTCCTTGTCCATGCCGACGGCCGAGCCGAGCACGCCCGATCCCACATAGGCGACGCCCGCGAGCTCCAGCAGGCCCTGCACGGTGCCGTCCTCGCCATTCGGTCCGTGCAGCACCGGGAACACCGCGTCGAGCCGCCCCGGCGCACCGGGCGCCGCGCCGTCGAGCACGACGAGCTCGCCGCCGCCGCCCGGCACCAGCGCCACCCGCGGCGCGCCGTCCGGGATCT
Organism: Bradyrhizobiaceae bacterium; assembly: GCA_003105195.1. Lineage (GTDB taxonomy): Bacteria > Pseudomonadota > Alphaproteobacteria > Rhizobiales > Xanthobacteraceae > FEB-22. Next base: position 6,345 of record PQAH01000033.1, read on the forward strand.
CGAGGCTGCGGGCGCCGGTCCCGGCGCCGTTGCCGCAGAGCAGCCAGCGGCCGCCGCGATCGATGCCGATCGGCACCACCTCGTAGCGCTCCGGATCGAGCGCGCGCAGCACATTGGCGGCCGAGAGCTTGGAGACGTCGTGCTCCGCCGAGCGTCCTCCGAACAGGAGGCCGATCCTCTTCCGCCGTTCAGCCATATGTGATCCCCGGGACGCTTGGTGGGCTGCGCGAAGCGCGTGAGACTATGATAATAGGGCAAAAATGCAGGCTGGTGGCGCATGGCGCCCCCCGAAAGGGCCTCGATGGCACGCAAGAGACTGCTCGCGACGCTCCTGCCGGCGATGCTGCTGGCGCTCGCGCATCCGGCATCGGCCGAGGTGCGGATCCTCGCCAGCCCGGGCGGCCCGGTCGGCCCCTATCTGGAGCTGTTCGCGGCCATGCGCGCCTCCGGCGAGCGGGTGGTGATCGACGGCCCCTGCTATTCCGCCTGCACGCTGGTGCTGAGCGTGGTTCCGGGCGACCGCATCTGCGTCACCCGTCGCGCCCTGCTCGGCTTCCACGCCGCATGGTCGCGCGATCGGCGCGGGCGCACCCGGCGCGAGCCCGAGGCCTCGCGGATCGTGCTCTCGGCCTATCCGGCCCCGGTGCGTCGCTGGATCGAGCGCCGCGGCGGACTCTCCTCGCGGATCCTCGTGCTGCGCGGCCGCGAGCTCGCCGCCATGTATCCGCGCTGCCGCTGAGCCGCAGGATAGGGCCGGCGGCGCGCCGTGCGGCGGCGCGCTCGCGTGGTGAACGAGGTCAATTCCCCGCACCGAACTGCCGGCACCGTCCGCAGCAGGGGCGCCCGACAAGCGTTCCAGCCATGCGCCGGCCGTCGCGCCGCGCCTTGCCGGCGCCCGATTCCGCCTGTTCAAATGGCGGGGGTTCTGTTCCGCGTCCCGGCGTTTCGACGCCCGATCGGCCGATCGGGCAACGAGATGCACTGCCGATTTCGCATGACGGCGCCGTCCGACCGTGCATTCTGTCGGGCGATCATCGCCCGAAGCCCGCCACCCGAGGACCGAACGGCTCATGGCCGAAGTTCCGCCCGCCAACGCCCCCCTCCGGGGTTTGCGTATTCTGGTCGCCGAGGACGAGTCCCTGATCTCGCTCCTGGCCGAGGACATGCTGGTGGACGCCGGCGTCCTGGAGGTCGTGGTGGCGGCCACGCTCGCCGAGGCCCGCACGATCCTGGCGGAGCCGGATCCCATCGACGCCGCGGTGCTCGACGTGAAGCTCGGCGTCGATTCCGGCATCGAGCTCGGCGCCGTCCTCGCGGAACGGGCGATTCCCTTCGTATTCGCGACCGGACTCGGACCCGACGGGGAGATCCCGAAAACCTTCGGCGACATCCCGATCCTGCAGAAGCCCTATACGGGCGACGACCTGGTGGAGGCCATCTGCCGCGCGCGGCGCACCGTCGCGGCCTGACCTCGCTTCGATGGCTTCCGCCGACCGCCGCACTGCGCGCGAGTCTGACCCGTCATCCTGAGGCGCGGGTGCCAATCTCGCGTCTGCGCGAGATGAGCACGAGCCTCGAGGGATCAGCGGCCCGGACGATGCAGCAGGATTGCTGCGACTCCCGGGGCCGGCCCGATTTCGCGACCAGGTTGGCGCACATCGGCTCACCCATGACGCCGAGGCCGACGAATCCGCGAGCCTCGATGGGTTTCATGGGTCTCACGCCGCCGAATTCGTGCCCGGCGTCGCCGCGCGGATGCGCGCCAGCACGGGCACCAGGTAGGAGAGGAAGCGCTCGGGATCCTCGCTCATCGGGAAGTGCCCGAGCCCTTTCATGATGGTGGCCTCGGCGCCGGTCCGCCGCGCGATCTCGAGGGTGCCCTCGGTCGTGCAGGAATAGTCGTACTCGCCCGTGAGCAGGTAGAGCGGGCAGCGCCGCGGATCGATCTGCGCGACGCGGTCGCGGATGTCGCCGTCGACCGTGTAGAAGTGGAGGTCGCCCTTGAACACGCCCGGGCCGCCCTGCATGTAGTGCCACAGCGTCTCGAAGCGGTGCTCGGGCGGGCTCGTCGGCGCGATCAGGCCCGACACCACGCCGGCGCAGACCTCGTTGTGCACGTCCGGCCGGTGCAGCCAGGAGAGGTCGTAATAGGCCTCGGTGTGCGCGGCCGACTCGAGCCCGATGATGGCGCGGAAGCGCTCCGGATGCTCGAGCGCCAGATGCAGCACGATCCGCCCGCCGATCGAGCAGCCCATGACCACCGGCCGCTCGAGCCCGAGCGCGTCCGAAACCTCGAGCACCATGCGCATGTAGTCGCGCGAGGTCAGCCGATACTCCTCGTCCTGCCAGCCGGCGGGGGGCGACGACTTGCCGTGCCACGGCATGTCGAAGGCGATCACCCGGTAGCCCCCGGTGACGCGCGCGTCATTGAAGAGCGCCCGGTACTGGCGCGCGTCGGAGCCCGCGGTGTGCAGGCAGACGAGCGGGATCCCCTCGCCCGCCTCCTCGACATAGAGCCGGTGCGGCCGGCCGAGCAGCTCGAGATGCAGATAGCGGCCCAAAATGGGCTCGAACTTGGGCTCGGAGCGCGGGGTCATCGGGCGGCCTCCCGGGGCGCGGCGAGCACGTCCTTGAAATAGAGCAGGTTCGCCATGAAGGGATGCAGGTCGCCCTCGATGCGCAGCGCCTTGCGCTTGGAGAGTGCGAACAGGTCGTTGAAGCCGGGCGGCGGCACCGGCTGCCAGAACTTCTCCCACGCCTCGCGCGACGCGCGCAGCGCAAAGGCGTAGCTCGGCGTCACGAACGGCCCCGGCCGGACCGCGGCCACCCGCCCCTCGGCGATGCGCACCAGGTATCCGGTCTCGCCCACCTCGACCAGGAAGGTCGTGTCCACATGCCGCCCGYGCCGCACCAGGCCGGCGTTGCGGTTCACGAGCTCGGCCAATCGCTCGATCATTCCTCTCCTCCCGACACCCTCACCAGGCAATCCACTGCGACCACGCCCTCGCCCGCGGCGCGGACGACGAGCGGATTGATCTCCGCCTCGAGGATCGAGGCGTCCTCCGCGAGCCGCGAGAGCGCGACCAGCGCGTGCGCCAGCGCCGC
>PQAH01000034.1 GCA_003105195.1 Bradyrhizobiaceae bacterium
CTGCCGATGGTCGCGCTGGCGCTTGGAACGCGCGAAGCGGTCATGGTGGCGGCAGCGGTCGCCTTCGTCAGCGCACTGATGGTCGAACCCGTCCGCCGGATGCTCGACGCGCCGCTGCGCTCTGCCGAGGGACCGAAGCTCGGCGTCCTCCTGCGCAATGTGTCCATGCGTCGGGCGCTCGGCGCGCATCCCGACCTGCCGCGCGTCACCTACGGCGGGTTCGCCGCCGCCACCGTTCAGGGCTCGGTCTTTGCGCTGCTGGTCACATTCCTGGTCGAGCGTGCCGGGCTCGATCTGGTCACCGCCGGTCTGGTCTTTTCGGCAATGCATCTTTCGGGATTCGTGGCCCGCATCGCCTTCGGCTATGCGTCGGACCGATTCTTCCGGCCGCAATCGCTGCTGGCCTCGCTCGCTGCCGTCGGCGTCGCCACACTGTTGATCATGCTTCTCGTCGCCGGCACGGTTACGCTCCCAGTCGTGATCGCGCTGGCCGCCGTCATGGGCGCAACGGTGTCCGGCTGGAACGGCGTCATGATGGCCGAACTCGCCCGGCTGTCTCCCCCCGGGCTCGTGGCCTCGGTCAGCGCGAGTGCGGTGACTTGCATCTATCTCGGCTACATGACCGGCCCGGTCGTGACGAGCGGCCTTGTCGGCCTGTCCGGTTCCTATCTTCTTGGCTTTGCTCCCGTCATGATGGCGCTGCTAGCCGCCATCATTTCGGCCGCTACGCGTCATACGGCATAGGCATCGCAACCCGACGCTTGGCCCCGGTCCGAACGCGCGCGGCACGGCTGGCCACCCGGCCGGCCGGAGTGCTACGTCTCGGCATGGAATCTTCCGAAGGAACGGACCTTGCTGGCCCTGCGCCTCGCCGCCCGTGAGCTGCGCGGCTCGGCCGGCGGCTTCGTCCTTCTCCTGGTCGGCATCGCCTTCGCGACGGCGGCGATCGCGGCGATCGGGCTCTTGTCCGCGGCGGTCCGCGACGGGATGCGCGAGGGCGCCCGCGCCAGCATCGGCGGCGACGTCTCGCTGCGGCTCTTCCATCGCCCTCCCGGACCGGAGCATCGGGCCGCCTTCGAGGCTGCGGGAACCGTCAGCCTGACGGCCGAGCTGCGCACGCTCGCGCGGCGGGAGGACCGTTCGGCGCTGGTGGAGCTGAAGGCGGTCGACGACGCCTACCCGCTCTACGGCGCGTTCCGGCTCGCCTCGCCCCTGGCTCCGGCCGACGCGCTCGGCCGGCGGGACGGCGTCTGGGGCGCGGCCGTCGCGGAGTCGCTGCTGGCGGCGCTCAATGCCGAGATCGGCGACACCGTCACGGTCGACGACCGCCGTTTCGAGCTGCGCGCGCTGATCGCGGACGAGCCGGACCGCGCGCTGCGCGCCTTCACGCTCGGCCCCCGGATGATCGTGGCCTTGCCCGCGCTCGCCGGCAGCGACCTCGTCGCACCGGGAGCCCAGGTCTACTGGTACAGCCGGATCCGTCTGCGCGAGGGCGTCGACGCGGGGGCCTGGATTGCGGCGTTCGAGCGCGCCGAGCCTCATGCCGGCTTCCGGATCGTCGATGCCGGCCAGGGCGTCCCGGGGGCGGAGCGGACCCTGGCGCTGGTCACCTCGCTGTTGACCTTCGTCGCCATGGGCATCCTGCTGGTCGGCTGCGTCGGGGTGGCGAACGGCGTCTCCGCCTGGCTCGACGGCAAGCGGACCAACATCGCGATCCTGAAGAGCCTCGGCGCGCGGCCGCCGTTGATCCTGCGCATCTACCTCGCCCAGGTCATCGGCGCCGCGGCCGCGGGCGTCGCACTCGGCCTCGCCGGGGGAGCCGCGGCATTCGCCGTCGTCGCGCCGACGCTGGGCGAATGGCTGCCGGTCTCGGGCGGCCTGCGCGCCGGGCCGCTGCTGACGGCGGGCGCCTTCGGTGTCCTCGCGACGCTCCTGTTCTCGCTCTGGCCGCTGGCGCGCGCCGAGGTGCAGCGGCCCCAGGTGCTGTTCCGTGACGAAGTGACGCCGGAGCCCGCGCGGCCGCGGCCAAGCCGGCTGGTCGCGCTGGCTGCGCTCGCCGGGGCGCTCGCGCTGCTTCTCGTCGCCTCCGCGCCGCTTCCGGTCGCAACGGCCCTGTTCGCCGCGGCGGCAGCCCTCGTCGCGGCCGCCTTCCTGGCTCTCGGCCGCCTCGTGGCGATCGCCGCCAGGGTGCTCGGACGCCTGTCGGCGTTGCAGGGGCGCCCCCTTCTCCGCCTGGCGCTGGCGAACATGCACCGGCCGGGGGCGCCCACCTTGCCGCTGGTCATGGCCGCCGGCCTCTGCCTCACCCTGGTCGTCGCCGTCGAATCCCTGCGCCGGAACGCCGACCGCCACCTCGTCGACACCTTGCCCGCGTCGGCGCCGGGGCTGGTGGTGCTGAACATCGTCCCCGGGGAAGGCGGGCGGTTCGATGCCGTCATGGCGCAATCGCCGCAGGTCGCGCGGTGGGAGCGCGTCCCCTTCCTGCATGCCCGCGTCACCGGCATCGGCGATCGTGCGGTGGCGGAACTGAACATCCCGGCCGACATGGCGTTCGTCGTTCGCGGCGATCGCGGGATCTCGTGGCGGGCCGGCCCGCCGGCGGAGGGGCTCGTCGCCGGGGAATGGTGGCCAAAGGATCATGCCGGCCCGCCGCTGGTCTCGCTCGACGCGCGGGCGGCGCGGCGGCTGGGCGTCGGCATCGGCGACACCTTGACCCTCGATGTGCTGGGGAAGCCGCTACGGGCCAGGATCGCCAACCTGCGGCGGGTCGATCTCGCCGGGCTCGGTCTCGATTTTCCGATCCTGCTCTCGCCGTTCGCCGAGCCGCCGCCGCACCGCGAGATCGCGGCGGTCTGGACCGCTCCCGCCGCCGGGCCGGACGCCGCGCGCAACCTGCGCGCCGAGCTGTCGCGGGCCTTTCCCGAGGCGCCGACCGTCCTGGTCGCGGAGGTGACGGCGTTCCTCGAAGCGGCGGTCGGCGGAGTCGGGACGGCACTCGGCGGACTGTCGTCGGCCACCGGCGTCGCCGCCTTCCTGGTGCTGGCGGGGGCGGCCGCCGCCAGTCGCCGCCGCCGGCGGCGCGAGGCGATCCTGCTCAAGGTCGTGGGGGCCACGCGCCGGCAGGTCCTGGTGGTCACGGCGATCGAGTTCGCGCTCATCGGCCTCATGGCGGCGCTGGCGGCGCTCGCCTTCGGCAATCTGGCGGCTTGGGCCTCGGTCGCGAGCCTCGTCGACATTCGCCCGGTGTTCGCGGCGGTGCTCCCTTGGCTGGCCGCGGCGGTTGCACTTCCGGCGGTCACGGGTCTCTTCGCCGTCTGGTGGGGCCTGTCACGCCCCACGGGGGAGCTGCTGCGGCAGGGGTGAGGGCGGGCCCCGGCGACGCTTCGAAACCGTCGCCACGCTGAGAACCGTGGAGGGACCTGGGTTCGCGTCCCGATGTGGCGGTTACTCGAACTCCAATTCCGCGAATACGGTTTGCGCATTGCGTCCCGCGAGTTGATCCGCACCGGTCAATCGCATGAATGCCGACTGGTCGATCCTGCCCGCGGCCAGCATATTCCCATTGCGGTCCAAGACGCTTCTCACGGACGTCCGCAGGTGCACGAGATAGTCTCTGGTATCTGCACGTGCTTGTGCCCGTGTCACCGGTCGTCCGTGCCCAGGCACCACCATCGCAGGGTCCAGCGCTGCAAGTTCATCAAAGGCCTCGATCCAGTCCCTGCTGGACGAGATCGGAAGCGGCAGGAGTCCCAACATTCGCTCTGCGAAGACGATGTCGCCCGCAAAGGCGATTCTCGAGTCGGGGAGCCAGACGATGAGATCTCCCGGCGTATGAGCGCGCCCCGGATGCCTCAACCGAAATCGCGTCCCACCGATGACGATATCCAAATCGCGCTCGAAGGTTTCGTCGGCATATACGGGTTCCGTGCCCTGCAGGGCCTGCACGCCGATCAGTTGCCTCAGCATCTCCCATTGCATGTCGAAGCGTGCCCCCTGGTCGGCCACCGCCGCCTTCGAGCTTATCAGGCGCGCCCCTTTTGGCTTTCCAGTAGCTGTTGCCGAGCCAGCGGTGATCTTGGCCGCCCGTGTTGATCACTGCGAGAACGGGCTTGTCCGTGAGGCGAGTGATCTCGGCATCGATTTCCGCGGCTCCGTTGGCCGATCCGCCGGCGTCCACCAATACGACACCGGCATCGGTGACCACGACCCCGAAGGTCGCATTGTTGCCGAGGTTCAAAGCGGAGCGTTGTCCAAGGTCGCCAACCAGCGCCCAGACACGATCGGACACCTTGATCGCCTCGAGCGCGGAAGCCGGCGAGATCAGCGCCAGCAAGAGTCCGGAGAACGCAGGGAACAAACGCATCGTCATGACCTCGACCGCTACGGCTCAATCCTTCGGAAGAAGCTATTGCGCTCCCTTGACCGTACCGAATGCATCGAGGTGCGCCGTTCGCGCCCGCCCGTCGTCGATCCACCGATCATGGAACGGCACGCCGGGGCGCGTGATGATCCCGAGAAGATGTTCCGGTGCGCAGAACCGATCACCTCGCGGTCGACGTTCTCAAGATTGATGTCCTCTTGCCGCGCCATCGGGAGTCGAGGGCGAAAGTTGGTGACGGCATGGGGGGTCAGGCAGCGTATCGTGGGGGTGTTCAACGCCTCCACCTCTCCACCGAAGGAGTGATACGCCGTGACCGAGACTAACGCTTTCCGGCTCGCCCAGCCAGGGACTTTCGCCGATCCGCTGACCGAGGTGCTGCGCAACGGCGCGCGAGCGTTGCTGGCGGAGGCCGTCGAGGTCGAGGTTGCAGCCCGGCTCAGGGCACATGCCGACAAGCTGACCGACGAACGTTGGTCCATCGCCTGTCCGGCGACATGATCGCGCCGAAGTGATTTTGCCCCATCCGTTCGAACCTTGTTCTGGTGCTCATGGGTGGCGTCCCGCCTCGAACCCGACACGCGCGATCGCCAAGGCGCCTGGTCCACACCTGCAAACGCCATCAGGGTCGGACGTCGTAGCCCGCCGGCTGATTGCACCCCGTCTCCGTTGATCCCGATCAAAGAGCACCGCCGAGCCCCGGGATAGGTAGTTCTCCATCGCTCGGCTCCGGAGTCATTAACGCGATGGCGACCGCTCGTTGCAGACCGATGTTGGCGAGTGCCTGTCTTTGGCTCGCACTCCTGAGCGCGGCCAACGCGCAGGGCCTGTTCAGTCAGCCGCCCGGTCCCGGCGCGCCTCCGCAAGCGCCGTTGCAGGTGCCGCAACCCCTCATGCCAAACGACATCGAGGGGCAATGGGTCGTGCAGCAGACCCGGGCGGTGCTCGACTTCAGGATCAACCGGCGCCAGATCCCGCCGCAGCGCGAAGTCATGGGCGACTTCTGGTACGCCATCCTGACCGGCGACACGCTCGAGGACTACCGCAGGGGCGATGCAATCCTGATCAATCTCCGCGTCAACGCAGCCGCGACGCAAACCGCAAGGCAACAGTTCCCGGACGCCATCGTGTTCTCCGGCCTGATACTCAATCCGCCCGAGCGACCCGGGCAGCGCGGAACCTACGGTCCCTGCAACGTGGTTCTGATGAACCGCAATGAGCTCTTCGTGTCGATGCCCGGCATAGCCGGCACCGTCCCGATGAAGCGCCTCAGTTTGGAGTGCATTGGATGCTGAGCGGGACGGCCGCCGCGGCAGAATCAGCGGTTTCGAGGGAGCGGTCGCGTCGCGCTGCACTGGCGTGCGCGGCGGGGATCGTCCTGGCCGCGCTGGCGCTCGGCGCATCATCCGCAATGGCGCAGCCGCGCACCACCGAAACGCAGGCGGGTTCGCTCGAGCATTTCCGCCGGTTTGGCGCGCCGAGCGCGGAGTTCGCCGTGCTACTGGCCGTCGTCGAGGTCGAATACCTGCGCAAGCGCGGCACCGATCTCAATCGCGCGCTGGCGACCAATCCCGACGCAGTGGTGATTGCAACGGCGCATGCGCTATCCGAGCAGAAGCGCCATGCCGGCGCCGATCCGGCGCGCTTGCGCGTCCTGCGGTCGCTGGAGCAGCAGTTCACGAACTGGCTCGCTGCCATCGATGCATTGCGCCAACGCCGGGGTCTGCCGCCGTGGGACGGCCAGCGCATGGCGAGGCTCGCGGTCGAGGCCCATCAGGGCCAGCATGACGGCTCGGTGATGAAGACGTTCGGCGTGGTGCGCGGCCGCGGGGCAGACGTGTTCGCTTCGATGGCGAAGAGCGGCCTGGCCGGCCTGCTGACGTCCGAGGATCGAGGCGCGGTCCGGCTGTTGGACCAACGCGCGCCCCTGGTTGCTCCACCGCCGACCGGTGTCGGTCCGACCGTTCCGACGCCGCAAGGGCCAGCGGGGTGCCCAGCGAATTACGTGCTCGGCGCGTGGTGGTTCAAGTCGATCATCAACAGTGTCGTCACGCAGATGCAGGTCACGCAGGCCGGCGGCTGCACTTTTGTCATGCGTGCCGTGCCGCAAGGCCAGGTGTTCCTGGAATTCCGTTTCCTGGAAAGCTGGGGCGGCAGGCCGCCGCAGCCGAAGTTCGCCGTGACCGGTCCGCTGAATTCGCGCGGAGAGCCGGCCCGGGGCACCAAGGTGTTCGCCGTCTCCCCAGATGCCCAACGCGGCGCCGTGATGTGCCCGCTTTCCGTTGAATGTCTCTATCGCACGCCGCCGAACTGACGGGCCCTGGCGGCCCCTCGCGCTCACGGCGGCGCATGCGTTCCGACCGCGCCATAGTGACCGATGCGGGCGATGGTTTGCAGAGCGGCAAGTTCGGCAGTCGGCGGCCCGGTCGAGAACGTGACATCGGGCCAGTGGCGGGCGAAGCCGCCGACAAGGATCAAGGTTTCGAAAGGAACTGGACTTGTTCTATGTGGTCTGTGAAGCGTCCGACACGGTCCTTTGGGCAGAGGAGGCTGCATGCCTGACAATCGGATTCTGACCGAAACGATCGAGGCCATGGCAGGCGCCGCATCGAATGAGATCGACGCGCTCACCATCGAGCGCGCAGTCGTGGGCCTTTTCTTCACCGGGGTGAAGCTCTCCACCGGCCATGTCGGCGCTTGCGCAACGCCAATATCCGGCCGGGCCAGCTGGTCGCCATCGTGGGAGCGTTCGTGCCGTTCCTGCGCGAGCTCAAGAAGCGCGGCCAGCCCTACCTGGTGCTGGAGCAGGACCCGGCGACGCTCAAGCCGGACGAGATGCCGAACTATCGCCACGCTTCGCAAGCGCCGGTGGTCTTGCCTCAGGCCGACGTCATCCTCATCACCGGGACCACGCTCCTGAACGACACACTCGACGATCTCCTTGCCGCCGCGAATCCCGCCGCCTGCAAAGTGGTGGTCGGTCCGACCGTTGGTCTGGTGCCGGATGCTTACCTTCGTCGCGGCTGCCACGTTCTCGGCAGCATTCAGGTGACCCGCCCCGACGAATTCCTGGATGTGCTCGCGGAGGGCGGGTCGGGCTATCACTTCTTCGGCCGTTCGGCCGCGAAGGTCGTATTGCGGGTGCGCAGCCCGGCGGAGCCGGCGCAGGCAGGTCGTGAGACGGCGGTGACGGCGGCGCAGCAGCGGCACGGGACAACCCGTTCGCGTGCCCGGCCCGCGGCTTGACACCGTGCCGCCGCCTTCCCGATCATGCGCACGATCGCGACGCCCGTCGCATCGTTCCTCCCGCCATCACCGGATTGCGCCGTGACCGAGCCGATCGTCGACGCCCATCACCACATCTGGCGCCGCGCCGACCAGCCCTGGCTGCAGGGGCCGACGGTGCCGCGCATCTTCGGCGCCTACGACGCGATCAAGCGCGACTACCCGGTGGAGGAGTTCCTCGCCGACATCGCGGGCACCGGCGTCGTCAGGTCGGTCTATGTCCAGACCAACTGGGCGAAGGAGCGCGCGGTGGAGGAGGTCGCCTGGGTGCAGGCGAATGCCGACCGCGCGGGCTTTCCGCACGCGATCGTGTCGTTCGTCGACCTGCAGGGCGACGACGCGGCGGCGGTGCTCGCCGCGCAGGCGAAATTCCCGCTGCTGCGCGGCGTGCGCCAGCAGCTGCACTGGCACGAGAATCCGCAGTACCGCTTCGCGCCGGCGCCCGACCAGATGAACACGGCGGCGTTCCGGAAGAACCTCGCGCGGCTCGAGGAGCACGGACTCCTGTTCGAGCTGCAGGTGTTCGCGTCCCAGATGGCGGACGGCGCCGCGCTCGCGCGCGCCTTCCCGGGCATCACCTTCGTGCTCGCGCATGCCGGCATGCCGGAGGATCGCTCGCCCGCCGGCCGCAAGGCCTGGCGCGAGGGCATGACGCGCCTCGCCGACCTGCCCAACATGCACACCAAGTTCTCCGGGCTCGGCACCTTCGTCCGCCGCAACGATCCTGCGCATATCGCCGAGATCGTGATCGAGACCCTCGAGCTGTTCGGGGCGCGGCGCTGCGTGTGGGGGTCGAACTTTCCGATCGAGAAGCTGTGGACCGACTATGCGGCGATCGTCGCGGCGATCCGCGCCGCGCTCGCCCCGGCGCCGGCGGCGGACCGGCGCGCGATCCTGCACGACAATGCGACGCGGCTCTATCGGCTCGACTGACGAGATCGCGCGCGACGCGAAGCCCGGCAGGCTGCGCGTCCCGCGTGCGCCGCGCGGACGTCGGCGCCGCGACACAACCCGACGCCCATGCTAAGGTTGCATCGCGTTGCAGACCGGTCCTCGGGGAGCCACATGGAGGCGAGCGAGAAGTCCGCGCTGCTCGGCCGGCACCCGCTGTTCCGCGAGCTCGGCGGCGAGGTGCTGGGGCGGCTCGCGACCTATGCGACGACGCGCACGGTCGCGCGCGGCACGACCCTGTTCGCCAAGGGCGACCCGGGCGACTGCCTGTTCGCGGTGGTCAAGGGAGCCGTGCAGGTGACGGTGCCCTCGGCGGAGGGCAAGAACGCCGTCGTCAACCTGATCGGCGAAGGCGGCATCCTCGGCGAGATCGCGCTGCTCGACGGCCAGCCGCGCACCGCGGACGCGGTCGCGTTCACGGACTGCACGCTGCTGGTGATCGAGCGGCGCGAGTTCGTCTCGCTGCTGAAGAGCAATCCGGACGTGATGCTGCGCCTGCTGGAGGTGCTCTGCGGGCGCCTGCGGCGCACCACCGAGCAGGTCGAGGACCTGATGTTCCTCGACCTGAAGGGCCGGCTCGCCAAGACGCTGCTGCGGCTCGCCGCCATGGCCAAGCCCGACGGCACGATCGAGATCTCGCAGAGCGACCTCGGCCAGTTCGTCGGGCTCTCGCGCGAGATGATCAACAAGCAGCTGCAGGTGTGGGCCCGGGAAGGGCTGATCCGGCTCGACCGCCGGCGCATCACGCTCCTCAAGTCGGGCGCGCTGGAGCGGATCGTGGCCGAGGAGTGAGCCCGCGCCGTCATGGCGCGCTGCCTCGGCGCCGACCCGGTTGCCGTTGAATCTCGCGAAATGTGAGCCAGCTCACAGAACTTTCGCGTCGCGATGGAGGACCCTGATGCCGCCAAATCGGCTTCCGGGGTTGGCCATGGTCCGCGACGACGGCGAAGGTTGCGCGTTCTGTGGCCACGGCACGGTCATCAAGCGCCAAGAGGAGCTCGCGTTCCACCAATGGACCGACCGCGGCTACGTGTTCTGCAAGGTCTCGGTCCCGACCGCGGTGTGCGAGCGTTGCGGCAGCAAGAGCTGGGACGATGCCGCCGAGGCGATCATCGAGGAGGCGGTGCGGCGCGAGCTCGAGAAGCTGAGATGATGGCGGCGGAGCGGACCGGGCAGTGGTCTTCGACAGGCGCACGGCGCCGACGGACGCCGTGCGTCGCCGCGACGCGCGGTTTCGCCGCCGACGCCGGGACGGCCACTCGCCTCTCGGTTGCCGGAGAACCGCAAGTCCGGAAACGAACTTCAAATCGCAGTCCGGAAGTGCTTCAATCAGAGCTTCCCTGGGCGGACACGGTTGCCGTGAAGCACGACCCGGACCTTGTGAACACGTCGACGCCCGAGTTCGAGCGACGGGTGCGGGCCGTCGTCGTCGCGGACGTGGTCGGCTACACGCGGCTGATGGAAGCCGCCGAGGAGGAGACCCACGCCCGCTACCGCACGCTGCGTGTCGCCGTGGTCGATCCGATCATCGTCCTGCATCGCGGCGAGCTGGTGAAGAACACCGGCGACGGCTTCGTCGCGGTGTTCGAGAGCCCGCTCGACGCCCTTCGCTCCGCCGTCGAGCTGCAGCAGGAGATCGCCGCCCAGGAGGCGCGCCAGGCGCCCGAGCGGCGCATATGCTTTCGGATCGGCATCCATTGGGATCCCGTCATCCTCGACTTCAACGACGTGTACGGCCGCGGCGTGAACATCGCGGTGCGGCTGCAAACAGTCGCTCCGGCCGGGGGCATCGTGGTCTCCTCCGTGCTGCTCGGCCAAATCGGCAACCTGCGCGACTGGAAGCTCGACGACCTCGGCGAAGTTCGCCTGAAGAACCTGGCGCGCCCCGTGCACGCCTTCGCGGTGCTGCTGCCGGGCGTGGACCGCAGCGCCGCGGCCGCCGGCCCCGCCAAGTCCTCGGGCTGGGCGCGGCTGCCGTCGATCGCGGTGCTGCCGTTCAAGAACCTCTCGGCGAATCCGGAGGACAGGTATTTCGCGGAAGGCTTCGTCGAGGACATCATCGTCACGCTCGGCAACATCCCCGAGCTGCTGGTGGTCGCGCGCGGCTCCACCCTCGCCTTCCGCCGCGGCGTCGGCGACCCCGCGAGGGTCGGCGAGAAGCTGGGCGTGCAGTACTACCTGACCGGAGGGGTGCGCAGGTCCGGCGATCGCATCCGCGTCGCCGTCGAGCTCATCGATGTCGCAACCGCATCCGTCATGTGGGCGGAGAGATACGACGTCGATCCGGAGGATGTCTTCAGCGTCCAGGACGATATCGCGATCGGCATCGTCGGGCAGATCGCGACCTATGTGCGCCAAACCGAGATCAAGCGAGCTCTCCGCATGCCGCCGCAGAACCTCAACGCCTACGATCATACACTGCGGGCGCTCGACCTGCTCTATCGCCTCGATTTCGCGAGTTTCTCGCGCGCTCGGACACTTCTCGAAAAGGCCCGCGAGGAGGACGACACATACGCTGCCGCATACGCTTTCTCCGCGTACTGGCACATGTTCAACATCAATGAAGGCTGGTCGTCGGATCCGGACGCGGAAATCGACGAAGTCATACGGCTCTCCAACTGCGCGATCGAACGGGACCCCGCCAACGCGCTCGCTCTCGCAGTGCAAGGCCACGGAAGAAGCATGTTCTTCCGCGAGTACGACGCGGCAATGGATCTCTTCGACCGCGCGCTGGCGGCTTCTCCGAACAATTCGTGGGCCTGGATCTTCAGCAGTGCGACCTACGGATTCGTCGGCAACGCCCCGGCGGGAGTCGCGCGGGCGGAGCGGGCAATCCGCCTCTCGCCGCTCGACCAGCAGGCCTTTTTCAATCTCTGCCTCCTGGGCCAGAACCACTACCTGAACGGCTCCTTCGACGACGCGATCCGTTGGTGCCGCAAGGCGCTCAGCCTCAATCCGAGATTCGGAAACGCGGAGCGCGTGCTCGCGGCGAGCCTGGTCGCCGCCGGTCGCGCCGAAGAGGCGCATCACGTCGCGCACCAGCACGCGCAGAACCTGCCTCGTTTCAAGGTGTCGGACTATGCGCGGCGTTGCCCGTTCACGGAGCCGCAAGCCTCGATCTACGTCGAACGGTTGAAGGCCGCGGGCTTGCCTGATTGACGGCGGAACGAGAGGTTCACTCGAAGGAAGGGAGGGTGACATGGCGGGGGGTGGAGCTGGTGGAGGCGCGGGCGGCGGAGCCGGCGGCGGCGCGGGTGGCGGCGCAGGCGGCGGCGCAGGTGGCGGCGCAGGCGGCGGTGGGGTCGGAGGCTATGCCGGCGGATGGACGTTTCCGATCGACGTCAGGTTGCTCAGAGGAGAACCCGTCGACCCCAAGGACTTCGATACCAAGGCGACGTTCCCCTGGTCAGCCTGGCGTCCGGACCTGTTCGCGCGGATCGCATTGGCGGAGTTCGGGGCCACCGACTGGCGGCGCATCGACAAGTTCGACAAGCCGAAGCCGTTGGACGATCCCAGCATGATCACGGAGCTCGAGCTGCTGCTACGGCAGGACTGGGACCAGAGGCCGGGGCTGGAAGCCGAGATCGTCGATCAGGCCACGAGGGTGGCGGGCTATTTCGCGCAGCTGCTGATGCTCAATCAGTCGGCTCACCCGAATACGATCAAGGTCCTCGAGATGGCGTTCCAGGTCGGCACGATGGTCGCCGTGTTCTTCAAGCTGAAGTTCAACCGGGCCCGGCCGCAGCAGGTCTGCCGACGGCTGTTCCCGCTGATGCCTTCGCCTTGGCACGCCTCCTTTCCGAGCGGGCACACGCTGGAAGCGCACATGATCGCGCTCGCCCTCTCCAAGGTCGTTCCGGCGGCCTCGCGCGAGCTGATCGATCTGGCGGACCGGATCGGCAGGAACCGCGAGATCGCCGGCGTGCATTTCCGCAGCGACACCGTGGCGGGGCGCCAGATCGCCCGGGAGGCGTTCAAGCGCCTGCAAACCTGTGCGACCTTCAAGCTGGTCCTGGAGGAAGCCCGGAAGGAGCACGTGCCCTCCGAGGGCAGGCGCGCATCGAGGCGCAAGAAGGCGCGGACGACCCGCCGACCGGCACGCACCAGCGAAACCCGCCGCATTGCCAAATCCAATGGCCGAATGGGGGCCCATCATGGCTAAACGCACAACGACTCGCGGTTCTCGCGCGCCCAGCCCCGTCGCACCGAAGAGCCAGATCCGGGTGAGCGCGAAGGCGTCCCGGTGGCGCAAGCTGCGCTTCAAGATGCAGGATCAGCGCCACGCCAACTGGTGCTGGGCCGCGGTCGCGGCCAGCGTCGCCGACTACTACGGCCGCGGGGCCAAGTTCACGCAATGCGTGATCGCCAATGTGGAGCTCGATCGCGAAGATTGCTGCCGGCCGACCGGCGGCCTGTCGATCGTGCCCTTCGACGTGCCGCACGTGCTCGGCGCCCCGCTCTACCGGATCGGCTGCGCGCCGAACCTCGGCGCCGAGCGGCAGGCGCAGCTCAAGGAGATCCGGCGCGAGATCGACGGGCAGCGGCCGGTCTGCGCGCGCGTGATCTGGACCAAGGGCAACACCAGCCGCGTCGCCGCCGGCGCGCATTTCATCACGATCTTCGGCTACCTGCCGGGGACCGACAGGCTCGCGATCGAGGATCCCTGGCTCGCGCCGTCCTATCAGGAGATCAGCTACAAGGACCTGTGCAACGACTACGACGGACGGGGCATCTGGACGCACACCTATTTCACGCGTCCGCCCCGGCCGTGAGACGACGGCGCCGGCGCGGCGGGCGTGCGGCGCGAGCGGCCGCGACGCCTACCGTTCCGCGCGCGGGTCGAAGGCGTGCTGCAGGCCGTCGCCGACGAAGTTGACCGCGATCACGGTGAGGAAGATCAGCAGGCCCGGATAGATCGCGAGCGCCGGCGCCGTGGTGACGAGCTCCTGGGCGTTGGTGAGCATGTTGCCCCAGCTCGGCGTGGGCGGCACGATGCCGAAGCCGAGGAAGCTCAGCACCGACTCGAACAGGATCACGCGCCCGACCGTGAGCGTGAAGGCGACGATGATCGGGGTGACGATGTTGGGCAGGACGTGCACGCGGATGGCGTAGAGCGCGCCGGCACCGCTGGCGCGCGCGGCGAGCACGTAGTCGCGCTCCTTCACCGAGAGCGTGCCGGCGCGCACCAGGCGGGCAATCGCGGTCCAGTCGACCAGCGCGATGATGATCACGATGCGCCAGAAGCCGGCCGCCGGCGACTGGGCGAACTCGGCCGAGAAGCCGAGCTTGGTGAGGTCGACGGCGGCGAGCACGATCAGCAGCGGCAGCAGCGGCAGCGCGATGACGCCGTCGGTGAAGCGCATCAGCAGGGCGTCGAGGCGCCCGCCGAAGTAGCCGGCCGCGAGACCGAGGGTGACGCCGAAGGCGGCGCCGATCAGGGTGGCGAGCAGCGCCACCAGGAGCGAGACCTGGCCGCCATACATCAGCCGCACGAGCTCGTCGCGGCCGGCCTCGTCGGTGCCGAGCCAGTGCCGCGCCGAGGGCGGCTGATAGCGCGCGAACAGGTCCACGGCATTGGCGTCGATGCCGCGCAGCGCCTCGAGCGGGGCCGCGGCGAGGCAGAACAGCACCAGGAGTGCGAGCAGCACGAGGCTCGCGACCGCCGCGCGGTGGCGGCCGAAGCGGCGCCAGCGCAGCGCCCAGACCGAGCGCGCGCGCTCCACCTCGCTGGCCGCGGGCAGCTCCAGCGCGGTCATCGCAGCGTCACCCGCGGGTCGAGCCAGCCATAGGCGAGATCGGCGGCAAGGTTGGCGAGGAGCGTGACCAGGGTCGCGAACAGGAGGCCGGTGAGCGCGAGGTTGTAGTCGTTGGAGAGGATCGCGTCGTAGATCGTCTTGCCCATGCCCATCTGGGCGAACATGGTCTCGGTGACGAGCGCGCCGGAGAACAGCGTACCGAAGCTCAGCGCCATGACGGTGACGACCGGAATCAGCGCGTTGCGCAGCGCGTGCACCAGCACAACGCGCGCGGGCCCCGCCCCCTTGGCGCGCGCGGTGCGCACGAAGTCCATGTGCAGGGTCTCGATCATGGCGGCGCGCACATAGCGCGTGAAGGCGCCGGTGTTGTAGAGCACCAGCGTCAGCACCGGCAGCGCGAGATGGCGGATCTGGTCGAGGACACCGTGGTCGCCGACCGTGCCCATGCCGCTCGCCGGCAGCCAGCGCAGCTCCACGGCGAACACCAGGATCAGGATCAAGGCGAGCCAGAACACCGGCACCGAAATCCCCGCGAAGGCGAACAGGCCGATGAGCGAATCGGCGATACCGCCCGGGCGCAGCGCGGAGACGACGCCGAGCACGAGCGCGAGGATCACGCTGATCGCGAAGCTCGCCAGCATCAGCTTCGCGGTCTGCCAGAGCGCCGGCAGCAGCACCTGGAGCACCGGCACCGCATGGGTGCGGGAGTATCCGAGATCGCCGGAGAGCGCGGCGGCGAGCCAGCGCCAGTAGCGCAGCAGCAGCGGCTGGTCGAGGCCGTAGAGGGCGCGCAGCTGCGCCATCACCTCGGGCGTCATGCCGGGCGCGCTGCCCATCATGATGTCGAGCGGGTCGCCCGGCATCAGGCCCATCAGCCCGTGGATCACGAAGGACATGATCAGGAGCACCAGCGCGGCCTGCGCGACGCGGCGGGCGACGAAGGCGAGCATCAGCCCTCCTTGAAATGGCAGGCCGCGCCGTGGTCCGGCCGCCCCGCGAGCGGTGCGAGGGCCGGCGGCACGGCGCGGCAGACATCCGCGGCGAGCGGACAGCGCGGATGGAACACGCAGCCGGAGGGCGGCGAAAGCGGGCTCGGGATCTCGCCCGACAGCGCGCGGCGCCGACGGGCGCGGCCGACACGCGGCATGGCCTCGAGCAAGGCGCGCGTATAGGGATGCGCCGGGCGTGCGAAGATGTCGGCGCGGGGAGCGAGCTCGACGAGGCGACCGAGATAGAGAACCGCGACCCGGTCGGCGAGATGATCGACCACGCCGAGGTCGTGGCTGATGAACAGATAGCTCAGCTGCCGCCGCTCCTGGAGCTCGCGCAGCAGATTGAGGATCTGGCTCTGGATCGAGACGTCGAGCGCGGAGAGCGGCTCGTCGGCGACGATCAGCGCCGGGTCGGAAGCGAGCGCGCGGGCGATCGCGATGCGCTGGCGCTGGCCGCCGGAGAACTCGTGCGGATAGCGGTTGAGCGCGTCGCGCGGCAGCCCGACCTGCTCGACCAGGCTCGCCGCCCTGGCGCGGCGCTCGGCGCGGCCGAGGGTGCCGCGGATGCGCAGCGGCTCGGCGATGATGTCGGAGACCGGCATGCGCGGGTCGAGCGCCGAGAAGGGATCCTGGAACACGATCTGGATCGCGCCGGCGGCGGCGCGCCGGCTTCGCGCATCGAGGACCGCGCCGCGAAAGCGCACGCGGCCCGCGCTCGGCGCACGCAGGCCGGCGACCACGTGGCCGAGCGTGGTCTTGCCGCTGCCGCTCTCGCCGACGAGGGCGAGCGTCTCGCCCGCGCCGATGGCCGCGGTCACGTTCTCGACCGCGCGCAGCACCGGTACGGGCCGGCCGAACCAGCGGGACCCCAGGGGAAAATGGACGCTCACCTCCTCGATTGCGAGCAGCGCGGTCATGATCCGGCCTTCAAGCACGCGACCCGGTGGCCGGGCGCGACCGGCACCAGCGCGGGCTCGCGCGCGCGGCAGCCGGCATCCGCCAGGAGGCAGCGGTCGGCGAAGCGGCAGCCGGCCGCATCGGTCGCGAGGCTCGCAACGCTGCCCGGGATGACGGGCAGCCGCGCTGCCCGGCGCGCCGGATCCGGCAGCGTCGCGATCAGGCCCCGGGTATAGGGGTGATGCGGCGACGCGAACAAGGCGGCTGCCGGCGCCTGCTCGACGATGCGGCCCGCATACATCACGACGATCTCGTCGGCCACCTCGGAGATCACCGCGAGATTGTGGCTGATGAACTGCACCGCCATGCCGATCTCGCCCTGGAGATCGAGGATCAGATCGAGGATCTGCGCCTGGATCGTGACGTCGAGCGCGGTGGTCGGCTCGTCCGCGATCAGGAGCGCGGGCCGGCAGGCGAGCGCCATCGCGATCATGGCACGCTGGCGCATGCCGCCCGAGAGCTCGTGCGGGTAGGACCGGGCCCGCTCGCGCGGCGCCGGGATCCGGACCGCCTCGAGCAGCTCGACGGCGCGGCGCCCGGCGGCCGCCCAGCCGCGGCCCTCGTGCAGCACCAGCGCTTCCGCGATCTGCCGGCCGACCGGCATCACGGGATTGAGCGAGGTCATCGGCTCCTGGAACACCATGGCGATGCGGGCGCCGCGCAGGGCGCGCCAGCGCGCCTCGGGCTGGCCGATCACGTCGCGGCCCTCGAAGCGCACCGCGCCGGCGACGCGGCCCGGCGCCGGCACCAGCCCCATGAGCGCCAGCGCCGTCATGGACTTGCCGCAGCCGCTCTCGCCGACCACGCCGAGGGTGCGGCCCGGCGCGATCGCGTAGCTCACCCCGGCGACCACCCGCCGCTCGCCGTCCGCGTGGGGGAATGCGACAGAGAGGTCGCGCACCTCCAGGACGGGAGTGCCCGGAGCCAGCGCGCCGGGCGCGCGAGCGACCGCGCTCACGGGCGCTACTCGGCGCGCCAGTTCTCCGACCAGTAGGGGCTCATGTCGCCGTGCCCGGTCGGCTCGTAGCCGCGCAGCCACTTCGGCACCACGTGCGGGTCCGCGCGGAAGAACAGCGGGATCACGGGAAGCTCGCGCGCGTAGATCTGCTGCATCTCCCGCCAGAGCACCTTCTGCCGTGCCGGGTCGAGCTCGCCTTCCGCCTGCGCGATCAACTCGTCCATGCGGGCGTTGGAGAAGGCGATGTAGTTCGAGCCGCCCCAGCCGTTCGCCTCGGTCGGAATGTTGTCGGACGCCAGCGTGCGGCGCGGCGACTCGGTCACGGCGCTGGTCCAGGCATACATCGCGAGGCCGTTGTAGGCGCGCTTCTTCATGGTCTCGCCGAAGAAGGTGCGGGCGGGCTCGTTCTTGATGCGCACCTCGATGCAGGCCGCCTTCCAGTTCGCCTGCAGCACCTGCTGCTGCAGCTCGCGCAACCGGTTGCCGGCCGTGGTCGAGAACTCCAGGGAAAGGCGCTCGCCCTTGTCGTTGCGGCAGACGCCGTCCGCGCCCGGCCTCCAGCCGGCCTCCGCGAGCAGCGCCTTGGCTTTCACGGGATCATACGGATAGGTCGGTACGTCGGCGGCGTGGTTGACATTGAGCGGGTTGACCCAGGTATCGGCCACCGGCTGCATGCCCTGGAACAACCGGTCGGTGAGGGTCTTGCGGTCGGCGGCGTGGACCAGCGCCTGCCGAACGCGCAGATCGGCGAGCAGCGGGTTCTCCTTCTTCAGGTCGATGTGCTCGTAGGTGAGGCTCGGCTTGAAGACGTAGGCGAAGCGGTCCGGGTGCTGCTTGCGCAGCTCCAGCACCTGGTCGATGGTGAGGCCGACGCCCTCGCCCGCCACCATGTCGACGTCGCCCGAGAGCAGGTTGGCCTGCAGCGCCGCGGTGTTCTCGATCAGCTTGATGACGACGCGCTTGAATCCGGGCTTGGTGCCGGCCCAATGCGGGTTCGGCTCCAGCACGATCTGCGAGCCGGAAACGTAGCCCGTGATCATGTAGGGCCCGTTGTAGAGCCCGGGGGTCGTCGGCGCGCGCGCGTAAGTGGTCTGCTTGACGTAGTCGCCGGTCGCGGCCGCCGCCTCGTGGACCGGACCTTCGACATGCGCCGGCAGGAGCTGGTCCCACTCGTTGTAGGAGGCGAGCACCTTGTCGAGATGCAGCACGGCCGTCAGCTCGTCGACCACCTCGACCCTGCTGGCACGCGTCCACGGCTTGGCGTTGGAAAAGCCGGTCTTGGGATCGCGCGCGAGACGCCAGGTGAACTCGAGGTCGCGCGCCGTCACGGGGGTGCCGTCGCCCCATTTGAGGCCGGGCTTGAGCTGGATCGTGACCGCCATGCCCTTGCCGCCGGGCCCGTCGACGATGCGGGCGAGGCCGTTCTCGACCGTCGGCAGCTGCGCGCAGAGCAGGCAGGAGTTCTTCCAGTCCTTGTCGAAGGCCGTGACCTGCCGGATCGCGAAGCCGAGCGTGTAGGCCTTGATCACCAGGGCGTCGATGTTGGGATGCAGCGAGGACGGGAACTGGGCGACGCCGATGACCAGCTGGTCCTTCGCGGCCTGGGCCGGCGCGCCCGCAAGTGCAAGCGCCGACAGTCCGACCGCGGCAAGCGCGCTCATGGCCTTCATGGTCCGCTCCATGCGATGACCCTGCCGATCATGCTAGCGGAGCCCGGGGGCGCGTCAATGGAGCGGCCGTGCGGCGGCGTGCTCACACGGCGAGCCTCACGCTCACGTCCGGCTCGCCGCGCGCGGGCACGGCGCGGCGGCCGGGAGGCGGACGATGAGGCCGGCGTCGGCGTGGCCGCTGCGGATCGGCATCATGCCGGCGAGCCGGATCTCGGGCCCGCGCAGCTTGCGATCGAGGCGCGCCTTGAGATCCGCGACGGTGAGGCCCTCGAGGAAGGGATTGGCCTTGACGATCCGCTCGCGCGTCATGCGCCCCGTGGCATCGGCCTTCGCCATGGTGGAGGCGGCGTCCGCGTCCGCGGGCGCGGAGAGCAGCGCCACGGCGCCGGCGCCGCCCGCGAAATGCGCGAGATACACGGCGCCGAGCGTCACGGGGAGGCACTGCCGGCGCAGCATCGCGGCGTTGCGCTCGAGGAAGCGCGCCGTCATCTCGCGCGCGAGCGCGGGGTCGCGGCGCAGCTCCAGCGCCTCCTTCTCGCCGCGCCGCAACAGGTCGGCGCGGTGCGCGCGGATGAGCGCGAGCCAGGTCTGGTCGAGGAACTGGCCCGCCCCGGTCGCGCTGGAGCGCCGGTTCCGGGCATTCGGATCGCTCCGCGACTCCGCCATGACGATGCGCTCGACCGCATCCGCGAGCTCGATGGTGCCGGTGAGCGCGCTCCATTGCCGGTCGAGCTCGCGCAGCAGAGCCGGGCCGTAGACGAGGCCCGGCACGAGCAGCGCCAGGA
>PQAH01000035.1 GCA_003105195.1 Bradyrhizobiaceae bacterium
GGGGTGGGCGCGCCGATGCGCGCCATGGTCGCGGCCGCGCTCGCGGGCGAGCGCGGCGTCGTGCTCGACGCCGACGCGCTGACGAGCTTCGCGGAGGCGCCCGATGCGCTCGCCGCGGCGCTCGCCGCGCGTGCCGCCGAGGCCACCGTGCTGACCCCGCACGACGGCGAGTTCGCGCGCCTGTTCAAGCAGATTGAACAGAATTTTGATGTTGATTCGAGGCTCGCGCGGGCGCGCGCCGCGGCCCGGCAGGCCCGGACGGTGGTGCTGCTGAAGGGGCCCGACACCGTGATCGCCGCTCCGGACGGCCGCGCCGCCATCAACGAGAATGCGCCGCCCTGGCTCGCGACCGCGGGGTCGGGCGACGTGCTGTCGGGCCTGATCGCCGGCCTCGTGGCGCAGGGCATGCCGGGCTTCGAGGCGGCCTGTGCGGCGGCCTGGCTGCACGGCGCGGCAGCCGCCGAGACCGGGCCGGGCCTGATCGCGGAGGACCTGTCCGAGGCGCTGCCGCGCGTCTATCGGGCGCTGTTCCGGCAGCTCGCACCGGAGACCGCATGAGCGCAGCGAGATGGGGTTGTTCCCAAATTTCGCTGCGGGCATCCGGACTACGGGGCAATGCCTGAGAGATCGAGTCCGGTTTCTGCCGCTACGTCACCTCGAACCACGCCGCCATGCCGGTCTCCTGGTGCTCGAGCATGTGACAGTGGATCATCCATTTCCCGGGATTGTCGGCCACGAAGGCGATGCGGGCCGTCCGCTGGCGGTCGATCACCACGGTGTCGAGCCAGAAGGGCTTCCAGCCGTCGTCGAGATTGTCGAGCAGGCGGAAGTGGTGGCCGTGCAGATGCATGGCGTGCGGGAAGGCGGTGCGGTTCGGCATCGCGATCACCACGGTGCGGCCGCGCTTGGCCGAGAACAGCGGCGGGCCGTCGTGGCCCGAGGAGGCCTGGCCGGCCATGGTCCAGATGCGCGCGGCCGGGTCGATGCCGTGGCCCGGCACCTCGCCCCGGCGCATCATCAGGGGGCTCATGGCGCCGCCTTCGAGGGGCAGGTCGATCCGCAGCGCGGCCGGGAAGTTCATGCGCTCGGGCAGCGGGTTCGCGGGCAAAGGCGGCGGCTCGCCGCGCGGCGCCGCCCGTGCGGGCGGTCCCTCCGTCACGAGCCGGACCAGGGGCACCTCGGCGCGGACGTCCTCGAGGATCAGGGCCGCGGAGGCGCCCGGCTCCAGGGTCGCGTCGACGAACAGATCGGCGCGGTTGCCGGGACCGAGGGTGAGGCGGCTCTCGCGCGCCAGGAACGGTTCGGCGGGCTGGCCGTCGATCGCCATCACGCGGGCCGCAAGGCGCTCGAGGCGCAGCGGCATCACCCGGGCATTGGCGGCGTTGACCAGGCGGAGCCGGATCCGCTCGTTGGCGCGGACCGGCAGGTCGAGGGTCGGGCCGCCGTTGACCGTGAAGTGGCGGCCGAGGCGTCCCGCATGGGCGGCGTCGTGGAACGAGCGGAAGCTCGCCTCGTCGTTAGCGCCCTCCGGGGTCAGCCGCCAGTCGTCGAGGATCAGCAGGACGTCGCGGTCGACGTCGACCGGCGCGGGCTCCTCGACGATCAACCCGCCATAGAGGCCGCGCTCCTGCTGCTCGGAGGAGAAGCGGTGCGAGTGGTACCAGAACGTGCCGGCGTCCGGCACCACGAAGCGGTAGTCGAAGCTCTGGCCCGGCGCGACCGGGTGCTGGGTGAGGTGCGGGACGCCGTCCATGGCGTTGGGCAGCCGCAGGCCGTGCCAGTGGATCACGGTCTCCTCGGGGAGCTCGTTGACGAGCCGCACCCTCAGCTCCTCGCCCCGCCTCACGCGCAGGACCGGCCCCGGCACCGTGCCGTCGTAGCCCCAGACCGCGGTCGGCGGCTGGTCCGGGCCGCGCAGCCGCGCGCTGCCCGGGTGCGCGCGCAGGATGCGGAAGCCGTCCGCGGCGCCGTGCGCCGCACGCGGCAGCAGGGCGGAGACGACTGCGAGGCCGGTGCCGGCAAGGACACGCCGGCGGCTGAGGGGCGGGGCTGGGGCGCGCATCGGACCTTCGGCGGCGGAGAGAGACACCTTGGACGCCCGGGAGGCATTTGCAAGCCGGATGCGGCAACACGCCCCGCGCCCTCCCGGTCTCGCGCCTTGCAGGGAGGCGCGCAAAGCGCCATTTTTTTGCTGCGTCGCGTCTGCGGCATGCTATAAGCCGCGCCGCCCGACCGGGTGTCCGGATGCGCGATGCCCGATGCGGGCGTGGCGGAATTGGTAGACGCGCGGGATTTAGGTTCCCGTGACGAAAGTCGTGGGGGTTCGAGGCCCTCCGCCCGCACCACGCGGCCTTGGGGCCGCGCCGGTTTGCCCCTCACCGCAGCCCCGAGGCCCGGCAGACGTTCGACGAAAGAGACACGAGCGAAGATTCGACCATGCAGGTAACCGAAACACTCGCCGAGGGACTGAAGCGCGAATACCGCGTGGTGGTGCCGCTCAACGAGCTCGACGCCAAGGTGAACGAGCGGCTCGCGGAGCTCAAGGACAAGGTCCGCATCAACGGCTTCCGGCCCGGCAAGGTGCCGGTGGCGCATCTCAAGCGCGTCTACGGCCGCTCCGTGATGGCCGAGGCGATCGAGCAGGCGGTGCGCGACACCAATGCGCAGATCGTGACCGACAACGGCTTCAAGCTCGCCATGGAGCCGCGGGTGAACCTGCCGACCGAGGAGGGCGAGGTCAGAGCCATGGTCGAGGGCAAGGCGGATCTCGCCTACTCGGTCTCCATGGAGATCCTCCCCAAGATCGCGCTCGCCGACTTCAAGGGCATCGAGATCGACAAGCTCTCGGCCGAGGCGACCGACGCCGAGGTCGACGAGGCGCTCGGGCGGATCGCCGAGCAGAACCGGCCGTTCGCGGACAAGGGCGAGGGCGCGCAGGCCGAGGCCGGCGACAAGGTCACGGTCTCCTTCGTCGGCAGCATCGACGGCACGCCGTTCGAAGGCGGCACCGGCGACGACATCGCGGTGGAGATCGGCTCGCAGACCTTCATCCCGGGCTTCGAGGACCAGCTGATCGGCATCAAGGCGGGCGAGACCCGCACCATCAAGGCGACCTTCCCGGAGGGCTACATGAAGGCGGAGCTCGCCGGCAAGGAGGCGAGCTTCGAGACCACCGCCAAGGCGATCGAGGCGCCCGGCAAGGTCGAGGTGAACGACGACTTCGCCAAGCAGCTGGGGCTGGAATCGCTCGACAAGCTCAAGGACGCGATCCGCGACCGGATCTCCCAGGAGCATGCCAATGCCAGCCGCCAGAAGCTCAAGCGCGCGCTGCTCGACGCCCTCGACGTGCGGCACAAGTTCGACCTGCCGCCGACGCTGCTCGAGGAGGAGTTCGCGAACGTCTGGAAGACGGTCGAGGACGACCTCAAGGCGCAGGGCAGGAGCTTCGCCGACGAGGGTGTCAAGGAGGACGAGATGCGCGCCGAGTACCGCAAGATCGCGGAGCGGCGCGTGCGGCTCGGCCTCGTGATCGCGGAGATCGGCGAGAAGAACGACATCAAGGTGACGGAGCAGGAGGTCAGCCGCGCGGTGGTCGAGCGCGCGCGCCAATTCCCGGGCCAGGAGCAGCAGGTCTGGGAGTTCTACCGCAACAATCCGTCGGCGCTCGCGAGCCTGCGTGCGCCGATCTTCGAGGACAAGGTCGTCGACTTCCTGTGCGAGCTCGTGAAGGTGAACGAGAAGAAGGTCTCGCGCGAGGAGCTCTACCGGGACGACGACGAGGAGAGCGGGGCCGCCTGATCCGGGGGTCTCCCTGCGGGGGCGGCCCGAATCGTGGCAGATGGGTCGTGCCAGGGGCGCGTGCCCGTTCGGTCGATCGCCCGGCCGGTCCTGCGCGGGCCGTTCCGCAGCCGCACGGCCGACGAGGTCTCGCGACTTGTGGCGGGCGCGTCGGGACATATCTGTGACGCGTGGATCATGAAATGCATCGCCGTGCTCGAGGAGCGCGGCGCAGTGGACAGGCCCGGACGGGCCGCTGAGGAACATCGAGCAATGCGCGATCCGGTCGATACCCACATGAACTACCTCGTGCCGATGGTGGTCGAGCAGACCAACCGCGGCGAGCGCGCCTACGACATCTATTCGCGCCTCCTGAAGGAGCGCATCATCTTCATCACGGGGCCGATCGAGGACGGAATGGCCACGCTGGTGGTCGCGCAACTCCTGTTCCTGGAGGCCGAGAACCCGAAGAAAGAGATCTCGATGTACATCAACTCGCCGGGCGGCGTGGTGACCTCGGGGCTCTCGATCTACGACACCATGCAGTTCATCCGGCCGCCGGTGTCGACGCTGTGCACCGGCCAGGCCGCCTCCATGGGCTCGCTGCTGCTGGCGGCCGGCCACAAGGACCTGCGCTTCGCCCTGCCGAACGCGCGGATCATGGTGCACCAGCCCTCCGGCGGCTTCCAGGGGCAGGCGACCGACATCATGCTGCACGCGCAGGAGATCCTGAACCTGAAGAAGCGGCTCAACGACATCTATGTGCGCCATACCGGCCAGCCGCTGAAGAAGATCGAGGACGCGCTCGAGCGCGACACCTTCCTGACCTCGGAGATGGCCAAGGACTTCGGGCTGGTCGACAAGGTGATCGAGCGGCGGGTGGTGGACGAAGAGAAGGCGTGAGGCAACCGCGGGGTTCCGGGCGCGTTGTCCCCGGGGCCGCGTCGGGTTCCACGCGGCGGTTCGCGGGAAGCGAGGCGGTCACGCCGCCGCCTCAATCGGGCCGGTAACTGGGGTGTTGCGACTGGGATTCGGATCCGCAAAGGCCCGGATGGCCTGGGAATTCATCGTTAATGAATTCTTGATTGTCGAACCCCTACCATGCTTCGCTAGTGCGGAGGCGGGGGCCGGCCGTCGGGGAAATTGGCGAGGTTTCAGTCCGCTGGGCTACGGAATGTTAGGGCGCGGACTTCTAGACTGGATGACAGATCGGTGACGCACCGCGGTGCGCGCCGGCGACGGAGACAGGAATGAGCAAGGTCGGCGGCAGCGATTCCAAGAACACGCTCTACTGCTCGTTCTGCGGCAAGAGCCAGCACGAGGTGCGCAAGCTCATCGCCGGGCCGACCGTCTTCATCTGCGACGAGTGCGTCGAACTGTGCATGGACATCATCCGCGAGGAGAACAAGTCCTCGCTGGTGAAGTCGCGCGACGGGATCCCGACCCCGAAGGAAATCCGCAAGGTGCTCGACGACTACGTGATCGGGCAGAACCACGCCAAGAAGGTGCTCTCGGTCGCGGTCCACAACCACTACAAGCGGCTCAACCATCAGTCCAAGCACAACGACGTCGAGCTCGCGAAGTCGAACATCCTGCTGATCGGGCCGACCGGCTCGGGCAAGACGCTGCTGGCGCAGACGCTGGCGCGCATCCTCGACGTGCCGTTCACGATGGCGGACGCGACGACGCTGACCGAAGCCGGCTATGTCGGCGAGGACGTCGAGAACATCATCCWSAAGCTGCTGCAGWMVKSCRAYTACRABRTCGASMRSGCSCAGCGCGGCATCGTCTACATCGACGAGATCGACAAGATCAGCCGCAAGTCGGACAACCCCTCGATCACCCGCGACGTGTCGGGCGAGGGCGTGCAGCAGGCGCTGCTCAAGATCATGGAAGGCACGATCGCCAGCGTGCCGCCGCAGGGCGGCCGCAAGCATCCGCAGCAGGAGTTCCTGCAGGTCGACACGACCAACATCCTGTTCGTCTGCGGCGGCGCCTTCGCCGGGCTCGAGAAGATCATCTCCGCGCGCGGGCGCTCGACCTCGATCGGCTTCGGCGCCAAGGTTGTGGCGCCCGAGGACCGGCGCGCCGGCGAGATCTTCCGCGACGTGGAGCCGGAGGATCTCCTGAAGTACGGCCTGATCCCCGAATTCGTCGGCCGCCTGCCGGTGGTCGCGACGCTGGAGGACCTGGACGAGCCGGCGCTCAAGCGCATCCTGATGGAGCCGAAGAACGCCCTGGTGAAGCAGTACCAGCGGTTGTTCGAGATGGAGAACATCGACCTCACGCTCGCCGACGAGGCGCTCTCGGCCATCGCCAAGAAGGCGATCGAGCGCAAGACCGGGGCGCGCGGCCTGCGCTCGATCATGGAGGGCATCCTGCTCGACACCATGTTCGACCTGCCGAGCCTCGAGGGCGTGGAAGAGGTGGTCATCTCCAAGGAGGTGGTCGAAGGTACCGCGCGACCGCTCTACATCTATGCGGACCGGGTCGGGGATGCGGGCGCCACCAGCGCCTGAGCCGGGCCGGACGGTCGCCCCGAGGGGCGGAGTCCGGAGCCGAGTCGACTTGCCGCGTATCAGGCGAAACCACCGGAAAGCCGCCACTCGCGCCCGTCCCGGGCGCGCGGGCACCGGATTTTCACCGCTTTCCGCGGGTCAGCTTGACACCCTCCGGGGGCGGGGCCACCTATAGCGTCGGACGGCAACGTCCACGATTCCGGGCAGGGATCCCGTGAGCGCGTTGGGGGCTCACGCAATATTCTCTCCAGCCCTGCCGGCTCCTTAGCACTCCCTTGCGGCTGCGCGTCGGCGGGTCGCGGAGGAGGGGCGCAACAACAAGGATTCCAACCATGACAACTTCCAAGCCACGTCCCTCGCCCGCTCCCGGTGAAACGCGCGCCTATCCGGTGCTGCCGCTGCGCGACATCGTGGTGTTCCCCCACATGATCGTTCCGCTCTTCGTCGGACGCGAGAAGTCGATCCGCGCCCTCGAGGAGGTGATGAAGAGCGACACCTTCATCATGCTGGCGACCCAGAAGAACGCCTCCGACGACGATCCGGCGACCGGCGCCATCTACAATGTCGGCACGCTGGCGAGCGTGCTGCAGCTGCTCAAGCTGCCCGACGGCACCGTCAAGGTGCTGGTCGAGGGCGCGGAGCGCGCCAAGATCGTCAAGTACAGCGAGCGGGTCGAGTACTACGAGGCCGATGCGGTGGTGCTGCCCGACACGGTCGGAGAGCGCGTGGAGGCCGAGGCCCTGGCACGCTCGGTCGTCACCGAGTTCGAAGGCTACGTGAAGCTGAACAAGAAGGTCTCGCCCGAGGTCGTGGGCGTGGTCCAGCAGATCGAGGACTACGGCAAGCTCGCCGACACGGTCGCCTCGCATCTCGCGGTCAAGATTCCGGACAAGCAGGGCATCCTGGAGACCACCGCGGTCGCCGACCGGCTCGAGAAGGTGCTCGGCCTGATGGAGAGCGAGATCTCCGTGCTGCAGGTCGAGAAGCGCATCCGCACGCGCGTCAAGCGGCAGATGGAGAAGACCCAGCGCGAGTATTACCTCAACGAGCAGATGAAGGCGATCCAGAAGGAGCTCGGCGACGAGGACGGCCGCGACGAGCTCGCCGAGATCGAGGAGAAGATCAAGAAGACCAAGCTCTCGAAGGAGGCGCGCGAGAAGGCCAACCACGAGCTCAAGAAGCTGCGCCAGATGTCGCCGATGTCGGCCGAGGCCACCGTCGTGCGCAACTACCTGGACTGGCTGCTGTCGATTCCGTGGAACAAGAAGACCAAGGTGAAGAAGGATCTCGCGCACGCGCAGGAGATCCTCGACGCCGACCATTACGGGCTCGACAAGGTCAAGGAGCGCATCGTCGAATATCTCGCGGTGCAGAGCCGCGCCAACAAGCTGACCGGCCCGATCCTGTGCCTGGTCGGTCCGCCCGGCGTCGGCAAGACCTCGCTCGGCCGCTCGATCGCGCGCGCGACGGGACGCGAGTTCGTGCGCGTCTCGCTCGGCGGCGTGCGCGACGAGGCCGAGATCCGCGGCCACCGCCGCACCTATATCGGCTCGATGCCCGGCAAGGTCATCCAGTCGATGCGCAAGGCGAAGTCGTCGAACCCGCTGTTCCTGCTCGACGAGGTCGACAAGATGGGCGCCGATTTCCGCGGCGATCCCTCCTCGGCGCTGCTCGAGGTGCTCGACCCGGAGCAGAACCAGTCGTTCAACGACCACTATCTCGAGGTCGACTACGACCTCTCCAGCGTGATGTTCATCACCACGGCGAACACGCTCAACATCCCGCCACCCCTGATGGACCGCATGGAGATCATCCGCATCGCGGGCTACACCGAGGACGAGAAGGTCGAGATCGCGCGGCGCCACCTGATCCCGAACGCGCTCACCAAGCACGGCCTCGACGCCAAGGAATGGTCGCTCGACGACGACGCGCTCAAGACCCTGATCCGCCGCTACACCCGCGAGGCGGGCGTGCGCAACCTGGAGCGGGAGATCTCGACGCTCGCCCGCAAGGCCGTCAAGGAGCTGATGCTCACCAAGAAGCTGAAGTCCGTGAAGGTCTCGGACAATAACATCGGCGACTATCTCGGCGTGCCGAAGTTCCGCTACGGCGAGGTGGAGCTCGAGGACCAGATCGGCGTGGTCACCGGCCTCGCCTGGACCGACGTGGGGGGCGAATTGCTCACCATCGAGGGCGCCATGATGCCGGGCCGCGGCAAGATGACGGTCACGGGCAACCTGCGCGACGTCATGAAGGAATCGATCTCGGCGGCGGCCTCCTACGTGCGCTCGCGCGCGGTCGCCTTCGGCATCGAGCCGCCGCTGTTCGACAAGCGCGACATCCACGTGCACGTGCCGGAAGGCGCGACGCCGAAGGACGGGCCGTCGGCGGGCGTCGCCATGGTCACGGCGATCGTCTCGGTGATGACCGGCATCCCGGTGCGCCGCGACCTCGCGATGACCGGCGAGATCACGCTGCGCGGCCGCGTGCTGCCGATCGGCGGGCTGAAGGAGAAGCTGCTCGCCGCGTTGCGCGGCGGCATCAAGACGGTGCTGATCCCGGAGGAGAACGCCAAGGACCTGGCGGACATCCCGGACAGCGTGAAGAGCGGGCTCGAGATCATCCCGGTCTCGCGCATGGACGAGGTGATCGCCCGCGCGCTCACCCGCAAGCCCGAGCCGATCGAGTGGGACGAGAAGGAGGCTGCCAAGCTCGCCGATCGGCCCGAGCCGATCGTCGAGGAGGAGCAGTCCACCGTGATCGCGCACTGAGCCCGCGCACCCCCGAACGGACGGCGCCCGCCGGGCGCCGTCCTTTTTTTGAGTGGCGCGCTGTCGGAGAGGATCCCATGACCAAGAACGAGCTGATCGCCGCCGTGGCCGAGCAGACCTCGCTCGAGAAGGACGCGGCGTCCGCCGCCGTGGAGGCGACCTTCGAGGTGATCGCCCGCGCTTTGCGCGCCGGCGACGAGGTGAAGATCGTCGGCTTCGGGACCTTCCGGGTCGCGAGCCGGGCGGCGCGCGAAGGCCGCGACCCGCGCACCGGCGCGCCCGTGAAGATCGAGGCCGCGAGACGGCCGAAGTTCACGGCCGGCAAGGGCCTCAAAGACGCCGTGAACGGGTAGCCACGCCTCGTGCCCCGCGGCTTGCCTGGCGGCGGCCGCCGGGGGTATGGGGTGGGAGAGGGCGGTTAGCTCAGCTGGTAGAGCATCTCGTTTACACCGAGAGGGTCGGCGGTTCGAGCCCGTCACCGCCCACCAGCACGTACGAATTCCGCGCCATCCGTAACGACACAGCCCCGCGCCGCGCGGGCGGCGCCGAGGCTATGCGTGTCGGCGGAAACTCACCATCGACGCGCCGCCGGCCGGGCGCATCGGTTCCCTCTGGTCGTGCCCGCGGGCCTCGCGTCGCCCCGTGACGGTTGCCGGATCGTCCGCCGCGCGGCGGACGATCCTGGGCAGCCATCGCGATCCGGCAGGATCAGATCGCCTCCTTCAGCTCCTTGGCGGCGCGGAAGGCGACCTTCTTGCTGGCCTTGATCTTGATCGGCTCGCCGGTGGCCGGGTTGCGGCCCATGCGGGCGGCGCGCTTGCGCACCTGGAGGATGCCGAGCCCGCCGATGCGGATGCGGTCGCCCTTCTTGAGGTGCTTGACCACGAGACCGACGAGGTCACCGAGGATTGCCTCGGACTGTTTCTTGGCAATCTCGTGCTCGCCCGCGATCGCGGCGGCGAGGTGCTTGAGGGTGACGGTCGGTGCGGCTTTGGTGGCTGCCATGGACGGATAACTCCTCTGATTCCGGGCCAATTCGCCCGGTAAGGCCGCGGCATATATGATTCTCGGCGGTCTTGACCACGCAGAAATTCGCATCTGGCGCGGATTTCCGGGCTTGCAGGTGCAAGAACTGCCTGCAAATTGCGGCGAATCGCGGTCACCGCCGCGCGCTTGACTTCGCGGGGGCTCGGTCGTATCTCACGGCCGACCCTTCGTGGCGGCCCGAAAATGCGGGATTTTCCGAGGGTTCAGCCCAATCAGGTCGATCCTGTGTCTTGGGGGCGTAGCTCAGTTGGTTAGAGCGCCGGCCTGTCACGCCGGAGGTCGCGGGTTCGAGCCCCGTCGCTCCCGCCAGGTTTCAAGCACCGTTGCTTGACGCTTCGGCCGTCACGTCTTCACGCTCCTGTTCGGACCGTCGTGACGCAGCCGCGCACGGCCGGTATCCGCGGTGCGTCCCGGGAATGACGGGACGGCTCGCTCCCGCCGCGCGCGATCAACCTGCCGGAGCGGGCCCGCCTGCGATGCCATTGTCCGAGACGCCCGGATCGGCAGAGCCCGATACACTCCGCCGGGCCGGGGCCGTGTCCCAATCGGAATCGTCACTCAGCCGCGGGCGAAGGCTGCCCGAAGCGCGCTGCCGAACGATCCCTCCTCGAGGACCTTCACCCCGAGATAGCCGCCCGCAAGAATCGATAGCCACGCGATCAGGCTTCCGAGCGACAGCGTGGAGACGCCGGTGACGCCCTGACCGATGGTGCATCCCAGGGCCAATACGCCACCGGCGCCCATCAATGCCGCGCCGCCGAAATGGCGCACGAGATCGGCGCGATCGGCGAACGCCTCGATCCGGAACGTCTTGGAAGCCACCGCGGCAAGGAAGCTTCCCGCGACGACACCGGCGACCACGGCGATGCCGAAGTTGATGGTCGCGCCCGTGAAGGTCATGAGGTACTGCAGGCTCTCGCCGACCGGCGCCACGAAAGTGACCGAGGCCAGCGGGACGGGATCGAACTCGTCTGCAGCGAGCACACCGGTGACGATCCAGCCGGCCACCGTGGCGAGGCCGACCACGACCCCGGCGGTCATGTCGCGGACGCTGGACCGGAACGCGCGATCCTTGAAGCAGAAGACGAGAAGCGCCAGGGCGAGCGCGGCGGCGGCACCGGCACGCGTTGTCGCGGCGGGCAGCCCGGTCAGCATGCCCGCCAGGTCGCCGATGCTCTGGCTGCTCAAGCCGCGCGCCTTGAGGTCGATATTCGCGACGTTCTCGATCTGCACCCGCGCCAGCGCGAGCATGCCACGCAGCGTCATGTAGGCGACGATGCCGAGGATGATCGCAACGACCAGGGATTTCAGATTGCCGCCGCCGAGACGCACGAGCGTGCGGCTGCCGCAGCCGCCGGCCTGGGTCATGCCGAAGCCGAACATCGCGCCGCCCAGAATGGCGCCGAGCCAGCCGAGGTTCGGGGTCAGATAGATCGACGCGTTGACGTCGATGATGGCTGCGAAGTGCAGAGATTGCGTGCCGATGATCGCTACCGCCGTCGCGAGCACCCATGCCCGCATCCGGCGTCCGTCACCCATCAGGACCAGATCGGATATGCCACCCATGGTGCAGAAGTTGGTGCGCTGGGCGACCGCACCGAACACCAGGCCAACCAGAAAGCCGCCGATACCGACGATCGTTGTCGCGGCGAGTTCGCTCATCCCAAAGGTCCGGCGGGGGCTTGACGTTGGATGGGAGGGCCCAATCTCGGCGCCGCGCGAATTCACACGAAGCCTTCAGGGCACTCCGCAACTCGTATTCAACTCGTATTCAATGATCTGCATAAGGAGATATTATAAGTCTTCTCCAGTCAAGCCCGTGGCCGTGATATCAGGGCAATCGCTTGATGAGTTG
>PQAH01000036.1:0-10227 GCA_003105195.1 Bradyrhizobiaceae bacterium
GCGACGAGCGCCGTGAACGAGCCGAGATTGGAAGCCGCGTAGAGCACGTAGGGATTGCGCGCCTGCGGATGGCCGCTCGCCGCGAACCAGCTCTGCAGCAGCGGCGCGCTCGCCGCCAGCGCGACGAAGGGCAGCCCGACCGAGGTCGCGAACAGCGCGAGCACCCAGCCGTGCATGCCGTCCTGCGGCGGCGTCCCGAAGGCAGATGCGATGCCGATCGGCAGCGCGAGCGCGGCGAGCGCCAGCAGCGCGAGATGGGCGAGCGCCCCCCACCCCGGACCGGCGCGCGCGACGAGATGCGCATAGAGATAGCCGGTCAGCAGCGCCGCCTGGAAGAACACCATGGCGACCGACCAGACCGACTGCGCGCCGCCGAGCCGCGGCAGCACCATCTTGGTGAACATCGGCTGCAGCGCGAACAGCAGCAGCGCGGACAGGAACAGCGTCGCCGCGAACAGCGCGGGCGCGAGCCGCAGGAACGCCGCCGCCGGGCGCGGCTGCGGCGCGGAAACAGGCGGGTCGAGCGCGGTCATGCGGTCCGTCGGCTGGGCAGCGGAGCGCAATCTAGGGCGCGGTCGTTAACCGCGTATTACGCATCCAGGGCGCTACGAGCGCATCGGCGCTGTGCGGGCGCGGAGCTGGTCGGCGCGCCGCTCGAAGGCCTCGGCGAAGCGGCGGAACGCGGTCTCGAACATGGCGCCCATCAGGAAGCCGAGGGTGCGGCTGCGGAACTCGTAGGAGATGAAGAACTCCACGTCGCACACGCGCTCCGACACCGGCTTGAAGGTCCACCGGTTCTCCAGGTGGCTGAAAGGACCGTCGAGATACTCGACCAGGATCCCGAGGTCGGGCCGGTCGAGGGTGACCCGGCTCGTGAAGGTCTCGCGGATCAGCTTGTAGGCGACCGTCATGTCGGCAACGAGGATCTCGGCCCCCTCGCCGCTCTGGGTTCGCCTGCGCACGCTGATCTGCTCGCACAGCGGCACGAACTCGGGATAGCGCTCGACGTCGGCCACGAGGTCGAACATGTCGCCCGCACTGTGGCACACGCGCCGTGTGGTGCGGAAGCGCGGCATCAGCGCGCGCGCTTGGCCTCGCGCGCGGCCTTCAGCCGGGCGAAATCCTCGCCCGCATGGTGCGACGAGCGCGTCAGCGGCGAGGACGAGACCATCAGGAAGCCCTTGGCATAGGCGATCGTCTCGTAGGCCGCGAACTCGTCGGGCGGCACGAAGCGGACCACCGGATGGTGCTTGCGGGTCGGCTGCAGGTACTGGCCGATGGTGAGGAAGTCGACCTCGGCGCTGCGCAGGTCGTCCATCAGCTGCAGCACCTCGTTGCGCTCCTCGCCGAGCCCCAGCATGATGCCGGACTTGGTGAACATCGAGGGATCGCGCTCCTTGACCTGCTGCAGCAGCCGGATCGAAGCGAAGTAGCGGGCGCCGGGCCGCACCGTCAGGTAATTCGACGGCACGGTCTCGAGATTGTGGTTGAACACGTCCGGGCGCGCGTCGACGACGATCGCGACGGCGCCGTCCTTGCGCAGGAAGTCCGGGGTCAGCACCTCGATGGTGGTGCCGGGCGTGTGCGCGCGCAACGCGCGGATCACGGCCGCGAAATGCGCGGCGCCGCCGTCGGCGAGATCGTCGCGGTCGACCGATGTGATCACCACGTGGTTGAGGCCGAGCCGCGCGGTCGCCTCCGCGACGTGCTGCGGCTCGTGCGGATCGAGGGCGGCCGGAATGCCGGTCTTGACGTTGCAGAAGGCGCAGGCGCGCGTGCAGGTGTCGCCCAGGATCATGAAGGTGGCGTGCTTCTTCTCCCAGCACTCGCCGATGTTGGGGCAGCCGGCCTCCTCGCACACCGTGTGCAGGCCGTTCTCGCGCACGATGCGCTGGGTCTCGGCGTAGCCGCGGCTGACCGGGGCCTTGACCCGGATCCAGGCCGGCTTGCGCTGCAGCGGCGCGTCCGGCCGATGCTGCTTTTCCGGGTGGCGCGGCCGCGCGCCGGAGATCGTGTCGATGACGACGGCCATGGGGCGTCTCGATGAGGAACGTCCCCGGATACTTACGAGGCCGCAGGTGCCGCCGCAAGCGCCACTGCCCCCAGCCAGCGCACCCGGTCGCGGCGCGGCGTCAGCACACGCCCACGAAAAAGGCGGGCCCGGGGGCCCGCCTTTCCGTTCGCAGCGACCGCGTTATCGGACGGAGCCCTGGTCGCACGAGGCGATTCGGCCGTAGCCCTCGTCGGTCCAGCACTCGGTCGGAGTCTGCACCGAGAACGGCGCCGCGACGCGACCGTCGTAGGCGCCCGCATAGCCGTAGCCGGCGAACGGCGACCACGTGTGGTGCATGCCGTGATACGGCCGCTCCATCACCACGGCCTGGGCGGCCGCCGGGGCGACCGAACCGGCCGCGATCAGGCCCGCGACACCGAGGCCCGCTGCGTACTTGGAAAGAGTCGTCATGCGGCTCATGGCGTGTCCCTTCTTCTCGTCGGTTGGAACTGCTGGTTCGCTTGCCGCGACGATGATCTTCTGTTGTGGATCGCCGCGACGAGGGTCCTCGGGCGCCCTCGCCCCATCAACGCCTGGGCGCCAGCACCTGTTCGGCATGCCGTCGCATTCCGACTCAACTCGCCGTGAGGACGTGACAGCTTGGTAATCTCGGAACCGCGCGGAACCGCTACGGGCGGGCGGGGCGGCCGCGCACCAGACCGACGATGAAGAGGAGCACGATCGCGCCCAGCGCCGAGACCAGCAGGCTCGCCCAGAAGCCCGCATAGGCGAACCCCGCCGCATGCGCGATGAAGGCGCCGATATAGGATCCGATAACCCCGACCACGAGGTTGGTCAGCAGCCCGTGGTCGCGCGCCATCACCTTCTCGGCAATCCAGCCCGCCACGATGCCGATGATCAGTGCGCCGAACAGTCCCACGCCGCTCATGGTTGCCTCCATCGAGAGTTGCGGCACGACAACGCCGTCATGGGAACTCAGTTTCACCGGCGTCGGCGAAGGGTCGGGCCTCTGCCGCCGACGGTCACACGTTCAGCACGCGGCCATAGGCGTCGAGCACGGCCTCCTTCATCATCTCCGACAGGGTCGGATGCGGGAAGACCGTGTGGATGAGCTCCTCCTCGGTGGTCTCGAGATTCATCGCGACCACGTAGCCCTGGATCAGCTCGGTGACCTCCGCCCCGACCATGTGCGCACCGAGGAGCTGCCCGGTCGCCTTGTCGAAGATCACCTTCACGAGGCCCTGGTCCTCGCCGAGCGCGATCGCCTTGCCGTTGCCGAGGAACGGGAAGCGGCCGACGCGGATCTCGCGCTTCTGCTCCTTGGCGGCCTGCTCGGTGAGGCCGACCGAGGCGATCTGCGGCGCGCAATAAGTGCAGCCCGGGATTAGCCGCTTGTCCATGGGATGCGGCTTCAGCCCCTTGATCCATTCCACGCAAATCACGCCCTCGTGCTCGGCCTTGTGCGCCAGCATGGGCGGTCCCGAGACGTCGCCGATCGCATAGATCCCGGGCACATTGGTGCGGTTGAACGCGTCGACCGCGACGATGCCGCGCTCGGTCTTGATGCCGAGCTTCTCGAGCCCGAGGTTCTCGATATTGCCGGTGACGCCGACCGCGGAGATCACGCGCTCGACCGTGATCGCCTGCGTTCCGCCCTTGCCGTCTTCGATGGAGGCGGTGACGGAGTCGGACTTCTTGTCGAGCTTCGTCACCTTGGCGCCGGTGAGGACCTTGATGCCCTGGCGCTCGAAGCTCTTGCGCGCAAACGCCGCGATCTCGGCGTCCTCCACGGGCAGGATCTGCGGCAGCACCTCGACGATTGTCACCTCGGCGCCGAGGGTGCGGTAGAAGGAGGCGAACTCGACGCCGATCGCGCCCGAGCCGATCACCAGAAGCGACTTCGGCATGCGGTCCGGCGCCATCGCCTCGAAATAGGTCCAGACGAGCTTCTTGTCGGGCTCGAGGCCGGGGAGCACGCGCGGCCGTGCGCCGGTCGCGACGATGATGTGCTTGGCCTGGTAGCTCCCGGCCCCGAGCGCGCCCTTCGGTGCCTCGGTGCGGCTCGCCTTGACGACGACGCGGCCCGGCGCCTCGATCGCGGCTTCGCCCCAGATCGTCTGCACCTTGTTCTTCCGGAACAGGAAGCCGACCCCGTCCGACAGCCGCTTGGCGACGTTTCGCGAGCGCTTGACGACGGCGGCCGGATCGAAGCCGACCTTCTCGGCCGAGAGCCCGTAGTCCTCGGCGTGCTGCATGTAGTGGAAGATCTCGGCCGAGCGCAGCAGCGCCTTGGTCGGGATGCAGCCCCAGTTGAGGCAGATGCCGCCCAGATGGTCGCGCTCGACCACCGCGGTCTTGAAGCCGAGCTGCGCGGCGCGGATCGCGGTCACGTAGCCGCCCGGGCCCGAGCCGATGATGATGATGTCGAAGGACTCTGCCATCACTGCCTTTCCGCCCGGGGATCCAGGCCGGCGCTATCGCGAACGCGCGTCGTCGCCGAAGACCTGTTGCCACTTTTCCGCGTCGGGGGCGAGAGCCCGGCTCGCCGCCACCGCGCGCGAGCGGAGCATCCGCACCCGGATGACGCACTCGATCACCGCGGCGACCGCGAGCACAGCGCCGGCACCGAGCGCCAGCATCAGGTTGATCTCGCGCAGCCAGTCGGTCGACGATTGCCGGAGCGCCGAGCGCAGGATCGCAAGGCCCGGCGGGCTCAGGACCGCCACGGCCGCGACCACCGTCGTGATCCACGGCCAGCCCGTGTACGCCCCCTCCGGTTCCCGCAGGCTGAGCCAGCGACGGCGCACGAGGCTCCATTGGATCAGGACCAGGAGCAGGCCCGGCAGCAGCATGGCAAGCAGGATCTCGAGGTTCTTGTCGAGATTGTAGGGGCTGGTGCCCTGCGAGCGCACCGCGTCGGTCAGGGCCGGCAGCAGGACGAGCCCCGCAAACAAGGCCGCGACCGCCAGCGCGGTCCAATTGAACAGGGCGGGCCTGCGCGCCCGCGCATAGGCCACCGCGAAGAGCGCAATCGCGACCAGGCCGAAGATGACATGCCCCAGCATCACGGCGGCGAATTCGTCGGTGATCAGGAACTCGGTCGCGATCATCTGGCCCGCCGCGAAAGCGATCGCCAGCGAGATCGCCAATGCGGCGATGAACCTGAGGACTGTCCCCATCCGCTTTCCGCCCCCCGCCGCTTGCCGGTCCCTTGATCGCGGGGCCGAGGGTGTTTTCGACGAGGGACGCGCGCTGCGCAAGGCCGGGAACCGTTGCCGGATACCTGCTGGACTTGACCCATAAGTAAGTGGAAGCTTACAGTTAGCCATGACTAACGCACAGCGGATCCTCACCGTGCTCGCTGACCCGACGCGACGCGAGATCTTCGAGCGACTGGGACGCAGTCCGCGCGCGGTGGGCGAGCTTGCCCGCGGCCTGCCGGTGAGCCGCCCGGCCGTGTCGCAGCACCTGAAGGCCCTCAAGTCCGCCGGCCTGGTGACCGCTCGCGCCCAGGGCACCCGGCGCGTCTACCGGATCGATCCCGCCGGTCTCAGCGAGATCCGCCGCTGGCTCGACCAGCTCTCGGACGGTCAGCTCGAGGTCTTTCAACGCGAAGCCGATCGCGAGGAATCATGAACGCCACCATCGCTCCTGTCCGCCGCACGCGGCGCGTCGGGCCCGCCGTATTGCACCCCTGTACGCTTCAGGCCGTTCCACACGACATCACAGCCCGATGCCGCGCGCGGTGCGCACGCAGTCGTCGTTGAGGCCGGCGAACAATTCGTCGGCCTTGCCGAAGAGCGTGTCGGGGGCGCGCGCCACGCGCGCCGCCATGACGATACGGGTGAGCTCGTCGGTGAGCTGGGTGTAGCGGAAGCGGATGTCCTCGTCCCGGAAGTTGGCGAGGTAGGTGCCGATGCCGCCGAGGCGGCTCACCGCATTGGCGGCTTCAACCGCGAACATGTCGTTGGCGCCGCCGCCGTTGCGCGGGGCGAGCATCAGGCCGACCTTGAGCTTCACCTGGAAGTAGGTCTCGATGATGTCGCGGCAGGCGCGGATGTACTCGCCGCGCGCGACATTGCGCTGGATGGTGTCGAGCTGCCGCGTATAGACGAAATTCTGGTAGAACGCGGCGACCAGCGAGCCGCACGCGATCACGAGCGACAGGTAGACCAGGTATCGCGAGCGCTCTCTGTCCGCCATGGCCCCGACCCTGCCCTCCATCGATCCTAGGGACCGCCGGTGGACATGGCCAGATCCCTAAGATGGCCAGATCCCTAAGACTGCGCCGGCAGGCGCTTGACCAGCAGCAGCCAGTCGCCGCCATGGGCGCATCCCGGAAACACGACCGCCGGCGCGCCCGATACGAATCGATAGCCGGTCCGTTGGTAGAGCCGGTGGGCGGCGCGGTTCTCGCTCGCCACGATGATGCTCAGCGCATCGGCGCCGGAGGCACGCGCGCGCTCCTCGGCGGCGGCGAGCAGGCGCGCACCGATGCCGCGGCGGCGGAACTCCGGGAAGGTCGCGATCACGTTGACATACCAGGTGCCCGGCGCCTTCGCCTCCAGGAGCACCAGCCGGCGCACCATCTCGGGCAAGGCGTCGAGGTCCCCGGTCTCGTAGGGATCGTCGAGGCGATAGTCGACCAGGCCGCCCGCGACCTCGCCGTCGGTCTCCGCGATGGTGGCGTTGCGGTACGAGAAGCCGCCGCTCTCGCGCTGCGCCCGCGCACGGCCGACCTCGAACACCGACTGGCCGGGCTCGCG
The DNA here is from genome assembly GCA_003105195.1 of Bradyrhizobiaceae bacterium. GTDB lineage: Bacteria > Pseudomonadota > Alphaproteobacteria > Rhizobiales > Xanthobacteraceae > FEB-22. The sequence continues at coordinate 6,781 of PQAH01000036.1, forward strand.
CATCCGGCTCCACATGAAGACCGGCATGCCCTCGCCGGCCATGTCGACCAGCGCCGCGAGCGCGGTCGCATCACTCCGGCGCGCCGGCCGCAGCCGCACCGAGTCCATCGGGGTTACACCACCATCATGACCGGGTTCTCGATCAGCCGCTTGAAGGCCGCCATCAGCTCCGAGCCGAGCGCGCCGTCCACGGCGCGGTGGTCGGTCGAGAGCGTGACCGACATCACGGTGGCGACCTCGACCCGGCCGGCGCGCGCCACCGGCCGCTGCTCGCCGGCGCCGACCGCGAGGATGGTCGCGTGCGGCGGGTTGATCACCGCGGCGAAATCCTTGATCCCGTACATGCCGAGATTGGAGACCGCCGTCGAGCCGCCCTGGTACTCTTCGGGCTTGAGCTTGCGGGCACGCGCGCGCACCGCATAGTCCTTCATCTCGTTGGAGATGATCGAGACCGATTTCACCTCGGCGCGGCGCACCACCGGCGTGATCAGCCCGCCCGGTATCGCCACCGCGACCCCGACGTCGGAATGCTTGTGCTTGAGCATGCCGCCCTCGGTCCAGCTGACATTGGCGTCCGGCACCTGCTGCAGGGCGATCGCCAGCGCCTTGATCACGAAGTCGTTGACCGAGAGCTTGTAGGCCGGCTTGCCCTCCTTGTCCTTGGGGGCCGCCGCATTGATCTCCTCGCGCGCCGTGAGCAGCCGGTCGATCACGCAGTCGAGCGTGAGGTAGAAATGCGGAATCGTCAGCTTCGCCTCGGTGAGGCGCCGCGCGATGATCCGGCGCATATTGTCGTGCGGCACGAGCTCGTAGCTGCCGGGCTCGAACAGCGCGCGGATCTTCTCGTCCGAGGGCGCCTCGATCGCGAGCGGCGCGGCCGGCGCGGCCGGCGCTGGCGCGGGCGTCCGCATGGCGACACCGCCGGACCTGGCGGCTTCCACGTCGCGGGCGACCACGCGCCCGTGCGGGCCCGAGCCCTGGACGCGGGCGATGTCGAGGCCGGCGAGTTCGCGAAATGCGAACACGTCATCGACGCGCGAAAGAACCTCAGGCGCGAACTGCGCGTCCTGCAGCGCCGACTTAGCCAGCTTGTTGAGCTCTTCCTGTGTGATCTTGGGATCGCGAGCTAACTCCGCGATGCGGCTGCGCCCGGCATTCGTTGTCATGATGAAGATCGCTTCGTTGGTCGAATGCTTGGACCCGTCGCTGAGTTCGGTGATGAACCCATCGTTCCAGGCGGACAGAAACTGCGTCAGGATGCTGCGATGTGCCTTCTCGATCTCATCGAGAAGAACGATTGAGTTCGGAACATCGCGTAAATACCGCGGCAGGAGCCCGGGCCTGCTCGAGCCGACGTGGCCGGCAGCCGAGCCGAAGAGCGTCCACGAGGAGGCCTCGCTGCCGAACTTCGTCATGTCGATGTAATGCAGATGCTTGGGGCTGCCGTAGATCTTCTCGGCGAGAACCTGCGCCAGATACGTCTTGCCCACGCCTGGCGCGCCGGCAAAGCAGAATACGGCTATGGGCTTGTTCGGCCGCTTGGCGGCCATGCGCCGATGCAGACGCGTCACCACCGAGTCGATCACCGAGTTCTGGCCGATCACCTTGGACTTGAGGTAGCTTGCCAGCTCCACCGGATCGATCAGCGTAAGCTCGCGGCTCTTGGCCTCCCACTTGTCGGAGAGAACATCGAAGTTGGATAATCGCGCGAGCGGGTCTCTGTTCCCCGCGGTCGGCTTCTTGGCATCTCCTGTCATGACGCTTCTCCTGTCGGCGGCGGATCATCCAACCGCGGCCCGTTCGATGCGCGCCCGCTGCTCGCGTTCTTCCCTATCGTCCTCATGAACAGGGACGACGCACACGCGGCGCCCAGTGGCCTCGAAGCGCACCCGGCGCGCGCCCGCAGCTTTGGCCTCAATCAGGCCATCTGCGATCTGGTCCTCGATCTCGCGTGCGATATCGCGCACGCCGCCTTTCGGCTTGGTCTCGGTAAAATCCTCGATGGCATCGATCAGGATCGCCGGATCAATGCCGTGCTCGGCAATCTCCAGCTGGTATTCATGCGTCTTGCGCTCCATCTCCAGCGCCACCACGCGTGCGATATCGAGCCCTGCGAGGTCGCGAAAAGCAAAGACATCATCAATGCGGGAAAGGACCTCGGGGGCGAAGGCGGCGTCGAGAAGGGCGCTCTTGATGAGTCTATTGAGGTCGTCTTGTGCGATGTCGGAATTGCGCGTCAGCTCCTTGATGCGGGCGGCCCCGGCATTGGTCGTCAGAACGAAGATCGTCTCGGTCGTGGGATACTTGGTCGAGGTGCCAAGATCCGTGACGAATCCGTCGTTCCAGGCGGAAAGGAACTGCATGTGAATGTCGCGGCTCGCCTTCTCGAACTCGTCGAGCAGGACAATAGAGTTTGGGGTATCGTGCAACGCGCGGGAGATGAGCCCCGGCTCGCCTGAACCCGCGAAGCCCGCGGGCACTCCGAAAAGCGCGGTAGCCGAGAAGCCTTCCTGAAACTTGGCCATTTCGAAAATATGCAGGTGAGCGTCGGTTCCATAGAGCTTCTCCGCCAGAACCTTGGCGAGAAATGTCTTGCCAACGGCTGGCGCGCCGGCAAAGCACATGACCGCCACTGGCTTGCCCTGTCGCCGTGCCGCTAACCGCAGGCGCAACCGCCGGGCCAGCGCATCGATCACCTCGTTCTGACCGATGACGCGCGACTTCAAGTAGTCGGAGAGCTCGGTCTCATCGATCACGGTGGGCGTCTTAGGCTCGACCTTGCGGCCGTGCTTGCCCATGGCGCGATCGATTGTCTCGAGCACGGGGGCGGGGAGGTAGCGTGCCTGGTAGGGCAGCACGCAAATCACGCCAATTGCGGACAAACCGACCAAGAACCACGCAAGCGCCGGGGATGCGCGCTCAATTATAATGACCGCGATAACGATACCGAGCCGACCAGCCCACGCCATGCCCGTCATGCCGTGGTCTCCTCTCAATCCCAGTCGAGTGGGAAGATTGTCACCCTGTCTTTGACGGGTAAAGACGAGATTTCCTGTAGGCTGAAGCGAGGTGGGGCACGTCAACTGCCTGGAGCCCGTCAGGGGGTCGGGATCCGCAGCATCTCCCCCTTTTTCAAGGGCCTGAGTGAGATCTGTGCCGCGCCGACGTAAACCGCGACGGTAATGTCCCCGCCACCGCCGTCCACAAGGCCAGTCACGGTGATGGGCAATCCCGGCACATACGGGACGGCGATCGTATACGCCTTATGGAGGAGACGTAGGTCCTGCCGGAAGCCCGCCGCCTCGAGCCGCACCCAGTCGTCGTCCTCTTGCTGGATATCCGAGAGCGTCACCCAGCCAAGCCGCAGCCTGCCGCTGGCCAGCTCCTCTCTCACTCTATCCTTCTCAGGGGCGCTCATCATCAGGCGGGCGATCGCCTGCTCGCTGT
>PQAH01000036.1:10274-11417 GCA_003105195.1 Bradyrhizobiaceae bacterium
CGGGCTGCTGACCTCCGGCAGTGGGCGTGCCGTGCTCTCCCGGCGAGCTCAATAGTCCAACGCTCACGATGGCGGCCGCCAACAATCCGATGGCGCCAGCGGCTATGAGCGCGACGTTTGCTGTAAGGTCGATGCCGCGCCCGGAGCCCGTGCCCGCTTTTTGCGATTCAGCGGCCCCATTTCTTCCGCCCTGAAACGCGGCGGGCCGAGGGCCGCCATGGCGCGACGGTTGCGTCGAAACCGGAGTGCCTGTTGTCCGCTCATCCCTGGTGGCCACGCTGGGTCTCCAGTATCTGTCGATCTCACACTCGAAGATGGCTTTGATCCTAATATTATTATTAGCTTATCAATCCAGCTTTGGCATTGCTCCTTATTGCTGGCGATTGCACCCTTTGGCCGGTCGATGCCGCGCTCAACCCGAGCAGAGCCGCAAGGTTGAGCCTCCATGCAAGCGCACGACCGTCTCGGGGGCATCGGGCCAGCTGCAGCCACGCCAGAGACACGTCATGCAATTGATCGCCATCAAAGCGGAGTAATTTCCCGAGAGCCAAGGTACGGCATGAGCCGTTCCTCCCAATGGCATATTATTGCGTTCTCGGTATTGATCGCGGCGTCGGTCTTGCTGCTGCCCCAGGAGGGTGCGCGCGCTCAGGAAGCACTGCAGCCGGGAGAAGCTTACGTTACCCGATTCTCCGGGACCATCACTGAGGGCGGTCGCACCGTCATCAATACGGGCGGCACTGTCGGCAGCATCATCGACTTGCGTCCGCCGGGCGGCGCGCCGCAGGGTGAGCACTGGTGGGATGAGCTGCAGCGCACGCCGGTGACCGCCGCTCAGATCGGCCAGGTATTTGGCATTGCACTCGACGACGCTAACCCGCCGAACATCTATTTGACGGCGACCTCGGCTTTCGGCCTGCATCGAACGCCCGACAATACGAACTGGATGGCAGGCATGTGGGGACCGGGCGGCGGCCCGGGTTCCGTCTACGTGCTCGAGGTGGCGAACGGGCTCAGACCTCGGCTGCTCGCCAACATCACGCTGAACGGCCGCGCCAACACCGGCGCCGCCCTCGGCAATATCGCCTACGACCGGTGGAACAAACAGCTCTACGTATCAGACCTCGAGACCGGCATGATCCA
>PQAH01000037.1 GCA_003105195.1 Bradyrhizobiaceae bacterium
CGCGGTCTTCACCGGATGGATACTTCTCTGCGTCCGCACTAGCGAGTATAGCAACGAGTTTCGCTCTGTCGGATAACTCCCCAAAGGTCCCGGTGATCCCGATCACAGCTTTGGCATTTGCTTCAAAGGCGATACACATTCCCGGATGCAAGTCGTCCGACCGAACCACGTTTGTGGCGCTGACAATATCCACTGGGGCACCGATGTTCTAGTTGCTGATCTTTCTCAAGTCGCGCCGTCGGCACCGAGGACATATTACGGGACTTATTGGCTCATTGCGGCGGCGCGCTTCGCGCTCCTCCTCAGGAGTGAGAATCGCTGCCTCGAATTCATTTCCGCAATTAAGGCAGTGGTATCGCATCCGTTGTGCCACAGTGTTCACTCCCAGGCAATTCTGTGAGTTTAGGCATCCGGCGCGCGCCCACCCGGAGGACCTCATCCCTCCAGGCCAGCTTGCGCAACGAACTCCTGCCAAAGCCGCTCCGCGGCTTCTTTGGGTGAAGCAGATATCTCGTCACGACTGCTCCCAAAAAAGTTAAGTTTCAAGAAAAGTTCATACTCCGTTGCTGCTACTTGAAGAAAGCCATTGGCTGTGTTGGGTTCTGCGCGTGGCCTAAACGAGTAACTGATGTTGCCCCAGTCAGCGGCGCCACGAGAATGCACTGTTATATGCGCCTCTTGGTTCCGAATAGCTTTGTTCAGTACGGTGCAGGAGAACGACCGCTCGCCCATATTCTCGAAGCGTGCCCGTATTGGGTCGCCAATCTGACGCAGTTCGTCGATAGATATCCGGAAGTAGTCTCGGACTACGTCGAATGCGTTATCGCTGAACTCCGCAATATCGATGGCGTCGAACTCGCGTTTGATCCGATAGCGTCTGGGCTGGGGAACGGTGGTCGTTCTGTTCGATTGGCTGTCCGCGGATTGTGAATCCGCGGATTGTGAAGTTGTGTTTCCTCCGGCATTGCTGGCGAGCACACGTCGGAGTTCGGTAATAACATCCAAATAGGCAACGTTCTCGTTTGACCATACAGAAATCGGCACTCCGTCTTTCGGCAAGGCCTTGAGCTTTCCCAGCGGGGTCGACTGCCAGTCGCACGGCTCCAGAATCACCGGGATGACCCTGAGCGAACCCTCCTCGTGCCGCCTCAGTGCCTCCGTCATTTCTTTGTCATAGCAGTACTCGGAGGCGATGAAGTCGGGGCTGATTAAGGGAACAAAAATTTCACTCTCTGCGAGGCGGAGCTCGATGTCGCGATCGATGTCCGAGCCCGCGAGGATTCTCCGATCGTGCCAAGTATCAATGAGGCTTTCTCGCTTCAGCATCGCTAGATGCTTGTGTAGACGGTCGAGCGCCTTCTCGTCGCGATGGGAGTATGAGATAAAAAGTTGTGCCATTGGCGCAGCTCAAGGAGGTCAGAGTTCGAATCACTAGTTTGATCGCGATATGATAACAACCGAGAGGTACGCGAGCCAGCGCCGCCGAGCAGTGCCGCAAGGCAGTCAAACCCGAGACGCGGAAAGCGGTCTGGAAATCAGGCGGTGGAGTAACGCCTGGGTGAATTTGGCCGGGACATGAAGGACGGAACGGTGCGACCTCGGACCCTCGACGTCTCATGCAGGTTCGCCATCCTGGATACCTTCTTGTTCTGTGCGAGTAGACAGTTTCGTGGACGGGATGTTGCAGATGAAACGCAACTTCACAGTACGTGAGTTGCGCGATGCAATTCGGAAGTATTGAAATATCCTATGAAGTCAGACATTTCTTTATCTGCAGAAGCCAAAATAACTTCGATAATATGCGTTATCCTAGACAACGAGTTGTTTTCTTGAATTGGCACACTGAACGGTACGACAACGAGATTGGCGGAAGTGAAGAATAGCTTCGTGCCGGCTATACCTGCAGCCATCGCCGCCGGATGCTCGGGTCCGCCTTCAGCGCCTCGCTCGTGCCGGTCCACACCACGTGGCCCTTCTCGACGATCACGTGGCGGTCGGCGAGGCGGGTGAGCGCGTCGAGGTGCTTGTCCACCAGCAGGATCGACTGGCCATCGTCCTTGAGCCGGCCGAGGCAGCCCCAGATCTCGGCGCGCAGCAGCGGCGCGAGGCCCTCGGTCGCCTCGTCCAGGATCAGCAGCTTCGGGTTGGTCATCAGGGCGCGGCCGATCGCCAGCATCTGCTGCTCGCCGCCCGAGAGCTGGTTGCCCATGTTGGCGCGCCGCTCGGCGAGGCGCGGGAAGAACTCGTAGACCCGCGCGAGCGTCCAGTGCGGCGCGCCGAAGCGCGCCGCCGCGGTCGCGACCAGGTTCTCCTCCACCGACAGGGTCGGGAACACGCGCCGCCCCTCGGGCACCAGGCCGATTCCCGCCTGCGCGATGCGGTAGGGCGGCAGGCCGGTGAGGCGCATCCCGTCGAACACGGCCGCGCCGCCGCGCGCCGGGATCAGCCCCATGAGCGTGCGGATGGTCGTGCTCTTGCCCATGCCGTTGCGGCCGAGCAGGGTCACGACCTCGCCGCTCGCGACCGTGAAGCTCATGTCGAACAGGATCTGGGCGGGACCGTAGCCGGCCTGCAGCCGATCGACGCTCAGCATCGGCTACTCCATCTCCTCGCCCAGATAGGCGGCGACCACCTGCGGGTCGTTGCGCACCGCCTCGGGAGCCCCGCTCGCGAGCACGCGGCCGTAGATCAGCACCGAGATGCGGTCGGCGAGCGCGAACACGGCGGTCATGTCGTGCTCGACCAGAACCATGGGAAACCGGCCCTTGAGCCGCCGCAGCACCGCGACCAGCCGCTCGGTCTCCTCGCGCCCGGCGCCGGCCATGGGCTCGTCGAGCAGCAGCAGCTTCGGCTCCATGGCGAGCGCGATCGCGAGCTCGAGTGCGCGCTTCTCGCCGTGCGAGAGCGTGCCGGCCGGCGCTTCGGCGCGCGCCGCGAGCCCGACCTCGGCGAGCGCGGCGAGCGCCGGCTCGTTCAACACCGGCTCGTCGGCCGCACGGCCGAGGAAGCGGAAGCTCGACCCCGCGCGCGCCTGCACGGCGAGCGCCACGTTCTCGCGCACCGAGAAGCCCGGCAGGATCGAGGTGATCTGGAACGAGCGCGCGAGCCCGAGCATGGCGCGCGCGTCGGGGGTGAGCCGCGTGATGTCGCGGCCCGCGAACCGGATGCGCCCGGCGTCGGGGGTGAGGAGCCCCGAGACCTGGTTGATCAGGGTGGTCTTGCCGGCGCCGTTCGGGCCGATCACGGCGTGCAGCTCGCCGGGCAGGACCTCGAGGGTCACGTCGTCCGTGACCGTGAGGCCGCCGAAACTCTTGCGCAGGGCCTCCAGGCGCAGGACCGGCTCAGCCACGGATCAGCTCCTTCAGCCGGCCCGCGAGCCCGACGATGCCGCCGCGCGCGAACACCGCGACCAGCACCAGCAGCGGGCCGAAGATCACCTTCCAGTGCTCGGTGAAGCCGGACAGCCACTGCTCCAGCAGCAGGAACGCCGCGGTGCCGATGATCGCGCCGTCGAGCGAGCCGAGGCCGCCGAAGATGATCATGATCAGGAGCTCGCCCGAGCGCTGCCACGACATGTAGGCGGGGCTCACGAACTCGGTCGCATTGGCGAGCAGGAAGCCCGACAGCCCGCCGATCACGCCGGCGATCACATAGGCGGCGAGCTGGAAGCGGTAGACGTTGAAGCCGAGCGTCGCCATGCGCACCGCGTTCTCGCGGCTGCCGCGGAACACGCGGCCGAAGCGCGAGGCGACCACCGCGCGGCAGGCGAGGTAGGTGGCGAGCAGGAATCCGAGCACCACGTAGAAGAAGGCGCGGTCGTCGGCGAAGAGCGGGAAGCCCGCGACCAGGCTGCGCGCCCGGATCGTGAGCCCATCGTCGCCGCCATAGGGGGCGAGCGAGCTCGCCGTGAAGAACGCCATCTGCCCGAAGGCGAGCGTGATCATGATGAAGTAGACGCCCTTGGTGCGCAGGCAGACGATGCCGGTCGCGAGCGCGAACAGGCCCGAGACCGCGAGCGCCACCGGGAGCGCGACCAGCGCGTCGGCGATGCCGTGCGCCGAGAGGATGCCGACCGCATAGGCGCCGAGCCCGATGAAGGCGGCGTGGCCGAACGAGACCAGCGCGCCGTAGCCGACCAGCAGGTCGAGGGCGAGCGCCGCGATCGCGAAGATCATCACCCGGATCCCGAGGCTCACGATGAAGCTGTCGCCGGTCGCCGCCGCGACCAGCGGGGTCGCCGCGAACGCCGCGAAGATCAGCAGCGGCAGCAGCCTCCCCGCGGCGCGGCCGGCCATCTCAGCGCCCCTTGGCCGGGAACAGGCCGGTCGGCCGGACATAGAGCACCAGCGCCATCAGGAGATAGATCAGCATCGAGGCCAGCGCCGGGCCGACGGTGCGCGCCGGCGAGGGGGCCATCACCAGGCGCAGGATGTCGACGATGAAGGAGCGGCCGAGCGTGTCGACCAGGCCGACGATCAGCGCGGCGAGGAACGCGCCGCGGATCGAGCCGATGCCGCCGATCACGATCACGACGAAGGCGAGGATCAGGATGGTGTCGCCCATGCCGGGCTCGACCGAGAGGATCGGCGCCACCATGATGCCGGCGAAGCCCGCCAGCATGGTGCCGAAGCCGAACACGATCATGAACAGCCGGCGGATGTCGACGCCGAGCGCCGAGACCATGGGCGCGTCGGTCGCGCCCGCCCGCACCAGCATGCCGACGCGGGTGTGCGCGACGAGGCCGTAGAGCAGGACGCCGGCGACGAGGCCGGAGGCGATCACGACCAGGCGCCAGACCGGGTAGAGCAGCCCGTCCATCAGCCGCACCGAGCCCGAGAACAGCTCCGGGATCGGCAGGGTGAGCGGCGCAGCGCCCCAGACGAGCTTCACGCCCTGGTTCAGGAACAGGATGACGCCGAAGGTGGCGATCACCTGGTCGAGGTGGTCGCGGTCGTAGAGATGGCGGAACACCGCGAACTCGAGCAGCAGCCCGAAGGCGAGCGCCGCCAGCAGCGCCAGCACCAGCCCGGCGAGGAAGCTGCCGGTGAGCCCGTAGAACATCACCGCGAGATAGGCGCCCAGCATGTACTGGACGCCGTGCGCCAGGTTGATGAAGTCCATCACGCCGAACACCAAGGTGAGCCCGGCCGCGATCAGGAACAGCAGCACCCCGAGCTGCAGCCCGTTGAGGATCTGGACGACGAGGAGGGTGGTGGACATGGGGTTACCGAAATACCCAACGGGGTCGCTCGCCGGCCCGAATCCGTCATCCTGAGGTGCGCGGCAGCGCAGCTGCCGAGCCTCGAAGGATGAACGGCCCGGACGGTGCGGCACGGGTTGCTGCACCACCCCGGCCCGTCGCCCTTCGAGGCTCGCGCATTCGCGCGAGCACCTCGGGGTGACGGGTCCGGGCTCGGCTACGACGGCATCACTTCAGCGGGCAGTCCTTGGCGTAGGCGTCGGCGAAGTCGCTGAACACCTTGGAGACGATCTCGGTCGCGTACTTGCCGTCGGCGCGCTTGACCGCCTTCACGACATAGACGTCCTGCAGCGGGAAGCCGTTGGTGTTGAGCTTGAAGGCGCCGCCGCGCACCGAGGTGAACGAGGCCTTGCGCACGGCCGCGCGCATCGCCTCCTTGTCCTTGGCCTTGCCGCCCGCGGCCTTCACGGCCGCGTCGATCAGCAGCGCCGCGTCGTAGCCCTGCGCCGCGTAGAGCGCCGGCACGTACTTGTACGTCGCCTCGAAGTCGGCGACGAACTTCTTGTTCACCGGGTTGTCGAGGTTCGGCGCCCACTGTGCGCCCGAATGGAGCCCGACCGCCGCATCCTGGGTCGCCGGCAGGGTGGTCTCGTCCACCGTGAAGGCCGAGAGGAACGGGATCTTGCCGGCGAGCCCGGCCTGGGCGTACTGCTTGACGAAGTTGACGCCCATCCCGCCCGGCTCGAAGGCGAACACCGCGTCTGGCTTGAGCGCCGCGATCTTGGCGATCTCGGCCGAGAAGTCGAGCTGGTTGACCTGGTTGAAGATCTCCTCCAGCACCTCGCCGCGATAGTGGCGCTTGAAGCCCGCCATCGAGTCCTTGCCGGCCTGGTAGTTCGGCGCCAGCAGCACGATCTTCTTGTAGCCCTTGTCCTGCGCGTATTTGCCCATCGCCTCGTGGTTCTGGTCGTTCTGCCAGGCGGTCGAGACGAACCAGGGCGAGCAGCCTTTGCCGGCGAGCGGCGAGGGCCCGGCATTCGGGCTGATCAGCACGGTCTTGGAGTCGAACACCGGCTTGGAGATCGCCATCATCACGTTGGAGAAGATCACGCCGACCACGACGTCGACCTTGTCGCGCTCGAGAAGGCCCTGCACCTTCTGGATGCCGACATCCGGCTTGAGCTCGTCGTCGGCGACCACGAGCTCCACCTCCATGCCGCCGAGCTTGCCGCCGAGATGCTTCACGCCGAGCTGGAAGCCGTCGCGCATGTGCTGGCCGAGCACCGCGGCCGGGCCCGACAGGGTCGCGAGCATGCCGATCTTCAGCTTCTCCTGCGCCTGCGCGCCGGTGGCGAAGCCGGCGATCGCGAGCGCGGCCAGAAGGGATGTCAGTCGAGGGGTCATCAGGTTCGTCTCCGAGGTTGTTGTTGGAGGCTCGAGGTCCGGCGAATGCCTATTTCATCGGGCAGTCCTTGGCGTGCCCGTCGGCATGGTCGTCGAAGATCTTCTTCGCGATCTCGGTCTGGAACTTGCCGTCGGCGCGCTTCGCCACCTTCACGAGGTAGAAGTCCTGGATCGGGTAGTTGTTGGTGTTGAACTTGAAGTCGCCGCGCAGCGAGGTGAAGTTCGCCTTCTTCATGGCCGCCTGCAGCGCGGCCTTGTCGGTCGTCCTGCCCTGCGTGAGCTTGAGCGCGCCGTCGATCAGCAGCGCCGCGTCGTAGGACTGGAACGCGTAGGTCGCCGGCACCGCGCCGAACTCCTTCTCGTAGGCCGCGACGAAGGCCTTGTTCTGCGGCGTGTCCAGGTTCGGCGCCCAGTTGGCGCCGCCGAAGAAGCCGAGCGCGGCGTCCTGCTGCGCCGGCAGCGTCGACTCGTCGACCGTGAAGGCCGAGAGGAACGTCATCCTGTCGGCGAGCGCCGCCTGGCGGAACTGCTTGACGAAGTTGACGCCCATGCCGCCCGGCAGGAACACGTAGACGGCGTCGGGCTTGGCGGCCGCGATCCGCGAGAGCTCGGCCGAGTAGTCGAGCTGGTTGAGCGGCACGTAGACCTCGTCCACGACCTCGCCCTTGTAGTGCGCCTTGAAGCCCGCGAGCGCGTCGCGTCCGGCCTGGTAGTTCGGCGCCATCAGGAACACGCGCTTGAGGCCCGCGTCCTGCGCGTGCTTGCCGGAGACGCCGAACACCTGGTCGTTCTGGTAGGAGGTGACGAAGAAGTTCGGGTTGCATTCCTTGCCGGCGAAGTTGGAGGTGCCGGCATTCGGGCTGATCAGGATCGCGCCGCCCTCGGTCGCGGGCTTCATGATCGCCTGCAGGATGTTGGAGAAGATCGGCCCGACCACGAACTCGACCTTGTCGCGCTCGACCAGCGCCCGCACTTTGTTGACCGCGACGTCGGGCTTGAGCTCGTCGTCGACGATCACGAGCTCCACCTCGCGGCCGCCGAGCCTGCCGCCGAGCGACTTCACGGCGAGCTGGAATCCGTTGCGCAATTGCTGCCCGAGCACCGCCGGCGGTCCCGAGAGCGTCGCGACCACGCCGACCTTGAGCTTCTCCTGCGCGGCCGCGGCCGAGCATCCGAGCGCCGTCACGGCCACCAGAGCGACCAGTCTGTTCATGTTCTCCCTCCCACTCGCGGCAGTCGTGGCCCGCGCGCCTTTGCGGCATTCGTCCGGGCCCCTGCGCGATTATTTTAAGTTTAAAACATCCCCCTTGTGAAGCCCTGTTTGCGGGCGCGCCGCCCGGGATTTACGCTTTTCGCCGAATGAGCGGCGCGCGCGCGCCGGGTTGTTCCGGCGCCCCGGATTTCATGGTTGAATGCCCGCGCGGCGAGACACGCGACGGGGAGTGGAAGAGTACATGCAACCGCTGACCGCAGGCATCACCAAGGCCGGCACCGGCATCGACGGCATCGTCTGGAACATCCTCGGGCAGACCTATGTCCCGAAGCAGGTCTGCGAGAGCTCGTTCTCGTGGCACGCGACCTTTCCGCCCGGCACCTTCGTGCCGCCGCATATCCATCCGACCCAGGACGAGTTCGTCTACATGTTCGAGGGACGCCTCGACCTCGTCCTCGACGGCCGCGAGTTCGTCGCCACCGCGGGCGACCTGATCCGCCTGCCGATGAACATCCCGCACGGCATCTTCAACAAGTCCGACCAGGCCGTGAAGTGCTTCTTCTGGGTCGCGCCCACGCGCCGGCTCTACGACCTGTTCTGGGCGATCCACGGCATGAAGGAGCAGAACCCGCAGGACGTGGTCGCGCTCGCCGCCCGGCACGAGATCGTGTTCCTGCCCCCGCCCGACGACCAGGGGTGAGCCGCAGCAGCGCACGGAGATGGGCTTGCGCCCGCTTCACGCTTCGGCCTTTGCCGAAGCATCCCGGTGCCGCGCCGCGCTAGACGTCATGGCATTCATGAGGCCCCGCCATGACGGTCACCTGCTGCATCCGCTACCTGCTCGACCCGTTCCAGCTCGAGGCTTTCGAGCGCTACGCGCGCAACTGGGCCGCGATCATCCCGCGCTGCGGCGGCGATCTCCTCGGCTACTTCATGCCGCACGAGGGCACCAACAACGTCGCGCTCGCCCTGATCTCGTTTCCGAGCCTCGCGGCCTACGAGGCCTACCGGGCGCGCCTCGAGGCCGACCCCGAGGGCGCCGCCAACTTCCGCTTCGCTCAGGAGAGGCGCTTCATCCTCGGCGAGGAGCGCACCTGGCTGCGTGCGCTTCCTCCGGCGGGTCCGTGAATCACGCGGCCTTGCCGACGTTCACCTGCTCGCGCGCGAAGCCGGCCGTCGCGGCGTAGCCGCGCACGATCGCTTGGCGCTGCGCGTGGGAGAGCACGTCGTCGATATTCGCGAAGCCCTCCGGCGCGAGCTCCTCCACCACGTCGATCACGCCTTCCGGCCCGCCCTTGCGGTTCATGCGCACGATCTGCGCGGTCGGCGGCAGGCGCTCCTGCTCGTAGGCCCAGAGCGCGTGCGCCGGATGCTCTCCCGCGACCAGCCGGTCAGCGAGGCAGCGCGCGTCGAGGATCGCCTGCGAGGCGCCGTTCGAGCCGACCGGATACATCGGATGCGCGGCATCGCCGATGAGCGTGACGCGGCCGTGCGACCAGCGCGGCAGCGGGTCGCGGTCGCACATCGGGTATTCCCAGAACTCCGTCGTCGCCTCGATCAGGTGCTGCACGTCGACGTGCGGGATGCGGAAGCGCGCGAGGTGCGGTCCGAGGTCCTCCCAGCGGCCCGGACGCGACCAGTCCTGCCGGTTGGGCGGCGGCGTGTCGTCGGCGCCGACCTTGGCGACCACGGCCCAGTTGGTGAGGCGCCGGTCCGGCGCCGAGCCGGCGCCGATCGGATAGATCACGAACTTGGCGTTGAGCCCGCCCGCGATCATCATCGAGCGGCCCGTCAGGAAGGCCGGCCAGTCGGTCGCGCCGCGCCACAGCATCAGCCCGTTCCAGCGCGCCGGCCCCTCGTCCGGATAGAGCGTCTCGCGCACGAAGGAATGGATGCCGTCGGCGCCGATGAGCACGTCGCCGCGCGCGGTCGCCCGGTGCGAGCCGGTGCGGTCGAAGAACCAGGCCGTGACGCCGCCGTCGTCCTGGGCGTAGCCGCCGAGCCGGTGGCCGAGCCGGATGCGCGATTCCCCGAGCCGTGCGCGCGCCGCCTGGTGGATCACGCCCTGCAGCCGGCCGCGGTGGATCGAGAACTGCGGCACCTCGTAGCCCGCGTCGGTGCCGCGCGGCTCGCGCCAGATTTCCTGGCCGAACCGGTTCATGTAGATGAGCTCGTAGGTGCGGATCGCGACCGCGTCCAGCCGCTCGAGCAGGCCGAGCCCCGCGAGCTCCTTGATGGCGTGCGGCAGCGTGTTGATGCCGACGCCGAGCTCGCGCACCGCCTCCGCCTGCTCGAAGATCTCGCAGTCGATGCCGCGCGCGTGCAGCATCAGCGCCGCGGTCAGCCCGCCCACGCCCGCGCCGACGATGATGACCTTCATGGCCCGTCCCCGTACCGGAAGCTGCCGCCCCGCGATTGTGCGCAATGGACGCGGGCCGGCGCAACTGCTTCCGGTGCACAGGGTTGGCGCGACGGCGCGGGAGGGAGCGCGACGATCATGCCGGCTGATGCGTGCTTCCTTCCCCCGCAGGCGGGGGAGGGAAGCGCGCCGGAAGCCGCCGCTCGGGGAGCGCTCCCCGCGGCGCTACTTCGAGATCCGCAGGTTCGCCAGGTTCTGGGCGATCGAGCTGAACACGCTGCTGAGCTCGCTCGCCTGCTGCACGTTGTAGTACATGCTCGGGCTGGACGCGCAGCCCCTCAGCAGCGAGGCGTTGCCGTCGATCACGCGCACCGTGTAGATGCGGATGCCGGCCGCCTTCGCGTTGTCGCAGGCGAGCTGCATGCGGGCGTCGATCGAGGACTGGCTGGTGGTCCAGCGGTTGCGCGTGTTCTGCCCGTCGGTGAGCATCACGACCACCTTGTCGAGGTCGGGCGCGGGCGCGCTGCCCTGCGGGAACGGGCTGTTGGCGGTGAGCGCGTGCCACCCCCAGACGAGGCCGATGGTCGTGTTGGTGTAGCCGGCCGGCGTCATCTCGTCGATCTTGCCGTTGAGGTTGGTCCAGCCGGTGCCGTCCGTCACGTCGGTGAGCGGCATGGCGGTGGCGAGCGAGCCGCACTGGATCGCCGGATAGTAGGTCGCCGGGTCTCCCTGCACCGGCGCCACGTCGCGCACATCGTAGTTGATGCTGTTGGGGCTCCGGTCGCGGTCCTCGACGCAGCCTTCCCAGTTCGTCTTGGTGAGCGAGTTCTCGGTGTAGTCGATCCAGAACTCGTCCTTGTAGGCGGTGCCGATCTTAACCGTGGTGTCGAACGGGATGATCGCCACCTTCACGTCGCCGGCCTTCTTCGCGGCCGTCTTGAGCGTGGTGAGCAGGTCCTTGGCCGCGTTCTTGAGGTGGTACATCTTGCTGCTCTGCTGCATCGACCCCGTGTTGTCGAGGACGAGCGCGAGCTCGAGGCGCTTCATGCCCCACTTCACCTCGGAGGATGCCGAGATCTGCAGCTTGCTCGGATCGGTGCTCGCCATGATCTTCTGCACCACGCCCATGAAGGTCAGGTCCATGCTCACGGTCGCGGTCATCACCAGATCGAAGCTGCCCTGCACGGGCGAGGTGAACTTCGCGTCGAAGCTCACGACCTCGGCGGCCGGCTGGACCAGCTGGTTGAACTGGGCGCGGAAATAGGTCTCGCCCGTGGTCTTGATCGCGTCCTGGGCGAGGGACTGCGCCTCGCGCGAGAGCATCAGCGAGGTCGAGTCGAGGGCCGACTGCAGCGCCGACTTGATGGCGTTGGCGCGGCTGTAGTCGACGCTCGATCCGACCGCGCCGATGATCGGCACCATCGAGATCGCGAACAGCGGCGCCACATGGGCGCGGCGGTCACGGCAGAAGCTGACGAACCGGGCGAACAAGGTGTACAGCATGGCGCTCCCCTCGACAGGTGAAGTGCGCGCATGCTTGGCGAGAGGACTTGACAATTCGTCACAAACGACGTTGGTGTTTTGTTAAATTGGCGTGTGATGCTTTGTCTAAAATGCTTCGCTTCATCTTGGCTTGTGCCGAAGTATTACACCGTGACGCCGATCTAGCATTTGAATATTAAAGAGATGCAAAATCGATTACAGACTCGGCGGGGGCACGATTCCGCCGGAACGGCGCGGCTCCCGCGCCTCGGCGCGACCGCGGGCGGCCGATCGCGGCGCCGCCCCGATGCACGAAATCGTTGTCGCAGCGCGCCTTCTCGCGCGTCTCCCGGTCCGCTGTCGGGCGGCGCCCGCGCGCGCCGCGGCACCCGCCCGTCGGCGCGCCGCGGCCGCCGTCTTCGACTCGTGGCGAGCGTGCGCTTACCGGGATCGCGAGACTTTGCGGCAAAAATTCCGCACCGTCGCGGGACCGCGGTTCCGACCGGCGAACCGCGCCCGCGCGCCGCTTGGCGGTCGCCGGCGCGGCCGCCATGATGGCCGCACGAGGCGATCTCAGAGGGGGAAGCATGTCCACGCCGTTCCGGCTCGACGACAAGGTTGCGATCATCACGGGCTCGAGCCGCGGCATCGGCCGGTCGATCGCCGAATGCATGGCGGAGCTCGGCGCCAAGGTGGTGGTCTCGAGCCGCAAGGCCGAGGCCTGCGAGGAGGTCGCGGCGGCGATCCGCGCGCGCGGCGGCGAGGCCGCGGTGATCCCCTGCAACATCTCGCGCAAGGCCGAGGTCGAGGCGCTGGTGAGCGGGACCGTGCAGCGCTTCGGCCGCGTCGACATCCTGGTGTGCAACGCCGCCGTGAACCCGGTCTACGGCCCGATGTCGGCGCTCACCGACGAGGCCTTCGACAAGATCATGGGCGCCAATGTGAAGAGCAACATCTGGCTCACCAACCTGGTGATCCCCGGCATGGCCGAGCGCGGCGGCGGCGCGGTCGTGATCATCTCCTCGATCGGCGGCCTGCGCGGCAGCGAGGTGATCGGCACCTACTGCATCTCCAAGGCGGCCGACTTCGCGCTGGCTCGCAACCTCGCGGTCGAGTGGGGCCCGAGCAACGTGCGCGTGAACTGCATCGCGCCCGGCCTGGTGCGCACCGACTTCGCGCGCGCGCTCTGGGAGGACCCCGGGCGCCGCGCCCGCCGCGAGGCCGCGACCCCGCTCCGCCGCATCGGCGAGCCCGAGGAGATCGGCCCGGTCGCCGCGTTCCTCGCCTCCCCGGCCGCGAGCTTCATCACGGGCCAGATCGTGGTCGCCGACGGCGGCGTGACGATCGCATAGGCCGTCCCGGGTTCACCCCGCCTGGCCCTGGGCGGCGTGCTTCCGCAGCTCCATCTTGGCGATCGCCTCGCGGTGCACCTCGTCGGGGCCGTCGGCGAGGCGGATGGCGCGGGCGCGGGCGAAGGAATAGGCGAGGTGGAACTCCTGGCTGACGCCGCCGCCGCCGCACACCTGGATGGCGCGGTCGATCACCCGCTGCGCCACGTTCGGCGCCACCACCTTGATCATGGCGATCTCGGTGCGCGCCGCCTTGTTGCCGACCGTGTCCATCATGTGCGCCGCGTGCAGCGTGAGCAGGCGCGCCTGGTCGATGTCGATGCGCGATTCCGCGATCCAGTGGCGCGTCACCCCGTGCTCGGCGAGCGTCTTGCCGAAAGCCGTGCGCGTCAGGGCGCGCCGGCACAGCGTCTCGAGCGCGCGTTCGGCCTGGCCGATCATGCGCATGCAGTGGTGGATGCGCCCGGGGCCGAGCCGCCCCTGCGCGATCTCGAAGCCGCGGCCCTCGCCGAGCAGGATGTTCTCGGCCGGCACCCGCACGTTCTCGAACACCACCTCGGCGTGGCCGTGCGGGGCGTCGTCGTAGCCGAACACGTCGAGCGAGCGCACGATCGTGATGCCGGGCGTGTCCATCGGCACCAGGATCATCGACTGGCGCTGGTGCTTCGGCGCGTCCGGATCGGTCTGGCCCATGAAGATCGCGATCTTGCAGCGCTTGTCCGGCGCGCCCGAGGTCCACCACTTGCGGCCGTCGATCACGTAGTCGCCGCCGTCGCGGCGGATCCGCGAGCGGATATTGGTCGCGTCCGACGAGGCCACGGCCGGCTCGGTCATCGCGAAGCACGACCGGATCTCGCCCGCCATCAGCGGCTCGAGCCAGCGCTTCTTCTGCGCGTCCGTGCCGTAGAGGATCAGCGTCTCCATGTTGCCGGTGTCGGGCGCCGAGCAGTTGAACGGCTCGGCGCCGATCGGCGAGCGCCCCATGATCTCGCACAGCCGCGCGTATTCGAGGTTGGTGAGCGAATCCGGAAAGTGCTTCTTGGGCAGGAACAGGTTCCAGAGCCCCGCCGCCTTCGCCTTCCGCTTCAGCTCGGTCATCGCCGGCGGCTCGTTCCAGCGGTCGCCTTCCGCGAGCTGCCGGTGATAGACCGGCTCGGCCGGATAGACGTTCTCCTCCATGAAGTCCGTGAGACGGCGGGTGAGCTCCTGCACGCGCGGAGTCGTCTCGGTCAGCATCCTTGTCCTCCTCAGGCCGCGATCAGCCCGCCCATGCGGGCGAGCCGCGCCAGATGATGGTCGGCGTCGCCGAACATCGTGTCGATGGCGGTGACGCGCTTGAAGTAGTGGCCGACCTGGTACTCCATGGTCATGCCGATGCCGCCGTGCAGCTGGATCGCGGCCTGGCCGACCGCGCGCGCCGAGCGGCCGATCTGCACCTTCGCGGCCGCGATCGCCTTGGCGCGCTCGGTCGCGTCGCCCTCCTCGGCCATCATGGTGGCGAGCATCGCCATGCTGCGCGCCTGCTCGACGCCGATCAGCATCTCGGCGGCGCGGTGCTGCAGCACCTGGAAGCTGCCGATCGGCACGCCGAACTGCTTGCGGGTCCGCAGGTACTCCACGGTCAATTCGTGCATGGCGGCGAGCGCGCCGACCGCCTCGGCGCAGAGCGCCGCGATCCCCTGGTCGACCACCTGCGCGATCAGCCGGAAGGCCTCGCCCGGCTCGCCGATCGCGGCCGTGGCATCGACGCGCACATTGGCGAGCGTCACCTCGGCGGCGCGCAACCCGTCCACCATGGCATAGCCGCGGCGGGTGACGCCCGGCGCCGCGGCGTCGACCAGGAACAGGCCGAGGCCCTGCGCGTCGCGCTGCGCGCCGGTGAGCCGCGCCGAGACCACCAGCTGATCGGCGGCGTCGCCGTGCAGCACCAGGCTCTTGGCGCCGTCGAGCACGTAGCCGCCGCCGTCGCGGCGCGCCGTGGCGGCGACGTCGGCGAGGTCGTAGCGCGCCTGCCGCTCGGCATGCGCGAAGGCGAGCTTGCGCTCGCCCGCCGCCACCCCCGGCAGCACGGCGCTGCGCATCGCCTCGCTGCCGCCGAGCCGCACCGCGCCCCCGCCCAGCACCACGCTCGCCAGGTAGGGCTCGAGCGCGAGCGCGCGGCCGAAGGCCTCCATCACGATCATGACCTCGACCGGCCCGCCGCCGAAGCCGCCATGCGCCTCCGCGAAGGGCAGGCCCGTCAACCCGAGCTCCGCATATCGCTGCCAGAGCGCGCGGCTCCAGCCCTCGGGCTCGCGCAGGAAGCCCTGCCGCGCCTCGAAGCCGTAGCGGTCCGCGAGCAGCCGCTCCACGCTGTCCTTCAGGAGCCGCTGCTCCTCGCTCAGCTCGAAATCCATGCCGCTACCGTGTCAATGCTCGGGCGCCGCGCGCCTTGTCGCAGGTCAAGTCTCACAGTCCCAGGATCGCCTTGGCGATGATGTTCTTCTGGATCTCGTTCGAGCCGCCATAGATCGAGACCTTGCGGAAGTTGAAGTAGTGCGGCGCCTGCGGCCCGGCCCAGTCGGGCCCGATCGGCGGCTCGTTCCAGCGCTCCGTGTCGTCGTGCGGAACCTGGTCGGGCAGCGCGTAGGGGCCGACCGCCTCCATCAGGAGCTCGCTGATGGTCTGCTGGATCTCCGAGCCCTTGATCTTGAGGATCGAGGAGCGCGGATCGGGCTTGCCCTTGCGGGTGCGCTCGTCGGCGAGCACGCGCAGCTGCGTCATCTCCAGCGCCTTGAGCTCCACCTCGACGGCCGCGATCTTCATGGCGAAGCGTTCGTCCTCGATCAGCGCCCTGTCGCCGATCCGCTCCAGCGCCGCGATCTCCTTCAGCCGCCGCACCCGCGCCTTGGAGATGCCGACCCGGGCGATCCCGGTGCGCTCGTTGCCGAGCAGGAACTTGGCGTAGTCCCAGCCCTTGTTCTCCTGTCCGACCAGGTTCTCGGCCGGCACCCGCACCTCGTCGAGGAACACCTCGTTGACCTCGTGGCCGCCGTCGATGGTCTGGATCGGCCGCACCGTGATGCCGGGCGTCTTCATGTCGATCAGCAGGAACGAGATCCCCTCCTGCTTCTTGGCGGCCGGATCGGTGCGCACCAGGCAGAAGATCCAGTCGGCGTATTGCGCGAGCGTGGTCCAGGTCTTCTGCCCGTTCACCACGTAGTGGTCGCCGTCGCGCTTGGCCGAGGTCTTGAGCGAGGCGAGGTCCGAGCCCGCGCCCGGCTCCGAGAAGCCCTGGCACCACCAGTCGTCGAGATTGGCGATGCGCGGCAGGAAGCGCTTCTTCTGCGCCTCGTTGCCGAAGGTCGCGATCACCGGTCCGACCATGTTGACCCCGAAGGGCAGCGGCTCGGGGGCGGGCGTCGCCTGCATCTCCTCGCGGAAGATGTACTGCTTCACGGCGCTCCAGCCGGTGCCGCCCCATTCCACCGGCCAGTGCGGCACCGCCCAGCCCTTGGCGTTGAGGATGCGCTGCCAGCCGACCATGTCCTCCTTCGCGAGCCGCCGCCCCTCGATCATCTTGCGGCGGGTCGGTTCGGGACACGCCGTGCGCATGAAGGCGCGTACCTCCTCGCGGAACGCGTTCTCCTCGTCCGTGAAGCGCAGGTCCATGGTGTCTCCTCTTTGGCCTCTGTCATCCCGGCCGAGCGAAGCGAGAGCCGGAATCGACAACCCCTGTCCACCGGTATCACCCACGCCGGGGATATCGATCCCGGATAATCGCTTCGCGATTTCCGGGACGACGCCGGAGTGCGTGACGACGGCCTCCAGCCATTTCCGCTCGAATCGAATCGGCCCGGACCAGCGCTTCGACCGGACATGGCTGTAGACTCTTGCTTGGCGCATGTTCCTGTCGGCGAACCGGTATCCACTTCGCCGGAACATGCGCTAGTGGATCTCGAACAGCCCCGCCGCGCCCATGCCGCCGCCGATGCACATGGTGACGACGGCGAGGCGGGCGCCGCGCCGGCGGCCCTCGATCAGGATGTGCCCGGTCATGCGCGCGCCGCTCATGCCGTAGGGATGGCCGATCGCGATCGCGCCGCCGTCGACGTTGAGCCTGTCCTGCGGGATGCCGAGGCGGTCGCGGCAGTAGAGCACCTGGCTCGCGAAGGCCTCGTTGAGCTCCCACAGGTCGATATCGTCCATCTTCGCGCCGGTGCGCTTCAGGAGCTTCGGCACCGCGAACACCGGCCCGATCCCCATCTCGTCCGGCTCGCAGCCCGCCACCGCGAAGCCGCGGAAGGTGCCGAGGGGCGTGAGGCCGCGCTGCTCCGCGAGCTTCGCGTTCATCACCACGCAGGCCGAGGCGCCGTCGGAGAGCTGGCTCGCATTGCCGGCCGTGATGAAGCCGTTCTCGCGCACCGGCTTGAGCGCCGCGAGGCCGTCGAGCGTGGTATCGGGCCGGTTGCCCTCGTCGCTCCTGAGCGTCACCTCCTCGAGGCTCTCGGCCTTGGTCGCCTTGTCGACCACCTTCTTCACGCTCGGCAGCGGCACGATCTCGTCCGCGAAGCGGCCGGCCTGCTGCCCGGCGGCGGTGCGCCGCTGGCTCTCCAGCGCGTATGCGTCCTGCGCCTCGCGGGTGACGCCGTAGCGCGCCGCCACGATGTCGGCGGTGTCGATCATCGGCAGCCAGACCTCGGGCTTGTGGGCGAGCAGCCAGTCCTCCTTCACGGGGGCGTCGCGCCCGTCCTGCACCAGGCTGATGCTCTCGAGCCCGCCCGCCACGATCACGTCGGCCTCGCCGGTCATGATCCGTTGCGCCGCCATCGCGATGGTCTGCAGGCCCGAGGAGCAGAAGCGGTTGACGGTGACGCCGCCGACGCTCACCGGCATCCCGGCGCGCAGCGCCGAGAGCCGGGCGATGTTCTGGCCCGTCGCGCGCTCCGGCATGGCGCAGCCCAGGATCACGTCCTCGACCTCGTCGGGGGCGATTCCGGCCCGCTCGACCGCGTGCTTGACCACGTGTCCCCCCAGCGTCGCGCCGTGGGTGACGTTGAAGGCGCCCCGATAGGCCTTGCCGATCGGCGTGCGGGCGGTGGAAACGATCACGGCGTCTGGCATCATGGCCTCCCTGAAGACGATGTCCGTTGCTCCGCGAGGGCGAGCTTCGCCCGCTCCTCGGCGATCAGTTCCTTCTTCGAGAGCTTGCCGACGCCGGTCTTCGGCAGCGTCTCGCGCAGTTCCAGCGCGGCCGGCATCTCGTGGCGGCCGAGCCGGTCGGCCAGGAAGTCGCGCAGCGTCTCGAGGGCGAGCGGCGCCGCGCCGCGCTTGAGCTTGACGAAGGCCTTGGCGGCCTCCCCGCGATAGGGATCGGGCACGCCGATCACGATCACCTCCTCGACGTCGGGGTGCTCGTAGATCGCGTCCTCGATCGCCCGCGGATAGACGTTGTACCCGCCCGAGATGATCATGTCCTTCTTGCGGTCGACCACGAACACGAAGCCGTTCTCGTCCATGGTGCCGATGTCGCCGGTGAGGAACCCGCCGTCCGCGAAGGCGGCCTTCGTTTCCTCGGGCCGGTTCCAGTAGCCCTTCATGACGTTCGGGCCCTTGATGCGCAACTCGCCGACCTGGTTCGGCCCGAGCAGGCGCGTCGGGGCGTCGGCCGCGACCACGTCGATCACGATGCCGGGCTGCGGCAGGCCGCAGGAGCCCGCCGGCACCTTGGCGTCGAGCGGCGCGGTGGTCGCGGCCGGCGAGGTCTCGGTGAGCCCCCAGCCGTTGCGCAGCGGCAGACCGGTCAGGCGCTCGAACTGCTCGGCGATCTCCACCGGCAGCGGCGCGCCGCCCGACGAGCACACGCGCAGCGAGGACAGGTCGCGCGTCCCGATCCCCGGATGGTTGAGGAACGCGATCCACATGGTCGGCACGCCCGGGAAGAAGGTGACCTTCTTCTCCTCGATGTCGCGCACCACCGCCTCGACGTCGAAGCGCGTGCGCAGCAGCACCTCGTTGCCGTTGGCGATGTGGCGCAGGAACACGGCCGTGAGCCCGTAGATGTGGAACAGCGGCAGCACGCAGAGCACGCGCTCCTGCCCGGGGCGCGAGGCGCGCTGCCCGCTGAACCAGGCCTCGTAGATCGAGACCGCGGCCGTGAGGTTCGCGTGGGTCAGCATGGCGGCCTTGGGCAGGCCGGTGGTGCCGCCCGTGTACTGCAGCAGCAGCACGTCCTCCTTGTCGAGGCGCGGCCCCTGCGCGAGCGGCGCGCTCTCGGCGATCAGGCGGTCGAACGCGATCGTGGCCGCGTCCGCCGTGAAGGGCACGGGCGCGGCCGGACCTTCGCCGAAGGCCGCGTCGTCGCCGACGATCACCCGGTCGACGTGCCCGGCGGCCTTGAGCTTCAGCGCCGTCGGCAGCAGCGGGCTCGTATCGACCGTGATCAGCGTGCGCGCGCCCGAATCGCCGAGCTTGTGGGCGAGCTCGCGCTCCGCATCGAGCGGCGAGAGCTGGACCACGCGCGCGCCGGCGCGCGCGGCGCCGAACAGCGCCACCGGATGCCAGGGCACGTTCGGCAGATAGAGCGCGACCGCGGCGCGGGGTCCGATGCCGAGCCCGGCGAGGCCCGCCGCGGCGCGCGCGCTCGTCTCGCCGAGCCGGCGATAGCTGACCTTCCGGTCGCGGAAATCGATGGCCGGCCGCTCCGCGAAGGAGGCCACCGCCCGGTCGAGCAGCTCGGGCAGCGTCGAGGTCGCGATCGGCGTGCCCCAGTCGAGGCCCGGCGGATACGACTTCTCCCAGCGGTAGGGCCGGCCGCTCATCAGGCGGACTTCTTCTCGTCGAGCGAGGCGAAGCCGCGGCCTTCCGCGGCGAGCCGCTGCAGCAGCGCCGCGGGCTCGTGACGCTTGTCGCCGCTCGCCGTGGCGAGCGCCGAGAGCCGCTCGCAGATGGTCTTCAGCCCGACCGTGTCGGCGTAGAACATCGGGCCGCCGCGCCAGGCCGGGAAGCCGTAGCCGTAGATCCAGATCACGTCGATGTCGCCCGGCCGGGTCGCGATCCCTTCCTCGAGGATGCGCGCGCCCTCGTTGACCATGGGATAGACGAGCCGCTCCAGGATCTCCTGGCGGCCGATCGGGCGCCGCGTCACGCCGAGGCGCTTGGAGACGCCGACGATCATCGCCTCGACCTCCGGGTCGGGCTTTCCGGTGCGCGCGCCCGCCTCGTAGAGATAGAAGCCCTTGCCGGTCTTCTGCCCGAAGCGGCCGGCCTCGCACAGCGCGTCGGCGATCTCGGCGCGCGTGCCCTGCGCCTTGCGCATGCGCCAGCTCACGTCGAGCCCCGCGAGGTCGCCCATCGCGAACGGCCCCATCGGGAAGCCGAACTCGGTGAGCGCGCCGTCCACTTCCTGCGGCAGCGCGCCCTCGATCAGGAGCCGCTCGGCCTCGATCGAGCGCGCGCGCAGCATGCGGTTGCCGACGAAGCCGTGGCACACTCCGACCACCACCGGCACCTTGCCGAGCCGGCGGCCGACCGCCATGGCGGTCGCGAGCGCCTCCGGCGAGGTCCGCTCGCCGCGCACCACCTCGAGCAGCCGCATCACGTTGGCGGGGCTGAAGAAGTGCATGCCCAGCACCGAGGCCGGGCGCTGCGTCTCGCGCGCGATCGCGTTCACGTCGAGATAGGAGGTGTTGGTCGCCAGCACCGCGTCCGGTCCCGTGATCCGGTCGAGCGCGCCGAAGATCTGCCGCTTGATGTCCATCTCCTCGAACACCGCCTCGATCACGAGGTCGGCGTCCTTGACGGCGTCCATGTCGGTGGCGCCGCTCATCAGGCCGATGCGCCGCTCCATCTCCTCGGCCGTCAGGCTGCCGCGCGTCACCGAGGTCTTGTAGTTCTTGGCGACCGTGTCGAGGCCGCGCTTGAGCGCCTCGCCCGATGTCTCCACCACGGTCACCGGGATCCCGGCATTGGCGAAGCACATCGCGATGCCGCCGCCCATGGTGCCGGCGCCGATCACGGCGGCGCGGCGCACCGCGCGCGCCTTCACGTCCTTCGACACGCCCGGCACCTTGGCGGCCTCGCGCTCGGCGAAGAAGATGTGGCGCTGCCCGCGCGACTGCTCGCCCGGGATCAGCCGCACGAAGGTGTCGCGGTCGTTGCGCGAAGCCTCCTCGACGTCGAGCGTGAGCGTCTGGCGCATGGACTCGACCACCGCCTTCGGCGCGTCGAGCCCGCGCCCGCGCTTCATGTGGCTCGCCATGATCTCGTCGAAACGGGCCGGATCGGCGCGCAGGGGCGCGATCTTGTCGTCCAGCTCGCTGACGCGGCGCAGCGGGCGCTTCTCGGCCACCACGCGCTTCGCGAAGGCGACCGCGCCGGCGCGCAGGTCGCCCGCGACGATCTCGTCGATCAGCCCGATCTCGAGCGCCTCCTCGGCCGGCATCTGCTCGCCCGAGAGGATCATGGCGGCGGCCTTGTCCATGCCGACGAGGCGCGGCAGGCGCTGCGTGCCGCCGGCGGCCGGGAACAGGCCGAGCTTGATCTCCGGCAGGCCGACGCGGGTGCCCGGCGCGGCGACCCGGAAATGGCACGCGAGGGTGACCTCGAAGCCGCCGCCGAGCGGCGTGCCGTGCATCGCCGCGACGGTCGGCTTCGGCGACTGGTCGATCTCGGCGATCACGTCGATCAGCACCGGCGGCTGCGGCGGCTTGCCGAACTCCGTGATGTCGGCGCCGGCGACGAAGGTGCGTCCCGCGCCCAGGAACACGATCGCCGCGACCTGCGCGTCGTCGCGCGCGGCGCGGAAGCATTCGAGGATCCCGGCCCTGACCGCGCTCGACAGCGCGTTCACGGGTGGGTTGTCGATGACGATCAGCGCGACATTGCCGTCGCGCACGAGACTGACGAGCTGGCTCACTTCCCTATCCCCGGATCACGGAACACATGAATGATCGCGCGGTGCCGCGCGCGCCCTGTCCTTACCATGCCGGGTCGCCGGCTGAAGCGGCCGCCCACGCCCGCGGTCAATTCCGCTACGCGGAATGATGTTCTGCAACATTGACCGCGACGCTAGGATCGGGTGATGATCCTTGTCAATCGCGAGGGTGGGCATGTCCCTGCAGGGCGGAACATCGGCGGCGAAGATCGTGGCGCCCGTGATGGGCGTGCGCGAGGCCGACGCCGACGGCAAGGACCGCAAGTTCGTCACCGCGCTCGCGCGCGGGCTCGAGGTGCTGCGCGCCTTCACGCCGAGCGAGGGACAGCTCGGCAACGGCGAGATCGCCGAGCGCACCGGCCTCGCCAAGCCGACCGTCTCGCGCCTCACCTATACGCTCACCAAGCTCGGCTACCTCGCCCATCTCGAGCGCCTGGGGAAGTACCAGCTCACGCCCGCCGCGCTCGCGCTCGGCTATTCGGCGCTCGCCAACATGCGCATCCGCCAGGTCGCGCGCGTGCACATGCAGGAGCTCGCCGACTATGCGGGCGCCTCCGTCGCGCTCGGCACGCGCGACCGGCTGGGCCTGATCTATGTCGAGCACTGCCGCAGCAAGTACGGCGTGATGCTGCGTCTCGCGCTCGGCTCGCGCATCCCGGTCGCCACCACGGCCATGGGCCGCGCCATGATCGCTGCGATGTCGGAGCCCGAGCGCGACTGGCTGCTCGGCTACGTCAAGCGCGCCGAGGGCAAGAACTGGCCGCAGGTGAAGGCCGGCATCGAGCGCGCCGTCAAGGAGGTGGCGGCGCGCGGCTTCACGCTCTCGCTCGGCGAATGGGAGCGCGACATCAACGCGGTCGGCGCCGCCTGCCTGGCGCCCGACGGCTCCGGCCTGTTCGCCTTCAATTGCGGGGCGCCGGCCTTTCAGTTCACGCGCGAGCGGCTGGAGTCCGACATCGGCCCGCGGCTCGTGAACATGGTGCGTAACGTCGAAGTGGACCTGGGCGGCCGCTGACGCATCCTCGGGGTGCGCCGGCAGCAAGAGCCGCAGGGTCGAAGAAGGGGAAGCGTATGGAGTGGCACGTGGCTGCCGCGCGCCTCGCGGGCCTGCGTCCCGGATCGCGATTCTTCGGGTGTCGGCCGTGACGGTCGTCGAGACCATGTCGTCGCGCGCCGCCGCCGCGGATCCGGCGGCGCCGCTGGTCGAGGTGCGCGGGATCGGCGTCCGCTTCGGCGGCATCGTCGCGCTCGACGGCGTCTCCTTCACGATCGCGGAACGCCAGATGCTCGGGCTGATCGGCCCGAACGGCGCCGGCAAGACCACGCTGTTCAACTGCTTCAGCCGGCTCTACACGCCGGTCGCCGGCGACATCCTGTTCGAGGGTGCGAGCATCCTCGACAAGCCGGCGCACCGCATCGTCGAGATCGGCATCGGCCGCACCTTCCAGAACCTCGCGCTGTTCCGCACCATGACGGTGCTCGACAATGTGCGCGCCGGCAGCCACCACCTCGGCGCCAGCGGCTTCTTCGGCGACGCGGTGCGCCTGCCCACGGTCGGCCGCCAGGAGCGCGCGCTCACCGAGGCGGCCTGGGAGCTGATCGACTATCTCGATCTCGGCGACGTGGCGTTCCGGCGCGTGGCCGACCTTCCCTTCGGCGTGCAGAAGCGGGTCGAGCTCGCGCGCGCGCTCGCGGCGCGGCCGCGGCTGCTGCTGCTCGACGAGCCGGCCGGCGGCCTCAACCACGGCGAGGTGGACGAGCTCGGGGCGCTGATCCGCCGCATCCGCGACGAGCGCCGGCTCACGGTGCTGCTCGTCGAGCACCACATGAATCTGGTGATGTCCATCTGCGACAAGGTCGTGGCCCTGGACTTCGGCCGCAAGATCGCCGACGGCACGCCCGCCGAAGTGCAGCGCGACCCCGACGTGATCGCGGCCTATCTGGGGACCGCGGCATGAGCGCCTGTCTCCTCGAGGCAACCGGCATCTGCGCCTATTACGGCCCCACCCAGGTGCTGTTCGGTCTCGACCTGCGGCTCGCCGAGGGCGGCATCACGACCATGCTGGGCGCCAACGGCGCCGGCAAGACCACCATGCTGCGCGCGCTGAGCGGCATGGTGCGCGCGACCGGCGAGATCCGCTTCCGCGGCGAGCCCGTGCTCGGGCAGGCGACCGAGGACATCGTGCGCCGCGGCGTCGCCCACGTGCCGGAGGGGCGCGGCACCTTCACGCGCCAGACCGTCGAGGAGAACCTGCAGATCGGCGCCATGTCGCGCCGCGACCGCAAGGCGATCCCCGGCGACATCGAGCGCGTCTACGGCTACTTCCCGCGCCTCAAGGAGCGCCGCGGCCAGCAGGCCGGCACGCTCTCGGGCGGCGAGCAGCAGATGCTGGCGATCGGCCGCGCCCTGATGCTGCGCCCGCGCCTGATGCTGCTCGACGAGCCCTCCTTCGGGCTCGCGCCCATGATCGTCGCCGAGATGTTCGAGATCCTGCGCACCCTCAATCGCAGCGAGAAGGTGAGCATGCTGCTGGTCGAGCAGAACGCCGCGCTCGCCCTCGACCTCGCCGACCACGCCTACCTGATCGAGACCGGCCGCCTGGTGATGTCCGGCCCCTCCGCCGAGATCCGCGGCGACGAGAGCATCCGCCGATCCTATCTGGGGTATTGAGAATGCCGATGTGCGCACAAGTTCCTCCGCGGTCATCCCGGCCGAGAGCCGGGATCCATATCCCCTGTGAAGCGGAGTCTGGAATGCGGTGGTCATGGATCCCGGCGCGCGCTCGCTGC
Source organism: Bradyrhizobiaceae bacterium (assembly GCA_003105195.1). Lineage (GTDB taxonomy): Bacteria > Pseudomonadota > Alphaproteobacteria > Rhizobiales > Xanthobacteraceae > FEB-22. Next base: position 24,712 of record PQAH01000037.1, read on the forward strand.
GCTCGCTCGGCCGGGACGGCGGCGGAGTAGGAACCAGCGCCATGGAGCTCCTCCTGCACCAGGTCCTGGCCGGCCTCGCCACCGGCGGCATCTATGCCTGCATGGCGCTCGCCGTGGTGATGATCTACCAGGCGATCGACCACCTGAATTTCGCCCAGGGCGAGATGGCGATGTTCTCGACCTTCATCGCCTGGCAGCTCCTGCAATGGGGCGTGCCCTATTGGGCGGCCTTCGTGCTCACCATCGCCATCTCGTTCCTGGCCGGCGTGGTCATCGAGCGCACCGTGTTCAAGCCGATCCACAAGGCGCCGGTGCTCACCCACGTGGTGATGTTCATCGCCCTGTTCGCGATCATCAACTCGGCCGCGGGCTTCATCTGGGACTTCACCATCAAGAGCGTGCCGAGCCCGTTCGGCACGCAGCCGCTGTTCGGCCAGCGCCTGATCAGCGCCCACGACGCCGGCATGATCGCGGTCACCCTGGTGCTCCTCGTGCTGCTCTATCTGTTCTTCCGCCACACCCGCGTCGGCCTCGCGATGCGGGCGGCGGCCGCCAATCCGGACTCCGCCCGGCTCGCCGGCATCCGCGTCGGCTGGATGGTGGCGCTCGGCTGGGGGATGGCGGCGGCGGTCGGCTCGGTCGCCGGCATGCTGATCGCCCCGGTCGTGTTCCTCGAGCCCAACATGATGCTCTCGATCCTGCTCTACGGCTTCGCGGCCGCGGTGGTGGGCGGCCTCACCAGCCCGGGCGGCGCCGTGTTCGGCGGCTTCGCGGTGGGCGTGGTCGAGAACCTCGCGGGCACCTTCATCCCCTATGTCGGCCGCGAGCTGAAGCTCTCGATCGCGCTCTTCATCATCGTCGCGGTGCTGATCGTGAAGCCCTCCGGCCTGTTCGGCCGCCGCGTCGTCACCCGGGTCTGAGCCATGCACGACCGCGCCGTCGCCCACGTCAAGTCTCCGCCGGCCGGCACGCTCGCGGGCGTCTCGCTCGACATCTGGCGCCGGCTCGCGATCGCGGGCGCGCTCGCGGTCGCGCTCGCCGTGCCCTTCGCGGCCAAGAACTTCTTCATCTTCCAGATGACGCTGGCGATCATCTACGCGATCGCGATCCTCGGGCTCAACCTGCTGACCGGCTTCAACGGCCAGTTCTCGCTCGGCCACAGCGCCTTCTACGCGCTCGGTGCCTACACGGCCGCGATCATGATGGAGCACGGCGGCCTCGGCTACTACTGGACGCTGCCCGCCGCCGGCATGGTCTGCTTCGTGGCGGGCTTCCTGTTCGGCCTGCCGGCACTGCGGCTCGAGGGCATCTACCTGGCGCTCGCCACCTTCGCGCTCGCGGTCGCGATGCCGCAGATCCTCAAGTCGACACCGCTCGAGCCCTGGACCGGCGGCGTGCAGGGCATCGTCATCATCAAGCCCGACGCACCCTTCGGATTGCCGCTCAACTCCGACCAGTGGCTCTATTTCCTCTCCCTCGCGGTCGCGCTCGTGCTCTACGCCTGCGCCGTCAACCTGGTCGGCAGCCGTACCGGGCGCGCCATGATCGCGATCCGCGACCACCCGATCGCGGCGAGCGCCATGGGGATCAACGTCTCGCTCTACAAGTCGCTCACCTTCGGCGTGAGCGCGCTCTACACCGGCGTCGCCGGCGCGCTCGGCGCCGTCGCGATCTCATTCGTCGCCCCGGACAGCTTCACCTTCGTGCTCGCGATCGGCCTGTTCGTCGGCCTCGTGGTCGGCGGGGTCGGCTCGATCCCCGGCACGCTGTTCGGCGGCCTGTTCGTGCTGTTCGTGCCGAACATCGCCGAGCACATCTCCAAGGGCCTCGCGGGCGCCGCCTACGGGGTCATCCTCATGCTCATCATCTACGCCATGCCTTCGGGCGCGGCCGGGCTTTGCCGGTTGATCATCGGCAAATTCGTGCGACACGGCCGATGAACGGCCGGCATCATGGAGGAAATGTCATGCTGAGCAGACGCCTGTTGATGGCCACCGCCGCGGCGGGTCTCGTCGCGGTTGCGACCCCCGCCGCCGCGCAGAAGAAATACGATACCGGCGCGAGCGACACCGAGATCAAGATCGGCAACATCAATCCCTACAGCGGCCCGGCCTCCGCCTATGGCTTGATCGGCCGCACCATCGGCGCCTACTTCAAGAAGGTGAACGACGACGGCGGCATCAACGGCCGCAAGATCAACTACATCTCCTACGACGACGGCTACAGCCCGCCCAAGGCGGTCGAGCAGGCGCGCAAGCTGGTCGAGAGCGACGAGGTGCTCCTGATCTTCCAGAGCCTCGGCACGCCGTCCAACACGGCGATCCACAAGTACATGAACGCCAAGAAGGTGCCGCAGCTCTTCGTCGCCACCGGCGCCACCAAATGGGGCGATCCCAAGAGCTTCCCCTGGACCATGGGCTGGCAGCCGAACTACCAGAGCGAGGGCCGCATCTACGCGCAGTACCTGCTCAAGAACCATCCCCAGGGCAAGGTCGCGATCCTCTACCAGAACGACGACTACGGGAAGGACTACGTCAAGGGCCTCAAGGACGGGCTCGGCGGCAAGATCAAGATCGTCGCCGAGGCGCCCTACGAGCCGGCCGATCCGACCGTCGACTCGCAGATCATCAGCCTCAAGGCCTCCGGCGCCGACGTGTTCTTCAACGTGACCACGCCCAAGTTCGCCGCCCAGGCGATCAAGAAGATGCACGAGATCGGCTGGAAGCCGGTGCACCTCCTCAACAACGTCTCGAACTCGGTCGGCTCCGTGCTCAAGCCCGCCGGCTTCGAGGCCGCCAAGGGCATCCTCTCGACCGGCTACATCAAGGACGCGACCGACCCGACCTGGAAGGACGATGCCGGCCTGAAGGAATGGGCCGCCTTCATGGACAAGTACTTCCCGGAGGGCGACAAGACCTCGAGCTTCACGGTCTACGGCTACACGGTCGCTCAGACCCTGGTGCAGGTCCTCAAGCAGTGCGGCGACGACCTCACGCGGGCGAACGTGATGAAGCAGGCCGCGAGCCTGAAGGACTTCGCGCCGCCGATGCTGCTGCCCGGCATCAAGATCAACACCAGCAGCACCGACTTCTACCCGATCGAGCAGATGCAGATGCAGCGCTTCACCGGCGAGCGCTGGGAGCTGTTCGGCCCGATCATCAGCGGCGAGGTGGGCAGCTGAGGCTCTCCTGATCGCGCATCCCGCGCCGCCGCCGCGAGACCCGCGGCGGCGGCGTTTCGATTCGGGCCGGATCGGCCCCGCCTCGCGGCCGGCGGCGCCGCCGCGGCGCCTTTCATGCCCTGCAAGCCGCGCCGCGCGCCGGCATGGACAAGACGACACCGATCGGGGAAGTTCGGGCCCCCGCGTCATCCGTATCGGAGACGACCGAATGCCGTTTCCCCGGGCCTCGACGGCGCTGTCGCGCTTCACGGTGCTCGACCTCACGCGCGTGCGCGCGGGGCCGACCTGCGTGCGCCAGCTCGCCGACTGGGGCGCCAATGTCGTCAAGATCGAGTCCCCGGAGCACATGGACGGCGGCGAGCCGCTCGGCGGCCCGCGCGAGAACGCCGACTTCCAGAACCTGCACCGCAACAAGCGCGGCCTCACCCTCAACCTGAAGAGCGCCGAGGGCGTCGCGGTCCTCGAGCGCCTGGTCGCCAAGGCCGACGTGCTGGTCGAGAACTACCGGCCCGACGTGAAGCGGCGCCTCGGCATCGATGACGAGAGGCTGCGCGCCGTCAATCCGCGCCTGATCTATGCCAGCATCTCGGGCTTCGGGCAGACCGGCCCCTATGCGACGCGCCCGGGCTTCGACCAGATCGCCCAGGGCATGGGCGGGCTGATGTCGATCACGGGGCTGCCCGGCCAGGGGCCGGTGCGCGTCGGCATTCCGATCGCGGATCTCTCGGCCGGCCTGTTCGCCGCCATCGGGATCCTGGTGGCGCTCATCGAGCGCGAGCAGTCGGGCGAGGGCCAGCGCATCGAGACCTCGCTGCTGCAGGCGCAGATCTTCATGCTCGACTTCCAGGCCGCGCGCTGGCTGGTCGCCGGCGAGGTCGCGCCCCAGGCCGGCAACAACCATCCGACCAGCATTCCGACCGGGGTGTTCGGGACCGCCGACGGCCACATCAACATCGCGACCGCGGGCCACACCATGTGGGAGCGTCTGTGCCGGGCGATCGACGCCGCCGACCTCCTCGACGTGCCCGACTACGCGACCGGCGCGGCGCGTTCCAAGAACCGCGACGCGCTCAATGCCGAGATCGAGCGCCGGCTCGCCGGCCGCACCAGCGCCGAATGGGTCGAGCGCATCAACGGCGCCGGCGTGCCCTGCGGGCCGATCTACCGCGTCAACGAGATGTTCGCCGACCCGCAGGTGCGCCATCTCGGTCCGTCCCAGCCGGTCGTCACCCGGGACGGCGCGACGCTGAACCTGCTGGCCCAGCCGGTGTCGCTGTCGCGCACGCCGAGCCGCCTCGCCGCGCCGCCGCCCGCGCGCGGCGAGCACACCGACGAGGTGCTCGCCGAGTTCGGCTTCTCGCGCCAGGAGATCGCGGCGCTGCGGGACTCGAAGATCCTGTGAACGCGCTCCCGAGCAGCAAGGAATCCCGATCATGACCCAGACCGACAAGGTGCTCTCGCGCAAGGAGGGGCGGGTCGGCACCGTCATCTTCAACAATCCGGAGCGGCACAATGCGATGTCGCTTCCCATGTGGGAGGCGACCGCGCGCATCCTCGAGGACTTCGCCCGCGACGCCGAGGTCCGCGTGGTGGTGCTCACCGGCGCCGGCGGCAAGGCCTTCGTCTCGGGCGCCGACATCTCCCGGTTCGAGGACGAGCGCGCCGACGCGGAGGCGGTCGCCCGCTACAATGCCGCGGTCGAGCGCGCCTATGCGACCGTGCACGAGTTCCCCAAGCCCACCATCGCGATGATCCGCGGCTATTGCATCGGCGGCGGCCTCGGCCTCGCGGTGTGCTGCGACCTGCGCATCTGCGCGGAGGACTCGCGCTTCGCGCTGCCCGCCGCGCGGCTCGGCCTCGGCTACGCCTATGCGGGCATCCGCCGCTTCATCGACCTGGTCGGCCCGGCCTTCACCAAGGAGATCTTCTTCACGGCGCGCCAGTTCGACGCCGCCGAGGCGCGCGAGATGGGGCTCGTCAACCGCGTGCTGCCCGATGCCGAGGTCGAGCCCTATGTGAGGGACTATGCCGAGACGATCGCCGGCAATGCGCCGCTCACCGTGAACGCCGTGAAGTTCATCGTCGGCGAGGCGCTCGAGGACGAGGCGAAGCGCGACGTCGCGCGCTGTGCCGAGATGGTGCAGCGCTGCTTCGCCAGCAACGACTACCATGAGGGCCGCAAGGCCTTCATGGAGAAGCGCAAGCCGGTCTTCACCGGGACCTGAGCCCGCGGTGCGGCGGGCCGCTCGACCTTGAGGGGGGTAGCCGCATGGCGGAGTCGGGGGAGCTTGCCGGCCGCGTCGCCGTCGTCACGGGCGCGGGACGCAATATCGGCCGCGCCATCGCGCTCGCGCTCGCCGCAGGCGGCGCCGCCGTGGTCGTCAATGCGCGGTCGAACCGCGGCGAGGCCGAGGCGGTGGTGCGCGAGATCGCGGCGGCCGGCGGGCAGGCGCTCGCCGCCCTCGGCGACGTCGCGGACGCCGCGGCCGTCGCCGCCATGGCCGGGGCCGCGCTGCGTCGCTTCGGCCGCATCGACATCCTGGTCAACAACGCGGCGCTGCGCCGCGAGCGGCCGCTCGACCAGCTCGGCTTCGCGGAGTGGCGCGAGGTGCTGGGCGTCACCCTCGACGGCGCCTTCCACTGCGTGCAGGCCTGCCTGCCGCATCTCGCGGCGAGCGGGGCCGGCGCCATCGTCAACATCGGCGGCCTGAGCGCCCATACGGGCGCGAAGAACCGCGCCCATGTGGTGACCGCCAAGGCCGGCCTCGTCGGCTTCACCCGCGCGCTCGCCCACGACCTTGCGCCCCATGGCGTCACCGTCAACTGCGTCGCGCCCGGCCTGATCGACACGGCGCGCCAGGGACCGGAGCCCGCGCACCATCTCGTCCACGACACGCTCACGGGCCGCCGCGGCGCCTCCGAGGACGTCGCCGCCACCGTCCGCTTCCTCTGCGGCCCGGGCGGACGCTACATCACGGGCCAGACCATCCAGGTGAACGGCGGCGCCTTCCTGGGATGACGCGCGCCGCTTTTCCGCCGGTGAAATGTGGCGCGCCCGTGCTGCGCGCATTCGGTTGACCCGATCGCGCGCATCGATAGCATCGCCCCAAGGACAGGCGAGCGAGCGGCTCGGAACTGTCCGCCGGCGGCAACGATCGCCATTCCGGGAGGACGCCATGGACAGACGCTGTTTCGTCGTGGGTTCCGCGGCTTCGGCGGCCGCGCTCTCGCTTTCGCCGTCATGGGCGCAGGAGGCCTATCCGTCGCGTCCCGTCACCTTCGTCAATCCGTTTCCGCCGGGCGGCGCCGTGGACGTGGTCGCCCGGCCGCTCGCCGCCGTGCTCGAGCCGATCGTCAAGCAGCCGGTGGTGATCGAGACCAAGGCCGGCGCGGCCGGCCAGGTCGGCGCGCAGTACGCCGCCAATGCCAGGCCCGACGGCTACACGCTGTTGATGCACATCACCTCGATCTCGGGCTTCGCCGAGGTCGACAAGCTGTTCGGGCGGGCGCCGAAGTTCACGCGCGCGGACTTCATCCCGGTCGCGCGCTTCATCGCCGACCCGATGCTGATCGTGGTCAACGACCAGCAGCCCTACAAGACCCTGAAGGAGTTCGTCGACGACGCCAAGAAGCGGCCGAACGGCATCGTCATGTCGTCCTCGGGCCTCTACGGCGCGCTGCACCTGCCCATGGCCCTGTTCAACAAGGCGGCCGGCATCGAGCTCCGCCATCTGCCGACCGCGGGCGGCGGCCCGGCGCTGACCGCGCTGCTCGGCAACAATTCCCAGGTGCTGTGCTCCTCGATCGCGGCGGCGAGCGGCCAGCTCAAGGCCGGCAAGCTGCGCGCGCTCGCCTCCTTCGGCGGCAGGCGCGCGCCGGCGCTTCCCGACGTGCCGACGCTCAAGGAGCTCGGCTACGATGTCGAGTTCTATCTCTGGGTCGGCCTGTTCGCGCCCAAGGGCACCCCCGACGCCATGATTGCGGCCTGGCGCGAGTTCTCGCGCAAGGCAGCGGCCGCAGAGGCCTTCAAGAAGGCCATGGGCAATGTCGGCCAGGACGTCGCCTACCTGGACCAGCCCGAGTTCAAGGCCTTCTGGGACGCCGACGCCCAGCGCGTCGAGGCCGCCGTGCAGGCGATCGGGCGGGTCCAGGGCTAGCAAGGGCGCGCTCATGCTCAAGGCCGACCACGTCGCCGGGGGCGCGTTCGTCGTCCTCGGCCTCGTGGTGTTCGCGCTCTCGGGCGAGCTTCCCTTCGGCACCCTGTCGCAGCCGGGCGCCGGCATGATGCCGAAGCTCGCGGCCGGCCTGATGATGGCGTTCGCCGTCGTGCTGATGGCGACTGCGCGCGACGGTGAGCCGTTCTCCGCGATCGACTGGCGCGACGGCGGCCATGCGGCGCTGGTGGTCGCGATCGCGGCCGCCGCGGCCGCGCTCTACACCACCCTCGGCTTCATCCTCACGATGTCGCTCCTGGTCTTCGCCCTGCTGGTGGTGGTCGAGCGCAAGCACCCGCTGCCGGCGGCGCTCTACGCGGTCGCCCTCACGCTCGCGGCCTACTGGCTGTTCGGCAAGGCCTTGAAGGCGCCGGTGCCGCGCGGGCTGCTGGGGTTTTGATGGAAACGACCCTCGACAGCCTGCTGCTCGGCTTCTCGGTCGCGTTCCGTCCCGACGTGCTCTGGTACGCCTTCCTCGGCTGCCTGGTCGGCACGCTGGTCGGCATGCTGCCGGGGATCGGGCCGCTCGCCGGCATCAGCATCCTCTTGCCCATCACCTTCGGCCTCGACGCCACCAAGGCGATCGTGATGCTCGCCGGCATCTATTACGGCTCGCAGTACGGCGGGTCGACCACCTCGATCCTGCTGCGGATCCCGGGCGAGGCCGCCTCGGTGATGACCTGCATCGACGGCAACGCCATGGCGCGCAAGGGGCGCGCCGGCCCTGCGCTCTGCATCGCGGCGGTCGGGTCCTTCATCGCCGGCACCTTCGGCGTGATCATGCTCACCGTGATCGCTCCGCCGCTCGCCGTCGTCGCGCTGCGCTTCGGACCGCCCGAATACACCGCATTGCTGGTGCTCGGCCTGATCTTCCTCGCCTACATGTCGACCGGCTCGCTCGTCCGCACCCTGCTGATGGCGGCGCTCGGCCTGCTCTTCGGTACCGTCGGCATCGACGTGATGACCGGGCATTTCCGCTACAGCTTCGACATTCCGGAGCTCGGCGACGGGCTCGGCATCGTGCCGGTCGCGGTCGGCCTGTTCGGCCTGGGCGAGATCCTGGCGACGCCGAGCCGGCAGGTCGCGGGCCCCGTGCACCGGCCGCGCCTGCGCGAGCTCTGGCCGAGCCGCCAGGAATGGCGCCAGGCCCGCATGCCGATCGCGCGCGGCTCGCTGCTCGGCTTCCTGATCGGCATCATCCCGGGCTCGGCGCACATCATCTCGAGCTTCCTCTCCTACGCGGTGGAGCGGCGCGTCTCGGCGCATCCCGAGGAGTTCGGCAAGGGTGCGGTCGCGGGCGTCGCGGGCCCCGAGTCCGCCAACAATGCGGCCTCCACCGGCGCCTTCGTGCCCATGCTGGCGCTCGGCATCCCGACCGGTCCGGTGACGGCCGTGCTGATCGCCGCGCTGCTGATCCACGGCATCCCGCCCGGCCCCACGCTGGTCGCCGACCATCCCAACGTGTTCTGGGGCTTCGTCGCCTCCATGTATGTCGGCAACCTGATGCTGCTCGCGCTCAACCTGCCGCTGGTCGGGCTGTTCGTGAACCTCTTGCGCATCCCCTACGCCTATCTCTATCCGCTGATCATCATGTTCTGCGTGATCGGCGTCTACGAGGTGAACCACTCGATCGTCGACGTCTGGATCATGCTGATCATGGGCGTGGTCGGCTACGCGCTGAAGAAGTTCAAGTTCGATCCCGCCCCCCTGGTGCTCGGCCTGGTGATCGCGCCGATCTTCGAGATGAGCCTGCGCCAGTCGCTGATCATGTCCGACGGCGGCTGGCTGATCTTCGTGCAGCGCCCGATCGCGCTCGCCCTGCTGGTCGTCAGCGCCGCCCTGCTCGCGCTCTCCGCGCTCTCCTTCCTCTCCGCCCGCCGCGACTGGCGCGCCAGGCTCGCCGAGGAGGCCGCGGACTCGTAGGGGGGGGCATCGCGCCGTCTCGGACTTTCGATCCATGCATGGCGCTTCGGCGCGATGCCCGCGCGGTGCTGCCCGGCGATTCGGCTCTGCTCGTAGCGTGGGTTGCCTTGCAGGGTGCAATGGCCGCGCAGCGGCGTACTGCACCGGCAGCGCCCACCGCGTGTGGCGTGGTGCAATACGGCGCTACGCGCCTATCGCACCCTGCGGAGACCAACCCGCCCTGCGGATCCCGAACACTCTCTCGGCGAACTGCGGATAGACCTCGGCGAGCTGCGGCGCCACGGTCTCGCGCATCAGGCGGATCGTCTCCGCGGAGGGCGCCGGCGTCACCGGCACGCTGTCGGGGCGGTCGAAGTCGAAGCCCGTGTGCTCGATCACCTCCGCGACCGTATGCCCGGGATGCACGCTCTCCAGGCGGAAGCGGCGGCGTGCGCGCTCGAAGGCGAACAGGCAGCGGTTGGTGACCAGCGCGACCGGCCCGCCCGGCCGGTGGACGTTCGGCGCGCTCGTCCCCGGCGCGCTGACGAAGGAGACGCGCGGCACCAGGGTGCGGCGCGAGTGCTCGAGCCGGAACAGGATCACCTTCGGCACCACGTAGTAGAGATAGGCGGAGCCGAACGAGCCCGGGAAGCGCACCGTCGGCTTGTCGTAGTCGCCGATGCTCACCAGGTTGATGTTCCCTTCGCCGTCGATCTCGCCGCCCGAGAGGAAGAACACGTCGATGCGCCCCTGGCCCGCGCAGTCGAACAGCTCGCGCCCGCCGTCGTTGAAGAAGGTGTGCCGCCGGCTGCCGAGCAGCGAGACAGTGGGCCGCCCGTTGCCCCGCGCCCGTGCGGTCAGCGCGGCGGTCGCCGGGATCGGCGAGGCGTTGCCGATCGCCACGTGGCGCGCCTCGCCGATCAGCCGCGCGATCGTGTCGGCGAGCAGTTCCTCGTCGCGGACCTCAGGCGGCGCGCCGCTCATGCACGTGCTCGTCGAGGTAGCGCGCGAAGCCCTCGGCCGTCGCGGCGAGCCGGGCATAGTCGGCGAGGTGCGCCGTGTCCGCCGGGTAGTGGTCGGCGAGCGGCAGCGGCCAGGCGCCGCGCGGCGCCAGCGCGACGCTCTCGACATAGAAGCCCGCGAGCGTGCCGGCCGCGAGCGCCGGATCCTCGAGCAGGTTGCCGTCGCTGAGCCGCTCGACCGTGACGATGGTGCGCGCCGCCGCATGCGCCATCAGGACGAGCTCCCGGTCGCGACCGATGAAGACGTTGCCGTCGCGGTCGGCCAGCGCGGCATGGAACAGCGCCACGTCCGGCGCGAGCGCCGGCAGCGCCACGATCGGATCGTCCGCGCCGAACGGGTTCTCGATCACCCGCCAGTCGGGGCGGTGCGCCAGCACGTCGGAGCCGATCAGGCCGCGCAGCGGCATGAACGGCACGCCCTTCTCGGCGGCCTGCAGCTGCGCGTAGAGCGCCGGGCAGGTCGCGTCCTTCATGCGCAGCGTGCCGCCGAGGATCGCGGCCGTGAAGCGCGGCGCCGGCCCGAGCTCGCCGAGGCTGACGGCCGAGGTCTCGAGCGTGGCGACGCAGCCGGCGCCGATCAAGAGGTCCGCCTGCAGCGTGGAGGTCGGCAGCGCCACCAGGTGCAGGCGCCTCACCCGGCGCCGGATCAGCGCCCGCGTCGCCGCCATGGCGACGCCCGAGACCTCGCGCGGCACCACCAGCACGGCGCCGTCGGCAATCGACGCCACCGCCTCTTCGATGCTGCCCGCCAGCATGGCCATGGGACTCACCGCTCCGCGAACGCCAGCCGCGCGCCGAGCGCCGCGAAGGCGGCCGCGAAGGTGCGGCGCATCCAGGCGAGCACGCGCGGGCGCGAGATGATGTGGTGGCGCACCGAGGCCGCGAACAGGCCGTAGCCGACGAACACCACGAAGGTCAGCGCCATGAACACCGCGCTGAGCAGCAGCATGTGCCCGAGCGCATCGGCCTGGTCGGCACGCACGAACTGCGGCAGGAAGGCGAGGAAGAAGATCGAGAGCTTCGGGTTGAGGATGTTGATCAGGACCGCCGTGACGGTCACCTGGATCGCCGAGCGCGCGCCGACCTCCGGCTCGACCCGCAGCGCCCCGGTCTCCTTGAGCGCGCTCCACGCCATGTAGAGCAGGTAGGCGACGCCGAGATATTTCAGGACCTGGAAGGCGAGGGCGCTGGTGTGCAGCAACGCCGCCAGCCCCAGGATCGCGGCCGCCATGTGCGGGATGATGCCGAGCGTGCAGCCGAAGGCCGCGACCACGCTCGCGCGCGCGCCGCGCGAGAGGCCGGCCGCCAGCGTGAACAGCACGCCGGTGCCGGGCGAGGCGATCACGATCAGCGAGGTGACCAGGAATTCGATGCTCATGGTCACTCCGCCGCGGCGCGCGCCGGGCTCGCCTGCGCCGTGAAATGGTCCATGGCGGCCTGCACGCCGCCCTTGCGCACCGGGACGCCGGCGAGGGCGAGGCCCATCTCGACGCCCGCGAGCGTGCCGAGGATGGTGAGATCGTTGGTGTCGCCGAGATGGCCGATGCGGAACACCTTGCCGGCGATCTTGGAAAGCCCGGTGCCGAGCGAGACGTCGAAATGCTCCAGCGCGGTCTTGCGGAACTGGTCGGCGTCGTGGCCGGCCGGCATCAGCACGGCGGTGAGGGAGGACGAATAGTGCTTCGGCTCGCGGCACCACACCTCGAGCCCCCAGGCGCGCACCGCGCGGCGCGTCGCCTCGGCGTGGCGGTCGTGGCGCGCGAACACGTTCTCGAGCCCTTCCTCGTGCAGCATGTCGATCGCCTCGGCGAGGCCGTAGAGCAGGTTGGTGGCCGGCGTATAGGGGAAATAGCCGGTCTTGTTGGACGCGATCATCTCGTCCCAGGCCCAGTAGGACCGGGGCAGCCTCGCGTCCTTGGTCGCGGCGAGCGCCTTCCCGCTCAGCGCGTTGAAGCCGAGCCCCGGCGGCAGCATCAGGCCCTTCTGCGAGCCGCCCACCGTGACGTCCACGCCCCACTCGTCGTGGCGGTAGTCGATCGAGGCGAGCGAGGAGATGGTGTCCACCATCAGCAGCGCCGGATGGCCGGCCGCGTCGATCGCCTTGCGCACCTCGCCGACCTGCGTGACGCAGCCCGTCGAGGTCTCGTTGTGCACCACGCACACCGCCTTGATCGCGTGTGCCTTGTCCTCCTTCAGCCGCGCCTCGATCGCGGCCGGGTCGGCGCCCGCGCGCCAGTCCGAGGGGATGAACTCCGGCGCCAGGCCGAGCTTCACGGCCATCGACTTCCACAGCGTCGCGAAATGCCCGGTCTCGTACATCAGCACCTTGTCGCCCGGCGAGAGCGTATTGCTCAGTGCCGCCTCCCAGGCGCCGGTGCCCGAGCTCGGATAGATCACGACCGGGCTCGCGGTCTTGAACACGGTCTTGATGCCGTCGAGCACGCGGCGGCCGAGCTTCTGGAAGTCCGGGCCCCGGTGGTCGATCACCGGCATGTCCATCGCCCGCAGGATCCGGTCCGGCACCGGCGTCGGGCCGGGGATCTGCAGGAAATGACGTCCGGCCGTGCGGGACGAGTTCTGGGGCATCGGCGTGTCCTTGGCTGCTTCGCGCGACAATCCACAAGCTGACCGAGCGTAACCACTCTCGCGGCCGATGCGAAGGGGTTCGGCTTGTGGCTATCAAGGCCGGATGCGAAACTTGGTCAAGAACAATCCCGGCGCGCATGGTGCCGGACATCGAGTAGGCGGTGGGAATGGGCGCGCAGCTCGTGCCGGGGCTTGAACGCCGGCTCAAGGCGGAGATCACGGGCGACGTCCTGTTCGATGCCTTCAGCCGCGGCCGCTACGCGACCGACGCCTCGCACTACCAGGTCATGCCGCTCGGCGTGGTGGCGCCGCGCAGCACGGCGGAGGCCGAGCGCGCCATCGCGCTCGCGCGCGAGGAGGGCGTCAGCGTGCTGCCGCGCGGCGGCGGCACCTCCCAGGCGGGCCAGACCGTCGGCGCCTCGCTGGTGATCGACTGCTCGAAATATCTCACCGGCCTCGTCGCCCTCGACGTCGGCGAGCGGCGCTGCATGGTCGAGCCCGGCATCGTGCTCGACGAGCTCAACCGCCGGCTGCGGCCCTATGGCCTCTGGTTCCCGGTCGACGTCTCGACCGCCTCGCGCGCCACCATCGGCGGCATGGCGGCCAACAATTCCTGCGGCGGCCGCTCGCTGCGCTACGGCACCATGCGCGACAACGTGATCGCCATCGACGCCGTGCTGGCGGACGGCACGCGCTCCCGTTTCGGCGAGGTGAAAGCCGGGCTCGCCGACCTGAAGGATGCGCGGCTGCGGCCGCTGGCGCAGGACCTGCTCGGCATCGGCCTGCGCGAGGCCGAGGAGGTGGCGGCGCGCTTTCCCAAGGTGCAGCGCCGGGTCGGCGGCTACAATCTCGATGCGCTCGCCCCCCATGCCCCGGCGCACAACCTCGCCCACATCCTGGTGGGTTCCGAGGGCACGCTCGCCTTCTCGACCCGCATCGAGCTGAAGCTGTCGCCGCTGCTCGGCCGCCGCGCGGTCGGCGCCTGCCACTTCGGCAGCTTCCACGGCGCCATGGATGCGGCCCAGCACATCGTGAAGCTGAATCCCATCGCGGTCGAGCTGGTCGACCGCACGATGCTGGAGCTCGCGTCCGAGATCGCGATGTTCCGCCCGACCCTGCGCGAATTCGTGAACGGGCAGCCGGAAGCGATCCTGCTGGTGGAGTTCGGCGAGGACGACCAGGACGAGAACCTGCGGCGTCTGAAGCGGCTCGGCGAGCTGATGGAGAGCCTCGGCTATGCCTGGGACAAGCCGGGCGCCTCGCGCGGCGGCGTCGTCGCCGTGACCGATCCGCGGCTGCAGGCCGCGATCACCGAGGTGCGCACCTCCGGCCTCAACATCATGATGTCCATGAAGCAGGAGGGGAAGCCGGTCTCCTTCGTCGAGGACTGCGCGGTGCCGCTCGAGCACCTCGCCGACTACACGCGCCGGCTCACCGAGGTGTTCGAGCGGCACGGCACGCGCGGCACCTGGTACGCGCACGCCTCGGTCGGCTGCCTGCACGTGCGGCCGGTGCTCAACCTGCGCCTCGACAAGGACGTGAAGGCGATGCGGGCCATCGCCGAGGAGGCGTTCGGCTTCGTGCGGGAGTACAAGGGCTCGCATTCCGGCGAGCACGGCGACGGCCTGGTGCGCTCCGAGTTCAACGAGGTCATGTTCGGAACGCGGCTGGCGCGCGCCTTCGAGGCCGTGAAGGACCGCTTCGATCCGCAGGGCCTGTTCAATCCCGGCAAGATCGTGCGCGCGCCGAAATTCGACGACCGCACCCGGTTCCGCTACCACCCGGGCTATCGCGGCGAGGAGATGGCGACGGTCCTCGACTGGTCGGCCTGGCCCGGCGCCGGCGGCGGTTTCCAGGGCGCCGTCGAGATGTGCAACAACAACGGCGCCTGCCGCGATCTTTCGGGCGGCGTGATGTGCCCCTCCTACCGGGTCACCCGCGAGGAGCGCGACGTCACGCGCGGGCGCGCCAACTCGCTGCGCCTCGCGATCACGGGCCAGCTCGGGCCCGACGCCTTCGCGTCCGACGAGATGCGCGAGACGCTGAGCCTCTGCGTCTCCTGCAAGGCCTGCCGGCGCGAATGCCCGACCGGCGTCGACATGGCGCGCATGAAGATCGAGGTGCTGGCCGCCCGCGCGGCCCGCCGCGGCCTCTCGCTGCGCGACCGGCTGGTCGGCTATCTGCCGCGCTACGCGCCCTATGCGGCCAGGCTGCCGTGGCTCGCCAACCTGCGCGACCTGCTGCCCGGCGCCGCGATGCTCTCCGAGCTGGTCGCCGGCCTGAGCGCGCGCCGGCGCCTGCCGCGCTGGCGCGCGGACTGGTTCCGGGATCCGCCGACCCCCACGGGTCCGGCGGGCGGGCCCGAGGTCGTGCTGCTCGCCGACACCTTCAACCGCTATTTCGAGCCCGAGAACCTGCACGCCGCCACCGCCGTGCTCGCGGCCGCCGGCTACCGCGTGCACGTGGCCCGCGCCGCCGATGGCGAACGCCCGCTGTGCTGCGGCCGCACCTTCCTCTCGGTCGGCAAGGTCGACGAGGCGCGGCACGAGGCCGAGCGGACCATGGCGGCGCTCGCGCCCCATGTGGTCCGCGGCGTGCCCGTGGTGGGACTCGAGCCGAGCTGCGTGCTCGGCTTCCGCGACGAGATTCCGGCGCTGCTGACGGGCGGGCACACGCGCGAGCTCGCGTTGGACGTGCTGCTGTTCGAGGAGTTCCTGGTGCGCGAGGCCGCCGCGCAACGCCTCTCGCTCGACCTGAAGCCGACGGCGCGCCGCGCATTGGTGCACGGGCATTGCCACCAGAAATCCTTCGGCATGTTCGGCGCCGCGACCTCGCTGCTCGGCCTGGTGCCGGGCCTCGCGGTCGAGCCGGTCGAGTCGAGCTGCTGCGGCATGGCCGGCGCCTTCGGCTACGGCGCCGAGACCCTCGACGTCTCGCTCGCCATGGGCGAGCTCTCCCTGCTGCCCGCCGTGCGCAAGGCCGATGCCGACACGCTCGTCGTCGCCAACGGCACCTCCTGCCGCCACCAGATCCACGACGGCACCGGCCGCGCCGCCCTGCACGTCGCCCGCGTGCTGGAGATGAGCCTGGCGTCCTAGCTCAGGCGGATCGCCGTATAGACGAAGACCGCAGCGACGATCGCGGCAATCATCAAGAGGTTCCTGTTCACTGTGCACCGTCGGCCGGAGAAAAGAAGCGGAGGACCCTGACGGATCCTCCGCCTCCGAGCGCCACCTGCGCCCGCCGGTCGGCAAGGCGGGGGCGCGTCCTCGCCACAGTGACACATGCGCTGGGGGAAAGCGAACCCGAACTGGCCGGCTGCCTGTCGGCTCCGGGTTCCCTATTTGTAGAACACATCGATCAGCACCAGCGAGATCCACGGCACGTAGGTGCACAGCACCAGCACCGCGAGCAGCACTGCGATGAAGCCGAGATTGGCCTTGGTGGTCTCCCAGATGTCGGATCTGGCGATCGAGCAGGCCGCGATCAGCACCGAGGCGACCGGCGGGGTCTGCTGGCCGATCGCGAGGTTGAGGGTCAGCACCAGGCCGAAATGGATCGGGTCGATGCCGACCTGCTGGATCAGCGGCAGCACGATCGGCACCGTCAGGATGATCGCGGCGGCCGAGTGCAGGAACATGCCGAGCACGAGGAAGAAGACGTTGAGCAGCAGCAGCACCACATAGGGATTGGTCGTGAGGTCGACCACCGCGCGGGCGAGGTTCTGCGGCAGGTGGCTCTCGGTCAGGTAGACGCCGATCAGGGCCGAGGAGGCGACCAGCAGCATCACCACGGCGGTCTGCAGCGCCGAATCGACGCAGGCGCGATAGAGCTGCGCCGGGCCGAGATCGCGATAGACCGCGCCCGCGATCGCGATCGCGGCGACCACCGCCAGCGCCGCGCCCTCGGTCGCCGTGACGAAGCCGCCGAAGATGCCGCCCAGGATGATCACCGGCATCAGCAGCGCCCAGCTCGCCTCCCGGGCGGCGGCCGCCAGGCGGCGCAGCTGGAACGCCTCCTCGACCGGGAAATCGTACTTGCGGGCGTAGTAGTAGCAGAGCGCGAGCAGGGCGAGCCCGCCGATCACGCCCGGGACGATGCCGGCGACGAACATCTGCACCGGCGAGACCTGCGCCATGGCGGCATAGAGGATCATCGGGATCGACGGCGGGATGATGATCGCGAGGCTCGCGGACGAGGAGGTGACGGCGGCCGCGAACTCCTTGCTGTAGCCGCGCTTCTTCATCGCCGGGATCAGCAGCGAGCCGAGCGCCGCCACGTCGGCCACCGCCGAGCCCGAGATCTCGGCGAAGAACATGGAGGTGCCGACGTTCACCATCGCGAGGCCGCCGCGGATGAAGCCGAGCAGCGCGGTCGCGAGGTCGATCAGGCGGCGCGAGATCGAGGAGGCGTTCATGATGCCGCCGGCGAGCACGAACAGCGGCACCGCCAGCAGCGGGAAGTTGGTCGCGCCCTCGAACATCACCAGCGCGACGTTCGGGAGCATGTACGCGCCCTGGGTGATCCAGATCGCTCCCGCCGCGACCACGCCGAGCGCAACCGCGATCGGCACGTTCACCATCACCAGGCCGAACATCACGACCAGCATGGTCCCGACCGTGACGCTCATGGCCGCGGGTCCCCGCGCGCGGCCACGATCGGCACGACGTCGACCGCCTCGAGCGCCTCCTTGAGCTCGTGCTCGATGATCGGTCCGCGCCGCGCCTCGCGCACCAGGTCGGGCAGGCGGATCAGCTCGGCCAGCACGAACAGCGCGGAGGCGACCGGGATCGCCGACTGCGTGACCTGCTGCGAGACCTCGGGCAGCGAGACCAGCGTGGTGCCGCCGAGGATCTGCACGACCTGGACGCCCGTGACCGCGAGCAGCACGAAGAACAGGATCGTCACCGCCGAGGCGAACAGGGTCGCGCCGACCCGCAGGCCCGCCGGCATGGCGTTGACCAGGCCCGGGAAGCCGATATGGGCGCCGCGCAGCGCCGCCAGAGCGCCCGCGTAATAGGTGAGCCAGGCGAGCGCGATCGAGGCGACCTCGTCGTACCAGACCAGCGACAGCCCGAGCCAGCGATAGACGAAGCCCGCGATGACGATTCCCGCGACGCCGACGATGAGCGCGACCGCGACCAGCTCCAGCAGGCGGTCATAGATGCTTCGCAAGCGGCCCATGCGGCCTCGGGCAATGCGGGACGGGAAGGACGGCGGAGGGAAGGGGCGGCGCGCCGCCGCGGCGGCCGGCGCGCCGCCGCGGCGTCACGAGCCCTTGGCGAGGCCGAGCGCCTTGTCGATCAGCTCCTGTCCGCCTTTCACCTCCTTGGCGAACTCCTGGTAGACCGCCTTGCTGGCGGCGACGAAGGCGGCCTTGTCGGCCTCGTTCACCGCGATGCCGGCCTGCTTCATCTTGGCCAGGAACTCGTCGTCGAGCCGGCCGGCCATCTCGAGCGCGACCGGCTCCATCTCCTTGAGCGTCGCCTCGAGCGACTTGCGCACGTCCTCGGGGAGCCGCTGCCAGCTCGCGCCCGCCGTCACATAGGCCGGCGTGTAGACGTGGCCCGTGAGCGAGAGGTGCTTCTGCACCTCGTGGAAGCGCGCCGGGAAGATCTGCGCGAACGGGTTCTCCTGGCCGTCCATGACGCCGGTCTGCAGCGCCACGAACACCTCCTTGAACTCCATCGGGCTCGGGCTCGCGCCGTAGGCCTGGAACATCTTCACGCGCCAGACGCCGCCCGGCACGCGCAGCTTGATGCCCTTGAGGTCCTCGGGCTTCACGATCGCCCGCTTGCTGTTGGTGATGTGGCGGAAGCCGTTCTCCCACACGGCCAGGATCCTGTAGCCCTGCTTCTCGACGATCGGGCCGAGCACCGGGTGGATGATCTCCTTGGCGATGCGCGCGGCGTGGCCGCGGTCCTGCACCAGGTAGGGCATCTCGAACACGCCGAACTCCGGCGCGATCGAGGTCATCACGGTCGACGGCAGCGCGAGGTCGACGGTGCCGAGCTTGAGCTTCTTCATCAGCTCGGTGTCGCTGCCGAGCTGGCTCGAGCCGTAGACCACGACCTTGGCCTTGTCGCCGAGCTTGGCATTGGCGCGCTTGGCGAACTCCTCGGCGGTCTGCGCGAACAGCGAGCCGGGCGCGCCGACATGGCCGAACTTGACCTCCTGCTGCGCGGCGGCGGCGCCGGCGAACAGCGTTGCTCCGCAGATGAGAGGCAGCAGCCTCCTGAGTGCGATCATGGCGTCCTCCCGTTGGGGCTGCCGCCGGTCTCGTGCCGGCTTCGCCGCAGCCGCGTGATTTCGACCATGAAGGCAAATGTCGTCCGTGATGGCAAGGGAAGACGTCTGTGTGCGCCGCGGCATCGGGTCCCCGTGGCCCACCGCGGAGTCATTTGACGAAGGTCTTTCCCGTCATGGCTTCGAGATTGCGAAAATAGATCCGCTCGCGTTGCTCCTGGGTCAGCTCGAGGGCATCGAGGATGCGGATGGTCTCGCGGATGTAGCCCGGCCCCTTCTCGGGGTCGAACGGGCAGTCGGAGGCGAACACGACCTTGTCCGGCCGATAGAAGGCGAGGCCGCACAGCGTCGCGGCATCGGCGCCGAACACCGCGGTATCGGCGTAGAAGTCCTGCTTGAAGTAGTCGAGCGGGCGCTTCTTCAGGCTCTGGCGCAGCGAGACATAGTCCTCGTCCGAGGTGCGGGCGCCGAGCTGGTCCCAGCCGGGGCCGATGCGGCCTTCGAGCATCGGCACGATGCCGCCGAAATGGTGCACGACGATCTTCAGGTTCGGATACCTGTCGAGGGTCTTCGAGAACACCATGCGCGCCATGAAGGCGGCGGTCTCGTAGGACCAGCCGAAGGTCCACCAGATCTCGTAGAGCGATTTCGCCTCGTCGAGATAGTCGGGCTGGTTGGCGCCGCGGGTCGGGTGCACCCAGACCGGCTTGCCGAGCCGGTCCATGGCCGCGAAGAAGGGCTCGAACTCCGGCCGGTCGAGCGGCCTGCCGTTGATGTTGGTGACGATCTGCAGGCCGCAGGCGCCGAGCTCGCGCACCGCGCGCTCCGCCTCGCGCGCCCCGGCGTCGGGCGCCGTCAACGGCGCCTCCGCGACGAAGCCCGCGAACTGGTCGGGGTACCGGGTGCACAGCTCGGCGAGCCCGTCATTGGCGATGCGGGCGACCTCCTCGGCCTTCTCGGGCGCGTTGAAGGCGCTGATCGGCGGCAGCGCCAGCGAGATGATCTGGCGGTAGTCCGGGAACGAGTCGACGATCTTCCGGCGCAGGTCGAGGTCGTGCAGCGCCGGGAGCTCGGTCACCCGCTTGCCGATGTCGCGCACGCCGCCGGCGAGCAGGCGCTCGAAGTATTTCTGCGGGAAGAAGTGGGTATAGGCGTCGATGCGCATCGTCGGCTCCGTTTCTTGGTCGTATCGAGGTCAGGCGTTGCGGGACATTGCGGGCTTCTCGGCCGGTTTGCGCGCCGCGCGTCCGCGCCACAGCTCGAACGCGATGGCCGCGGCGGCGCCGGCGACGCCGACGAGGTTCGCGATCGGCGCCCCCGCGAACAGGTCCACCGGCGCGAGCAGCATCAGCGCGAGGACGCCGTAGGCCAGCCGCAGCGGCGGCGCGACCGCGACCCGCAGATGGCCCACCACCGCGACGCTGCCGAGATAGACGCCGAGCAGCGCGGTCGCGGCCGAGATCGCGACCTGCAGCGGCTCGCCGCGCAGGATCAGCTGCGGCGAGAGCGCGAACAGGAACGGGATCAGGTAGGCCGACCAGCCGATCCGCACCGAGGTCCAGCCGGTGCGCCAGAAATCCGCCTCGGCGATGTTGGCGGCCGCGAAGGCCGCGAAGGCGACCGGCGGCGTCACCATGGACAGCATGCCGAAATACATCACGAACAGGTGCGCCTGCATGGGCGCGATGCCGGCCTGCACCAGGGCCGGCGCCGCGAGCGTCGCCATGATCACGTAGACGCCGACCGTCGGCATGCCCATGCCGAGCACGATCGCGACCAGCGCCGCGACCACGAGCAGGACCAGGATGTTGTTGCCGCTCGCCGCGAGGAGCTGCAGGGTGAGCCCGAAGGCGACGCCCGTGAGGTTGAGCACGCCGATCACCAGGCCGGCCGCCGCCGTGACCACGATGATGTCGAGCACGCTGCCGCCGGTCGAGACGACGCCCGAGACCGCCTCGCGCGCGCCCAGGCGCTTGCCGCCGTAGCCGAACGTCATGCCCAAGACGATCAGCAGCACGGTCGCGAGCAGGGCGGCGATCTCGGGCCGCAGGTTCCACCAGACCAGCCCGCCGATCAGCGCCGCGAAGGGGATCGGGAAGTGCCAGCCGCGCGCCAGCACGGTGAGCACGGCGGGCAGCCGGTCGAGCGGCGCGCCCGCGATGCCGCGCTTGGCGGCCTCGAGGTCCACCTGGATGAACAGCGCCGCGTAGTAGAGCAGGGCCGGCAGGAACGCCGCGATCATCACCTCGCGATAGGGCACCTGCAAATACTCGGCGACCAGGAAGGCGGCCGCGCCCATCACGGGCGGCATCAGCTGTCCGCCCGTCGAGCCGACCGCCTCGATGGCGGCCGAGGTGTGCGGCGGAAAGCCGGAGCGCTTCATCAGCGGGATCGTCACGATGCCGACCCCCGCCACATTGGCGACCGCGCTGCCCGAGATCATGCCGAACAGGCCCGAGCCCACCACCGCGATCTTGGCGGAGCCGCCGCGGTAGCGGCCCATGGCCGCCATGGCGAGGTCGGTGAAGTACTCGCCGCCGCCGCAGCGGGTGAGGATCTGGCCCATCAGGATGAACGGCAGCACGATGACGACCGCGACCTGCAGCGACTGGCCGAGCAGGGCGTTGGTGTCGATGCCGAGATAGACCGCAAGTCGCGTGAGCTCGACCTTGCGGCTCGCGAACACGCCCGGCAGCAGGAAGCCGAGCAGCGCATAGCCGCACAGCACCAGGATCACGATGGTGAGCGCGAGCCCCGCGGTGCGCCGCGTCGCCTCCAGCACCAGCAGCACGATCACCGAGGCGACCATCACGCCGTCCACGGGCCGGTGGACGAGCTCGTGGATCAGCGCGGGATAGCGGAACGCCACGTAGAGGCAGGCCGCGAGCCCCGCGAGCCCCGCGACCACGTCGTGGAGGGGGACCGGCTTCGCGGGTCCGCCCGCGGGCGTGGAGCCGAAATAGACCAGCGCCAGCGTGAGCCCGAGCACGGTGGCGAGGAACTGCTCGGTGAACAGCGCCAGGTTCAGCCGTCCCGGCGCGTCGGCGACCCAGAGCACCACGCAGGCGATCAGCACCGCCTGCAGGGCGACGACGACGGGTCTGACCAGGCCGGGCGACATCGGTTGCCTCAATAGGGACAGATGACGTTGACGAGCGCCTGCCGGCCGCCGTCCACCGCGGCGCGCGCCCGCGCCAGCGCGTCCGCGAGCTCGTCGGGCCGCTCCACCCGCTCGGCATGCGCGCCCTGGGCGCGCGCCATCGCGTCGTAGGGCGGGCTCGGGTCGAGGTCGGCCAGGAACCGCCCGTCGTCGGCGCCGGCGGCCCCGTCTCCGAACATCGCGAGGGTGGCGCGGCGCACCGCGCCGTAGCGGCTGTTGTTGAAGACGACGGCGAGCACCGGGAGACCGTGCGCCTCGGCGACCCAGTGGCAGGCGGCCGGATTGGTGAACAGGTAGGCCCCGTCGCCGATGGTCGCGACCACGCGCCGCTCGGGCGCCGCGAGCTTGGCGCC
>PQAH01000038.1 GCA_003105195.1 Bradyrhizobiaceae bacterium
AGTTTTCAAGCGATTCCCCTGGCCGTGATATCCGGAATCCCGCGCGCGGCGGACAACCGGCGTTGCGGGCTCGCTGGCTGTCCCTGGCCTCGAGCGCGCCGTCGGAGAATTCGTCCAACCCTCCTGTAGCAATCATTCAAAAAATAGAATATGTACAGCGACCGTTCGTGTGAGCGCCCTCGCGGGGCGCCACCCGGGAGCGGCACAAGGGAGCAGGCCGGTATTGACGCAGGCAGCGCATCATGGTCGGCACCGACGCGCGCCATGGACGGCGAGTCACGGCGGCGGTCGACCCGGCGTGGCCAACCGCGGGCCGGTCGGAGAAAGCGGTCGAACGTGAGCGACGTCCTTCAGGCCAGGCTTGCGACCCGAGTCCGAGCGGCGGTTGCGGGTCTGCGAAGCCATTTTCCGGGCGTGCTCGCCAGCCTCACGGTCGCGGTCGCGGCGACCTTCCTGTCCGAGCACTATGGCGGACCCGTGATGCTGTTTGCGTTGCTGCTCGGCATGGCCTTCTACTTCCTGTCGCAAGAGGGGCCCTGCGTGCCCGGCATCGAGGTCGCGTCCAAGCGCATCCTTCGCTTCGCCGTTGCGCTGCTCGGGGCGCAGATCACGACGGCCGACATCACAAGCCTGGGGCTGACTCCCGTCGTCATCGTGGGAGGCTCGGTCATCCTGACCATGCTGTTCGGGCTCGTGGCGGCCCGGATCGCGGGACTCAGCCGCGGATTCGGCATCCTGACGTCGGGGGCCGTTGCCATCTGCGGCGCATCCGCTGCCCTGGCCATCTCGTCGGTGCTGCCGAAGAGCGTCAATCACGAGCGCGACACCGCCTTCACGGTGATCGGCGTCACCGCACTCAGTACCATCGCAATGATCGCCTATCCGGCCGCGATCGCGTATTTCCATCTCGATCACGCGGCGATCGGCGTGTTCCTCGGCGGTACGATCCACGATGTCGCACAGGTGGTGGGTGCCGGCTTCACCGTGTCGGAGGAAGCCGGCAATGTGGCGACTTTCACCAAGCTGCTTCGAGTCGCGATGCTGCTGCCGGTGGTCATGACGTTGTCATTTCTCCTTCGCGCCCGCGACGGCGGTGGAGGCGAGTGGCGCCTGCCCGGCTTTCTCGTCGTTTTCGCCGCTCTGGTGCTCCTCAACAGCGCGGGCCTCATTCCGGCAACCGTGCTTGCCGCAATCAAGAGCGTTTCGCGCTGGTGCCTGGTGACGGCGATTGCGGCGCTTGGAATGCAGACGTCGCTGAAGGCGATGGCGGATGTCGGCGGCCGGGCGATCGCGCTGATCGTCGCCGAGACGCTGTTTCTGGCGCTGCTCGTGTTGGGAATCCTGATCTGGGCGACCTGAGCGAGACGGGCAGGGCGGACAAGTGGCAACAACGAGGGCATGAGGTGCACCATGGCCGACTCCAACAGCAAACGCATGTCGATCATCGTCACGAAGGGATCGCTCGACTGGGCGTACCCGCCGTTCATCCTGTCGACCACGGCCGCCGCCATGGGCCTCGAGGTCACGATGTTCTTCACCTTCTACGGTCTTACACTCCTGAAGAAGAAGTTGGACCTGAAGGTCACGACCCTCGGGAATGCCGCGATGGAGATGCCGATGTTCGGCATGCATATCGGCATGCCCAATCTCATGTCGGCCGTCCCGGGTGTCGATGCCGCGACGACCGCAATGATGAAGAATCTGATCAAGAGGAAGGGCGTCGCCTCGATCGAGGAACTGCGCGCCGCGGCAGTCGATGCCGACGTCAAGATGATCGCCTGCCAGATGACGATGGACCTGTTCGAGTACACGCCGGACGACCTGATCGAGGGGCCGGTGCTCGGGGGCGCCGCGACCTACATCGAGACGGCGACCAAGAGCGACATCAACCTCTTCATCTGACCTGCTCGACCAACCAGCTCCACCAGAGGTACAATATGGCAAACCAGGTGCTCGACGTGAAAGGCTTGAACTGCCCGCTGCCGATCTTGCGCGCCAAGAAGGCACTCAAGGACGTGCCGATCGGAGGAACCTTGCAGGTGCTCGCGACCGATCCCGGCGCGGTCAAGGACTTCGAGGCCTTCTGCCGCACCACCGGCAATGATCTCGTGGAGGCGAAGACGGAAGGCGAGGTCTTCAGCTTCCTGATCAAGCGCGGCTCCTAGCCCCGTCCCGTCGGCGGTCAAGATCGCGGACAGGCGGGCGCCGGCATTGCGTTGGCGCCCACGTCGGCGCAACGCGCGATCCTCTGCAGCGCTGCCGGTCGATGCCGGCGCCCGCTGGCAGCAACGAGGGACGAGGTGATGGCTTCGGCAAAGGACGAGATTCTCGCGAGCCTCGAAGCGGTGATCAGCCCGGACGGGTCGTCGCTGCCGAAGACCGGCAAGCTCTCCGACATCGTCGTCGACGATGGCAAGGTCTTCTTCTCGATCAGCGTCGACGCCGACCTGGTGCCGGCCTGGGAGCCGGTGCGCGCGGCTGCGGAGGCGGCGGCACGCGGGGTCGCCGGCGTGACGTCGGTCATGGTTGCGCTCACGGCCGAGCGTGCGCCGGGCGCCGTTCGGCGCCCCCCGCAGCCGACGGCTCCCCCGGCACGGGGGCCGGCGCCGGACGCGCGTGGCGGCCCGCCCGCCGTACCGGGGGTCGCCTCGATCATCGCGGTGGCATCGGGCAAGGGGGGCGTCGGGAAGTCGACGACGGCCGTCAATCTCGCACTGGGCCTGCGCGATCTCGGCCTCAGGGTCGGCATGCTCGACGCCGACATCTATGGCCCCTCGGTACCGAAACTGCTCGCCATCAAGGAGCAGCCGCAAATGACCGGCGGCGGCAAGCTGATGCCGATCATGCGGTACGGAATCGCCGTCATGTCGATCGGCTTCCTCGTCGACGAGGAGACGCCGATGATCTGGCGCGGTCCGATGGTGATGTCGGCGCTGACCCAGATGCTGCATGATGTCGCGTGGGGGGAGCTCGATGTGATGGTGGTCGACATGCCCCCCGGCACCGGCGACGCCCAACTCACCATGGCGCAGCAGGTGCCGCTCAGGGGAGCGGTCATTGTGTCGACACCGCAGGATCTGGCGCTGATCGATGCTCGACGAGGCATTGCCATGTTTCGCCGTGTCAACGTGCCCGTGCTCGGCATTGTGGAGAACATGAGCTACTTCCTGTGTCCGCAATGCGGCACGCGTTCGGACATCTTCGGCCATGGCGGGGCGCGGCACGAGGCCGAACGGCTGAAGGTGCCGTTCCTCGGCGAAGTGCCGCTGCACATGGAGATCCGCGAGAGGTCGGACTCCGGCCTGCCGGTGGTTTCAAGCGAGTCCGAGGGGGCACACGCAAAGATCTATCGCGACATTGCCGCCAAGGTCCGCGATCAGCTCATTGCCGGTGCGTCCAGCCGACCTGCGCCCAAGATCGTGCTCGAGGCGTGAGCGGATCGGACAGGCGCCGCGGCGTCGACGACAGCCGCCACCTGCGGTGCTGGACAGATTTCGACCGGATTGCTATCTTATTCGAATAAAGAGATGTCTCGCGGCAGAACTGCGGGCGCAGTCGAGGAAACGAACATCAGGTCGGGCATTTCCCTTCCTGGTTCCTGTGCGCGGTCGTGGCTCGCTACGCGAGGCAATTGCCTGGAATTGCAGCGGCACGAGCCTTGAACTCGTCTGCCGCCAATCCCCCGAAGAGCGATCGCGAAGCATCGCCCTGATCGCGCCGATCGCGATCCCGGGCACGGCTGCGTCCGTTTGCCGCCGCGATGCCGGAATGAGCATCGGTGACCGGAGACAACGGGACCGAGGGGGAGTCGTGTCGCCATGTCGAACACCGTGACGCCTGCCCTGAGCCGCCGACAAGCGCTGTCGCTGGGGGCACGCGCGCTGGGCGCGGCAATGGTGACAGGGTCGGTCGTGCCGGCATACGCCACGAACGACGCATTGGACTTGATCAGACGGTTCACCGGCGGCAAGTGGCCCACGCGCGGAAGGGTCGAACTCGACCTTCCCGAGATTGTGACGAATGGCAACACGGTTCCGTTGGTGGTTTCCGTCGAAAGTCCGATGACCGAGACATCGCATGTGACAGATGTGCTGGTCGTGGCCGACGGCAATCCCTGCGGAGGCGTGGCAGCGTTCCACTTCTCGCCCGCGAGCGGTGCCGCGCGGGTCAGGACGCGGATCAGGCTGACCTCTGCACAGGAAGTCATCGCTGTTGCGAAGATGAACGACGGATCCTGCTACGTCGACAGCGTATACGTGAGGGTCGCACTTGGGGGTTGGAGTTTGTGAACGGATCGCTGGTTACGAACGGATAGGCCTGGGGATGGGAGATCGCCGTATTCCTCGCCCCGACCATCAACCCCGACAGGACGCGGGCCGGACGCCGGCGCCGGGGCAACCCTCTCGCGCCCGGCTCGATGCCGAAGGCAACAAGATCGTCGGCGAAGAAGATGGCTGCGCTCGCCTGATGGCCGTCGCGCTCCGGTACGCGTTGATCCGCCCTCAGCCAGGTTTCCGGGATGCTCGAATTTGGCCGACGTTCCGTCGGAGCGCCGGTTGCGAAACTGGCGCAGAAGCAGTCCGTCCTGTCGCAATGCTGGCGTTCCGATGCGGCGCGCCCCGAAGAGGGATCGCATCGAAAACGTCCAGGCTATTCCATGCGCTCGTGGTCCTGGCGGCTGTCGGCCTTCTGCCTGGCGGGTGGAGCAAGGTCGCCGCAGCGGCGAGTGCTCTTGCGCCCCACGCGCCGGGCGAGCGGACCGCCGAAGTTTCAAGACGTCTCGGTATCGGCCGAGAGGCCAGTCCCGAGGAGATTGCCGGCTGGGACATCGACATACGCCCCGACGGCCAGGGACTTCCGCCCGGCAAGGGTGCCGTGAAGGATGGCGAGGGTCTCTACACCCAGCGATGCGCCGGCTGCCATGGCGATTTCGGAGAGGGCCTGGGGCGCTGGCCGGCCCTGTCGGGCAGGGCCGGCACGCTGGCAGGCGACAGGCCGGTCAAGACGATCGGGTCATATTGGCCCTACGCGTCGACGCTCATCGATTACGTCAGGCGTGCCCAGCCTTTTGGGGACGCTCAATCGCTCAGCAATGACGAGGTCTATGCGGTCGCCGCCTACCTGCTTTTTCTCAACGACATCGTCGACGAGGACTTCGAGCTGACGAAAGAAACGTTCCGCAAGATCAGCATGCCCAACGAGAGAGGCTTCCACGACGACGACCGCGAGACGACCGAACGAGCGTTCTGGAACCCCAACCCCTGCATGACCGACTGCAAGACGGACATCAAGATCATCGACCGCGCCCGGATTCTCGACGTGACACCCGCGGCCAGGCCCCGGCGACAAGCGATCGACTGATCAACAGCAGCCAGGAAGCATCTTTACGTGATCACCCAGTTGAACCCACAGCAGGAACGCCTCGCTTCCGATGGTTCGATTCGCGACCCGTGGAGGTCCAGGAGGAGGCGCGCTGCGACGGTCGTTCCGGACAGCATGCGCCGGTTGCTGGTTCTCGCCGCCACCGTCGCGATCGCAAGTGCGGCGGCCATGCGGCACGGGGCGGGGACATCGCGCGCGGCGGATGCGGAGTTCGGGCGTTATCTCGCCTCGGAATGCCTGACCTGCCACCGCACCGGGACGGCGACCAGCACGATCCCCAATATCTTCGGGATGGCCGAATCGACCTTCGGCATCGTGATGAGAGCCTACCGCGGCAGAGAGCTGCCGAACCCGGTGATGCAGAACATCGCAAGCCGCCTCACGGACGAGGAGATCGCGGCGCTTGCACTCTATTTCTCAGAGACCAAGCAACCATGACAACATGAAGGAGGGGACCATGACGGACATGACACGGCGCCGCTTTAGCGAGCTCGCGGGGGCCTCGCTGCTATCGCTGGCCTCGACGCCGCTGTTCGCGCCGGCGGTGCTGGGGCAGGCGAAGCCGAAGCTGGTGGTGGTGGGGGGCGGGCCGGGCGGCGGGACGGTCGCGCGCTACGTCGCCAAGGATTCGGCGGGTGCGATCGAGGTGACCCTGATCGAGCCGCAGAAGAGTTTCACCACCTGCTTCTTCTCCAACCTCTATGTGGGCGGCTTCCGCGACTTCAAGTCGATCACGCATTCCTACGACAAGGTGCGCAAGGGCGGGGTGAAGGTGGTGCACGAGGCGGCCGCCTCGATCGACCGCGACAAGCGGCAGGTGGTGCTCGCCGGCGGCAA
>PQAH01000039.1 GCA_003105195.1 Bradyrhizobiaceae bacterium
TACCACTTGGTCTTCTCTTCCCAGACCTTCCAGCCGCGCTCTTCCGCGGCGGCGGCGGCCTTGAGCACCGCCTCCTGGGTCGGCTTGTCGAGCGCGTCGAACGCCGCCTTGTTGGCCATGGTGATGTTCTTCGGCAGCCAGGCCTGGGTGTCGTAGAAGTGGGTGAGCGTCTCCCAGACCTTGGAGTCGTAGCCGGTCGCGCCCGACGACATGAAGGAGTTGACCACGCCGGTGGCGAGCGCCTGCGGCAGCTCGGCGGCCTGGATGGTCACGGCCTGCGCGCCGACCAGTTCGCCGATGCGCGCGGTACCGACATTGTAGGCGCGCCACTTGAGGCCCTTCATGTCCTCGATGGTGTTGAGCTCCTTCTTGGCGTAGATGCCCTGCGGCGGCCACGGCACCGCGAACAAGACCATGATCCCCTGCGCGGCGAGCTTCTTCTCGACCGCGGGGCGCTGCGCCTTCCACAGCTTCTTGGCGTCCGCGAAGCTGGTCGCCAGGAACGGCACCACGTCGACGCCGAAGATCGGGTCCTCGTTCTCGAGCACCGAGATCAGCACCTCGCCGGCCTGCGCCTGGCCGGTCGCCACCGCGCGCTTGATCTCGGGCACCTTGAACAGCGAGGCTGCCGGATGCACCGTGATCTGCAGCTTGCCCTTGGTCGCCGCCTCCACGTCCTTGGCGAAGGCGACGAGATTCTCCGAGTGCGGGTTGTTGGCCGGATAGCCGGCCGGCAGGTTCCATTTGGTCTGCGCCGTCGCGGGTCCGGTCGCGGCGAGGAACGCCGCGGCTCCGGCCGCGAGTGCGAGGCGGGTAGCGGTCTTCAGCATGGTTCACGTCTCCCTTCTAGAAACTCAAGCCGGAAAGGCCAGGCGCGGCAGGAACAGCACGATATCAGGAAATACCGTGATGATCGCCACCGCGACGACCAGGAGGAAAAAGAACGGCAGCGCGGCGCGCGCCACCGTCCAGCTGTCCTGCCCGCTCATGTTCTGCAGGACGAACAGGTTGAACCCGACCGGCGGCGTGATCTGCGCCATCTCGACCAGGATGATCAGATAGACCCCGAACCAGACGAGGTCGAAGCCGGCCTGCTTGATCATCGGCAGCACCACCACGGTGGTGAGCACGATCATCGAGATGCCGTCGATCAGGCAGCCGAGCAGGATGTACATCACGGTGAGCGCGGCGATCAGCACATAGGGGCTCAGGCCGAGCCCGTTCACCCAGTTGGCGAGCGCGACCGGGATGCCCGTATAGGCCATGGCGGCGGTCGTGAAGGCGGCGCCCGCGAGGATGAACATGATCATGCAGGTGAGCCGCGTCGCGCTCATCACGCTCGCCCAGAACGACGCCCAGCTGAGCGAGCCCGTCGCCGCGGCGAGCACCAGCGCCCCCAGCACGCCCCAGGCCGCGCATTCGGTGGCGGTGGCGAGCCCGAGGATCAGCGACAGGAAGATCAGCAGGATGAGCGCGACGCAGGGCAGGATGCGCGCCGAGGCGCGCAGCTTCTCGACGAAGCTGGTGGGCGGCTCGGCGGGCGGCGTGCGCGCCGGATTGAGCCAGGACCACACGATGATGTAGCCGGAGTACAGGCCCATCACCATCGCGCCCGGCAGGAAGCCGCCGAGGAACACCTGGATCACCGACTCGTTCGCCGCCACCGCGTAGACGACCATGGGGATCGAGGGCGGGATCAAGAGCCCGAGCGTGCCCGAGCCCGCGAGGCTGCCGAGGCTCACGCGATCGTTGTAGCCGCGCGCCTTCAGTTCGGGCAGCGCGATCTTGCCGATGGTCGCGCAGGTCGCGGCCGAGGAGCCCGACACGGCCGCGAAGATGCCGCAGCCGACCACGTTCACGTGCAAGAGCCCGCCCGGAACGCGACCGAGCCAGGGCGCGAGCCCGCGGAACATCTCCTCGGAGAGGCGGGTGCGGAACAGGATCTCGCCCATCCAGATGAACAGCGGCAGCGCGGCGAGCGTCCAGGACGCGCTCGCGCTCCACACCGTGGTGGCGAGCACCTGGCCGAGCGGCACCGGCGTGGTGAGCCAGATCGCCACGAAGCCGACCAGGAACAGCGCCACCGCGATCCACACGCCGGCGGCGAGCAGCACGAACAGCAGGCCGAGCAAGATGCCCGCGAGGCCGACCAGGCCGAGCTCCGCGACCATCCTCAGGCCCCGGTCTCGATGGCGCGCTCGATCACGTCCGCTGCCGTTTTCGGCTTCGGCTTCTCGTGGCGGGGCGGGTTGCCGCGGACGACATGCTGGAGCTCGTCGACCATGACGATCAGGAACACGGCGAGCCCGACGCACAGGCCGAGCTGCGGGATCCACAGCGGCACCGCGACCACCCCCTGCGCCATCTCGTTGAAGCGCCAGGAATCGTAGGTGAGCCGCAGCGCAGCCCAGGCGAAGTAGCCCGTGAACGCGGTGCCGATCACGAGCACGATCAGCTCGAAGCCGTGGCGCACGCGCGGCCCGAGCCGGTCGATCAGCAGGTTGAGGCGGATCAGCTCGCCCGAGCGCAGCGTGTGGGCGAGGCCGAGAAACGCCATCGCGACCATGCAGAAGGCGACGAAGTCGTCTCCCGCCGGCACGTTGAAGCCGACCGGGCGTCCGCCCGAGAGCGCGAGCATCAGCAGGAAGATGACGATCAGGAACAGGCCCGCGAGCCATCCCGCGACGAGATAGAGCCGGTCCAGGAACCGGCGGATCGTGCTGGCCATTGGATCATTCCCCCCTGCTGATCCGGGCGCTTTGGTTTCATCGTTTTGCCCGGAGTCTACGCATATTGTGATCCCCGAGGCGAGCCTTACAGGCTCGCGGCCGAGCGCGCGGCCTGGTCATAGTGGCCCGACAATGCACGCATCGTGCCAGCGAGCTCGGAGAGCTTGCGCGCGTCCACGCCGGTTCCGAGCACCGGCTTGACCAGCAGCGCCTCGCGGATCTCGCGGTATGCCCGGCAAGTCGCCTCCCCCTTGGCCGTGATCGTGACCGCCTTCTCCTTGCCGAGGCGGCTCGACGCCACGAGCGCGTGCGCCTCGAGCTTCTTCACCGCATAGCTCACGAGGTGCGTGTCCTCGACGTTGAGCACGAGGCAGATGTCGGCGAGCCGCTTGGCGCGGCCGCGATGGTTGACGGTGTGCAGCACCAGCACGTCGAGCGCCGAAAGATCGGGCACGCCCGCCGCGGCGGCGCAGCGCACCATCCAGCGGTCGAAGGCGTGGCCGAGCAGGATCAGGCCGAACTCGAGCTCGGAGAGCGCCGGCATCGCCCCGCTCGCCAGGTGCGCCGAGGAGACGATCGGCCCGAGCTCGGCGGCCGCCCTGCTCGCTTGCCTCTTGCGCGTCATGGCGCGGCGATGTCCCCTGTCCGGTCCCTCGGCGCTCAGCCTCCGCCACTTCAAATAATTTGTCAACAAAATGTTGACGATTTAATAGAAAGCGCTATGGCTGGCGCCTCGGCACGGGAGCGGCGCATGAGCACGGACAGCTGGGACTTCTGGATCGACCGCGGCGGCACCTTCACGGACGTGGTCGGCCGCAGGCCGGACGGCACGCTCGTCGCCCACAAGCTCCTGTCCGAGAACCCCGAGGCCTATCGCGACGCCGCCGTGCAGGGCATCCGCGACCTGCTCGGGCTCCCGGCGGGCGCGGCGATCCCCGCGGGCCGCGTCGGCGCCGTCAAGATGGGCACCACGGTCGCGACCAATGCGCTGCTCGAGCGCAAGGGCGAGCGCACCCTGCTCGTGACCACGCGCGGCTTCCGCGACGCGCTCAGGATCGGCTACCAGGCGCGGCCCAAGATCTTCGCCAGGCAGATCATCAAGCCCGAGATGCTGTTCGAGCGCGTGATCGAGGTCGACGGGCGCGTGCGCGCCGACGGCACGGTGGAGCGCGCGCTCGATCTCGCCGCCGTGCGCGCCGCGCTCGAGGCCGCGGCGGCCGACGGCTTCCAGGCGGTCGCCATCGTGTTCATGCACGCCTATCGCTATCCTGCGCACGAGCAGGAGGTCGCGAAAATCGCGCGCGCGCTCGGTTTCCCGCAGGTCTCGGTCAGCCACGAGGTTTCACCCCTGATCAAGCTGGTCGGCCGCGGCGACACCACCGTGGTCGATGCCTATCTCTCGCCGATCCTGCGCCGCTACGTCGCGCAGGTGGCGCGGGAGATGGGGACCGACGCCAGCGAGGCGATCCGCCTCATGTTCATGATGTCCTCGGGCGGGCTGACCGCGGCGGAGCTGTTCCAGGGCAAGGACGCGATCCTCTCGGGGCCGGCGGGCGGCGTGGTCGGCATGGCGGAGACCGGGCGCGAGGCGGGCTTCTCGCATCTCATCGGCTTCGACATGGGCGGCACCTCGACCGACGTGTCGCATTTCGACGGCGAGTACGAGCGCGCCTTCGAGACCGAGGTCGCGGGCGTGCGCATGCGCGCGCCCATGATGCTGATCCACACGGTGGCGGCGGGCGGCGGCTCGATCCTGCATTTCGACGGCGCGCGCTTCCGCGTCGGCCCCGACAGCGCGGGCGCCAATCCGGGACCGAAGTGCTACCGCCGCGGCGGGCCGCTCGCGGTCACCGACGCCAATGTCATGCTCGGCAAGCTGATCCCGGACTTCTTCCCCCGGATCTTCGGGCCCGGGCAGGACCAGCCGATCGACGCCGCGGCGGTGCGCGACGCGTTCGCCGCGCTCGCCCGCGAGGTCGGCGGCGGCCGCAGCGCCGAGGAGGTCGCCGACGGGTTCATCAGGATCGCGGTCGAGAACATGGCGAACGCCATCAAGAAGATCTCGGTACAGCGCGGCTACGACGTCACCCGCTATGCGCTCAACTGCTTCGGCGGCGCCGGCGGCCAGCACGCCTGCCTGGTGGCCGACGCGCTCGGCATGACCAGGGTGCTGATCCACCCCTTCTCCTCGCTGCTCTCCGCCTATGGCATGGGCCTCGCCGACATCCGCGCGACGCGCCAGCAGGCGATCGAGCTCGCCTTCGGCGATGACGGCCTCGCCGCCATCGCCGAGATCGGCGGCCGGCTGGGCCGGGACGTGACGGCGGAGGTGATCGGCCAGGGCGTAGCGGCCGACGCCGTCGCGGTGCATGTGCGCGCCCACATCCGCTACGCCGGCACCGACACGCCCCTGGTCGTGAATGCCGGCTCGCTCGCCGCGATGAAGGCCTCGTTCGAGGCCGCCCACAGGGCGCAGTTCGGTTTCGTCGACGAGGCGAAGCAGCTCGTCGTCGAGGCCGTGTCGGTCGAGGCGGTCGGCGGCAGCGCGAAGTTCTCGGAGCCGGCGGCGCAGACGACGGACGAGCCCCTGCCCTCCCCGGCGCGCCTCACACGCTTCTACTCCGGCGGCTGGCACGACGCAGGAGTGTTCACGCGCGACCGGTTGAAGCCGGGCCACAAGGTGCCGGGACCGGCCGTCGTCATCGAGCCGCACCAGACCATCGTGGTGGAGGAGGGCTGGCAGGCGGAGATCACGGCCAAGAACCATCTGGTGCTCACGCGCGTGGTCGCGAAGAAGCGCGAGCACGCGATCGGCACGCAAGCCGATCCCGTGATGCTGGAAGTGTTCAACAACCTGTTCATGTCGATCGCCGAGCAGATGGGCGTGGCGCTGCAGAACACCGCCTACTCGGTCAACATCAAGGAGCGGCTCGACTTCTCCTGCGCGGTGTTCGCGCATGACGGCACGCTGGTCGCCAATGCGCCGCACATGCCGGTGCATCTCGGCTCCATGGACCGCGCCGTCGAGACCGTCATCCGCGAGAACCAGGGCCGCATCGCGCCCGGCGACGTCTTCGCGATCAACGCGCCCTACAACGGCGGCACGCATCTCCCCGACATCACGGTCTGCACCCCGGTGTTCGACGACGATGAGGCCGAGATCCTGTTCTGGGTCGCCTCGCGCGGCCACCATGCGGATGTCGGCGGCATCTCGCCCGGCTCCATGTCGCCCAACGCCACCGACATCGAGCAGGAAGGCGTCTACATGGACAACTTCAAGCTGGTGGACCGCGGCCGCTTCCGCGAGCGGGAGCTCTACGATCTGCTCACCGGCGCGAAGTATCCGGCCCGCAAC
Organism: Bradyrhizobiaceae bacterium; assembly: GCA_003105195.1. Taxonomy (GTDB): domain Bacteria; phylum Pseudomonadota; class Alphaproteobacteria; order Rhizobiales; family Xanthobacteraceae; genus FEB-22. The sequence goes on from PQAH01000039.1 coordinate 6,085, forward strand.
CCGCTGCAGAACGTCAACGACCTGAAAGCCCAGATCGCCGCCAACGAGAAGGGCGTGCGGGAGCTGCGCAGGATGGTCGCGCATTTCACGCTGCCGGTGGTCGAGGCCTACATGCAACACGTGCAGGACAACGCGGCCGAGAGCGTGCGCCGCGTGATCGACCGGATCCACGACTCGTCCTTCGCGTACGAGATGGACCAGGGCACCGTGATCAAGGTGAGGATCACGGTCGACAAGGACAAGCGCGAGGCGACCGTCGACTTCACGGGCACCTCGCCGCAGCAGCCGACCAACTTCAACGCGCCCGAGCCGGTGACGCGCGCCGCCGTGCTCTACGTGTTCCGCGTCATGGTGGACGACGAGATCCCGATGAATGCCGGCTGCCTGCGCCCGATCAACATCGTGATCCCGCCGCGCTCGATGCTTTCGCCGGAGTACCCGGCCGCCGTGGTGGCCGGCAATGTCGAGGTCTCGCAGGCCGTGACCAACTGCCTGTTCGGCGCGCTCGGCGCGCTCGCCGCCGCGCAGGGCACCATGAACAACCTCAACTTCGGCAATGCCCGCTACCAGTACTACGAGACCATCTGCTCGGGCTCGCCCGCGGGTCCCGGCTTCGACGGCACCGACGCCGTGCACACCCACATGACCAATACGCGGCTCACCGACCCCGAGGTGCTCGAATTCCGCTATCCCGTGGTGCTCGAGGACTTCCACATCCGGCCGGGCTCCGGCGGCCGCGGCAAGTGGAAGGCCGGCGACGGCATCCGACGCACCATCCGCTTCCTCGAGGAGATGGAATGCACCGTGCTCTCCGGCCATCGCCGCGTGCGCCCTTTCGGGCTCGCGGGAGGCGAGGCCGGCCAGGTCGGCGAGAACTGGGTGCGCCGCAAGGACGGCCGCATGGAGCGCCTGGCGGGCTGCGACGCCACGGTGATCGACGCCGGCGAGGCGATCGTCATCCAGACCCCGACCGCGGGCGGATACGGGACGGCTTGAAGCAAGTGGCGGAGCCCTACTCCGCCGGCGACACCTGCATCGCCTCGGCGACGCGCTCGAACAGGTCCGCGGGGCGCCGCTTGCGCGGCCCGGTGCGCAGCGGGCGGCCGTCGGCCGTGTAGTCCGAGACCCACATGGTCTCGTCGGCGACGCCGACGCGGTTGCGTCCATGGTTCTTGGCGTCGTAGAGCGCGACGTCGGCGCGGCGCAGCACGTCGTCGATGGCCTCGTTCGGCACGCGCTCGCTGACGCCGAAGCTGCACGTGAAGGTGAGCGGACCGCGCGGGGTCTCGATCGCGAGCGCCTCCACGCGCGCGCGCAGCCGCTGCGCGAACGCTGCCGCGGCGTCGAGGTCGTAGCCTTCGAGCAGGCCCGCGAACTCCTCGCCGCCGATGCGGCCGAAATCGCTCCTCTCGGCCGCGATCCCGCGCGCCACCGCGATCAGCACCTGATCGCCGACCGCGTGGCCATAGGTCTCGTTGATGCGCTTGAAGTGGTCGATGTCCAGCATCACGGCCGAGAGCGTGCCGCCCGCGTCGGCGCGGTCGCAGGCCTCGACCCCGGCCTCGAAGAAGGCGCGCCGGTTGAGCGCGCCGGTGAGCGGATCCGTGGTGGCGAGACGGATCAGCTCGCGCTGCATCCCGGCGAGCCGCTCGGCGGCGCGCAGCCGCGCATAGAGCTCCTCGGGCGCCGGCGGCTTGCCGATATAGTCGTCGGCGCCGCTGTCGAGCGCCTCGGCCACCGAATGGCCGTCGCGCTGCGCCGACATCATCAGGATGTAGATCGGCCGCCGCGTGCTCGCGAGCAGCCGCACCTCCCAGCACAGCTCCATGCCGGTCATGGAGATCAGCTCCGCGCTGGTGATCAGGACGTCGACGTCCGGGTCCACCTTGATGCGGTTGAGCGCGTCCTGCGCGTCGCCGAAGGCGAGCACGTCGTAGCCGCGCGCCGACAGGAGCCGCAGAACGAATTTCCGGACCGTCCGGCTCGGGTCTACCAGGACTATACGCATGGGCGCTGCACCGTCGCGCGCAGCAAAGCATGGAAATCGTGCATGAACCGTTGAGATCGCCGCCGGGTCGATGGTGTCATGGAACCGTTGGCTGCCGTGACGTGCCTGGCCCGCGGGAGCGTGGCGACACCCGGGACGCCCGCGCTCACCGACGAATGTCCCGCAAAAAAGCACGAAGGCCGGGTCAGGCCCGGCCTTCGAGTCGCAATGGATCGCGGCGCTCAGCCCTGCTGGATCGCCGACAGCACCCAGGAGCCGCCGCGGTCGCGGCGGAAGGTCCACAGCTCCGTCGCCTCCTGCGGCGCCTCGTTGCCTTCGGCGGCACGGCCGCTGGCGCGGTCCAGATAGCGGTCGACCAGCGAATAGCGCATCGCCACGGTGGCATAGTCGGTGGCGTCTTCGCGCCAAGCCTCCGACAGGTCGCCCTGCAGGAGCTTCACGTCGGTGATCTCGTTGACGACGCCGCGGCTCGCGTTCTCGGCCAGCTCCTCGGCGAAGTAGGAGAGCATCTCGGGCGTGAGGCGGGGGCGCAGCGCGGCCATGTCCTCGCGGCCATAGGCGGTCTGGACCTCGCCGAGCAGGCGCTCGAAGGTGTCGAAGTCCTCGGCCCCGAGCTCGAGGGGCGCCGCCGCGAAGGACGGCGGTGCGACCGACGCGCTGCCGTGCCCGCCGCCGAGCGCGCCGCCGAGGGCGAAGGACTTGCGCTGCTCGGAAGCCGCCTCGCGCAGGTCGGGGCCGGCCGCCAGAGCCGGCTGGCTGCGCCGCTGCCACCAGCGCCATGCCAGCATGGCGACGAGCGCGATCAGGCCGACCTGCAGGATCAGGCCGATGAGGGAGGCCAAGCCCGCGAGCCCGCCCAGGAAGCCGTTGCCCATCAGCAGGCCGATCAGGCCGGCGCCGAGGAAGCCGGCCGCGAGGCCGCCGAGCAGGCCGGGTCGATTGAAGAAGCCGCCGCCGGCGGGCGCAGCCGGGCGCGCAGCCGTGGCTGCGCCGGGCTGGCCGGGCTGCGTCATCGAGCGGTTGATGGTGCCGGCCTTGGGCGCGGTCGCGGTCGGCGGCGGTGCCGCATAGGTCTTGCTGCCGCGGCTGCCGAACCCGCCGCGCACCCGCGCATCCGATTCGACGACCGTGAAGGCGAAGGTGGCCGCCATCGCGAGCAGCGCGAGCAGCGGACGAAAGCTCTTGCGAAGCATCGAGTTCCTCCCGGAGCCCCCCGAGGGGGCGCGAAGCCGCATATTGGTATTTCAACGCGGCCCGGAAAGGAGGTGCCTCACGGTGTCGCAGGGGAAGCGTGGTGAACAAGAGCCAAACGCAGCAAGCCGACCCGCGGCGCTGGCGCGAGGCTGCAAACCGACGCCAAGACAGAAAGAGCCTCGCGCCGGGACCCCCATCCCGCGCAAGGCTCTTTCACCCCCGCCGTTGTCTTCGCGTCCCGGACGGCGGCTGCCGTTGGCCTCGTGTCCGCGGACGCGTCTCGATACACAGGGGCGCCGGGACCGAATATTCGGTGGAATGCGGATCGCTCAATCCTCACCGGGCCGCGCCTGCGGCAGCGCCCCGTCGTAGCGCTCGTCGCGCGCGTTCCAGCGCGGGGCGCGGCGCCCGATCGAGCCCGTATGGGGATCGTCGCGCCGCGCCGTCCACGCGCCTTGGCCGGCGCGGGCCGCGACCACGTCGCCCGGCACCGCCGCCGGATTGCAGATGCGCCGGCCGCTGTCGCGCCGCGCCAGATCCACGTGGATGTGGTCGTAGTGGAACATGTTGGAGCCGGGCGCGAGCACGGTGGAGAAGCGCTCGCAGGCGCTCGCATGCACGTCGCGCAGGAATCCCTGCTCCTCGGGCAGGCCGCGCCAGCCGTCCTTCACGGTCACGCGCCGGCCGTCGGCGAGCGTGAAGGCGGCGATGTCGAGGGCGTTGCCGAAGGCATGCTCGGAGATCGGCGCGCCGCGCTGGCCGTTCATGGAGCGGCACGAATAGGCGGAGATCTGCTTGATCTCGGTCACCGGCTGGCCGAGCCAGCGCATGGCGGCCGGCTGCACGCCGGCGGCGAGCCATTGGTCGAGCGCCGAGACGATCGGGCAGGCGAGCGTCGCGCTCGGCTTGACTTCGACCTGGGCGGCCGCGGGCGCCGGCACGCGCGAGGGCGACATCGGCCGCGCCGGATAGGACGGCTGCCCGCCATAGGCGGGCCGCGGTCCCGGGACCGCGGCGGGGTAGCGCGGCGGCGTCTGTGGCGCGTCGACCAGGTCGCCCGGCTGGTCGTAGTCCTCGGGCTCGACGCCCGGCGGGCTGATCGATATCGGGCCACCCGAAGGGGCCGGATACGCGGCCCGATAGGCAGGATCCGGACCGTCGCGGCCCGGGACGGACCCGATCGCGTCGAGTTCCGGCTGCCCGTAGCGCGCACGCGGTCCCGCCGGATAGGAGCCGGCCGGATAGGCCTGCGGCGCCGGATAGCCGGCCGAAGCCGGATAGGGGGACCGCACCGGCGGCGGCGCCGCCAGCGGATGACCCGGGATCGCGCCGGGCGGGCGCAGCTCCGGCATGTAGCCGAGCGCCGGGCCGGGCACGCTGTCCCCGAGCGTGCTCACCTTCAGGGGATGATCGGCCCCGCACACGCCAGGTCCGAGGATCGGGCGCGAAGGCGCGATGCCGACGCCTTCCTTGACGGCGCCGGATTTCAGGCAGGCGACTTCGGCCTCGCGACGCCAAGCCTCGCGCTCGGCGAACCAGACGCGCCCGCAGCCCGCGAGCGCGACGAGGACGAGGGAGCCGACGAGATACACACGCACTCCACGCGTCATGGCGCGGAGGATGTGAGCAATTCCGTTAAGGAGTCCTCAAGCCTGCGGGGCCGCCCGCAAGGGACGCCGGGCCGCCGAGAGACCGGGCCGAGCGTCCGGTCCGGCCGCGAGCCCCCCGACCATGCACAAGGTGTCGGCCACCCGCCCAGCAAAATCTTGCGGCAGGACAAGGAGTTGAAGGGAACCCGCGGCGCCGCGCCGCGCTGCAGCACATTATGCGCTTCGGAACCGGCTTCGACTTTGGTAGGATTTCGCCATGATCAACAAGGAGGGAGGCCTGGACGTGGACCTTGCCGTGAGGATCAACCTGCTGGCGGTGTGCGCCGTGTTTGCCTTTGTCGGCGCCGTGCTGCTGGGTGCGTTCTGAGATCGGGACAGTCCAACGAACAACGCCAAGATCCTGACGAGTACCGTCGCCCCCACGACGGAAGAGTTGGCAATGAACACCGGAAGGGCCCCCTTTCCGGTGTTCATCATTTTCGGCTGGGCCTCGGTTGCGGCCTGGGTTCTGGCGGTCGCCCGGAGGCGGTGTTAAGTCGAGGCGCCGCAAGCCGCGAGCGCCGGACAGGCGGCGCGAGGGCCCGTCAGGAGCGACCATGCGACCCAAGACCCTTCTCGAAATGGCCGGCGTCTCCCCGGTGCCGGCGCGCCTCGGCGAGGCCGCCGTGGTGGTGATCGATGCCCAGCACGAGTACCTCGACGGCGCGGTCCCCTTGTCGGGCGTGACGCCGGCGCTGGATGAGATCGGGCGCCTGCTCGCCCGCGCCCGCGCCCAGCGCACGCCGATCATCCATGTGGTGCATCACGGCCGCCCGGGCGGCCTGTTCGCCCCCGGCTCCGCCGGCGCCGAGATCGCGCCGCCCGCCTCCCCGGCGCCGGGCGAGGCGGTGATCGGCAAGGGGCTGCCCAACGCCTTCGCGAGCACCGACCTCGCCGACCGGCTGCACGCCCTCAAGCGCCCGTCGCTGGTCCTGGTCGGCTTCATGACCCACATGTGCGTGGAGGCGACCGCCCGCGCCGCCATCGACCTGGGCTTCAAGGCGACCGTGGTCGCGAGCGCCACCGCCACCCGCGACCTCCCCGACCCCGCCGGCTCCGGCGTGATTCCCGCCGCCGAGGTGCAGCGCAACGCGCTCGCGGCGCTGGCCGATCGCTTCGCGACCGTGGTCGCGACCAGCGAGCAGCTGCCGGACTGAACGCCGCGCACGCGGCGCACTCCGTCATGCCCGCGCCTGCGGGCATCCGCACCCTTGCGGCCGCTCAACCATGAAAGACGTGGATGGCCGGGACAGGCCCGGCTCTTTACCGAGACCGACAGTCGGGATGATCGGACCTCGAGCTTGGCCTTGTAGCTTGATCTGTCGGTGCGCGCGATCCGGTCGAGGATGGCGCCGAGGTCGCCGTGCAGGATGATGCGGAGGTCGCCGCGCTTCTCGCCGGGGTGATGACGATGCGGTCGACCACTTGGCGCGGCGCTTCCGCGGCCTCGCGGCCGTCATCGGGATGATTGAGCGCTTCGGTCAGGCGCTCGATCCTGCGCCGGTAGATGTTGCCGAAGTTGGGAAGGATGTCAGGCAGGTCGGCGGGGGCCTCCGACAGACGCGCGTCGAGTGGTCCAAGACCGGAGAGGCGTCACGCAGCCGCGCGGATGCGTCGCGCTCGCTTGATGCGCTCGCGCTCGCGCGGCGAGTTCATCGCCTCCCAAAGATCGGTGCGCCGCTGCACGTTCAGCCAGAAGTCCGGGCTGTTGCCAAACACGCGTGCGAGGATGAGCGCAGTCGCCGCTGTCACGTTCCGCCGGTCGTTGCACAGCTCGTTGACGTGCTTGCGTTGGACGCCCATCGCTTCGGCCAGCGCGCCCTGCGTCAGCCCCAGCGGCTGCATGAACTCTTCGGTGAGAATCTCGCCGACAGTCGCCGGCTTGCGCTTCGTCGTCAGCATTGTTCGCCTCGCTTCATCTGTAGCCATGGTCGTCGAGATAAACGCCGGCAGCTTCGCCTCGACTGCCGTCTCACTGGAAGACCAATCGCCATTGCTTGTTGACGCGGATCGAATGAAGCCCCACCGGATTGCCGCGCAGCTTCTCGAAATGATTGCTGGGCGGCGCGCGCAGGTCCTGATCGATCATCGCGTCGTCGATCATCTGGAGCTTCCGAAACAGGCGGCCTTCAAGATCGGGCGGAATGTTCCGCGACCGGATGTCCTCGACGAAGAAGGCGCGCAGCCACTCGTCCCGAAAGCTCACGATCATGCGGCGGCTCCACGCTCGTGTATATGTACCACTCTATGGTACAAATGGCAATCTTCATGCCTACAAGGGCAGCCATCGCGCGCTCGTCTCCTGCCTTGTCTGACTTGATCGGCCCCTGCCCGGCCGGCGACAGCCGGTCGAGCCTGGCGCGGCACGCGCCACCGCGAAGCGGCTGCCGCCTTGACGGGCTGGCTCCGGCGGCGCGCTCCGCGAAGTCCTCGGGGATGCGCCATTGGTCGGCGTCGATCCGCTCGACGATGCCGGCCCGGCGCAGTGCATCCAGTCGGCGGACATGGCTGCGGACACAGGAGTCGGTGCCGTCGCCCGGCACGCGCACCGCGCCGCGTCGTGAGTGCAGGAAGGCCCACGGCCGTGACCGGCTGGGACCGCAAGCATGCGGTCCGGACGATTGCAGCGAGCCGGAGCGCGGGCCCAGGCCGAGGCGCCCACCGCGGCGAATGTATCCCGAGCCCGTGCGCGATGCCATGATCGCGCTCTGGGAGGCATCCGACCGAATTTGCGGGAAGCGGCTGAAGGCGATGATTCCCACCCTGCTTCCGGCGCTGGAGCGTCCTGAGCGGCTGAAGCTCGACGAGCACGATCGAGGGCTGCTGCTGGCTATCAGCGCGGCCACCATCGACCGGCTGTCGAGCGAGGCCCGGATGGTGGCACGCGGCGGTCGGCGCCGGCGTGCAGGGTTCTCCTCGGCAGTGCGTCGGGAGATGCCGGTCCGGACCTTCAACGACTGGAATGATCCGCCGCCCAGCTTCTGCGAGGTTGATCTGGTCGCGCACTGCGGGACGTCGGTCACCGGCGCGTTCCTCCAGACCCCGATGAGGGTCGACATTGCGACCGGCCGGACGGAATGCTTCCCGTTGCTTGTGCGTGAGAGCGGGCTGGCTTCAAATCTCCACGGTCAGCAAGTGTCGGCCTCGGTCAAGACCTGTCCGGCCATGACGATGGAGAGGCCTACTCCGCGGCCTCGCGCATCGCGCGCTGCGGGTCGTAGTTGAGGACCGGGGCGAGCCAGCGCTCGGCCTCCTCCTGGGACCAGCCCTTGCGCGCCGCGTAGTCGGCGACCTGATCGCGCTCGATCTTGCCGACGCCGAAATAGTGGCTCTCGGGATGGCTGAAGTAGAGGCCGCACACCGAGGCGCCGGGCCACATCGCGAAGCTCTCGGTGAGCTTCACGCCGATCGCCGCCGCGCCGCCGATCAGGGAGAACAGCGTCGCCTTCTCGGTGTGGTCGGGCTGCGCCGGATAGCCGGGCGCCGGGCGGATGCCGCGGTACTTCTCGCCGATCAGCTCGGCGGGTTTCAGCGTCTCGTCCGCCGCATAGCCCCAGAACTCGCGCCGCACGCGCTCGTGCAGTCGTTCCGCGAACGCCTCGGCGAGGCGGTCGGCGAGCGCCTTGACCATGATCGAGGAGTAGTCGTCGTTCGCGTGCTTGAAGCGCTCCGCGATCGCGTCCTCGCCGATGCCGGCCGTGACCACGAAGGCGCCGACATGGTCGGCGGCGCCCGAATCGACCGGAGCCACGAAGTCGGCGAGCGCCACGTTGGCGCGGCCCTCGCGGCGCGCGAGCTGCTGGCGCAGCGTGTGCAGCACCGTCACGGGCGCGGCCCGCGCCGCGTCGCCATAGACCTCGATGTCGTCGCCGCGGCTGTTCGCGGGCCAGAAGCCGACCACGGCCGCGGCGCGGAACCAGTTCTCCTTGACGATCTTCGCGAGCATGGCGCGCGCATCGGCGTAGAGCGCGCGCGCGGCTTCGCCCACCTTGCCGTCGTCGAGGATCGCCGGGAACTTGCCGCTGAGCTCCCAGGTCGAGAAGAACGGCGACCAGTCGATGTAGTCGACGAGCTCGCCCAGCGGATAGTCGTCGAGCACCCGGGTTCCGAGGAAGCGCGGCCGCGGCGGCGTATAGCCCGCCCAGTCGAGCCTGAGCGCGTTCGCGCGCGCGTCCGCGAGCGAGAGCCGCCGCTTCGCCTCCTCGCCGCGCGCATGGGCGACCGCGATATTGGCGTATTCGCGCCGCACCTCGTCGACATAGGCCGCACGCCCCTGCCGCGACATCAGCGCCGAGACCACGCCGACCGCGCGGCTCGCATCCGTGACATAGACGGCCTGGCCGCGCCGGTAGTGCGGATCGATCTTCACGGCCGTGTGCACGCGGCTCGTGGTGGCGCCGCCGATCAGCAGCGGCAGGTCGAGGCCCTCCCGCTCCATCTCGGCCGCCACGTGGCACATCTCGTCGAGCGAAGGCGTGATCAGTCCCGACAGGCCGACGATGTCGGCCTTCTCTGCGCGCGCCGTCTCGAGGATCTTCGCGGCCGGCACCATCACGCCGAGGTCGAGCACCTCGTAGTTGTTGCACTGGAGCACGACGCCGACGATGTTCTTGCCGATGTCGTGCACGTCGCCCTTCACGGTCGCGAGCACCACCTTGCCGGCCGCCCTGTGCTGCGCGGCTCCGCTCCGCCGCTTCTCCTCCTCCATGTAGGGCAGCAGATGGGCCACCGCCTGCTTCATGACGCGCGCCGACTTCACGACCTGCGGCAGGAACATGCGGCCCGAGCCGAACAGGTCGCCGACCACGTTCATGCCGGCCATCAGCGGCCCCTCGATCACGTCGAGGGCGCGGCTCGCCTCGACGCGCGCCTCCTCGACGTCCGCGACGATGTAGTCGGTGATGCCGTGCACCAGCGCGTGGGAGAGGCGCAGCTCCACCGACCACTCGCGCCAGGCGATGTCCGCCTCCTTCGCCTCCTTGGCGGCGCCGCGGAAGCGCTCGGCAAGCGCGAGCAGCCGCTCGGCGGCGTCCGGGCGACGGTCGAGGACGACGTCCTCGCAGGCCGCGCGCAGCTCCGGCTCGACGTCGTCATAGACCGCGATCTGGCCCGCGTTGACGATCCCGAGGTCCATCCCGGCCCGGATGGTGTGATAGAGGAACACCGAATGCATGGCCTCGCGCACCGCCTCGTTGCCGCGGAACGCGAAGGACAGGTTCGACACGCCGCCCGAGACGTGGACGTGGGGCAGGTTCTCGCGGATCCAGCGCGCCGCCTCGATGAAGGCGACGCCGTAGCCGTTGTGCTCCTCGATGCCGGTCGCGACCGCGAAGATGTTCGGGTCGAAGATGATGTCCTCGGGCGGGAAGCCGACCTTGTCGACCAGGATGTCGTAGGCGCGCTTCGCGATCTGCGTCTTGCGCGCGAAGCTGTCGGCCTGTCCCTGCTCGTCGAAGGCCATGACCACCACCGCCGCGCCGTGGCGCCGCACGATCCTCGCCTGCCGGATGAACTCGGCCTCGCCCTCCTTGAGCGAGATCGAGTTCACCACCGACTTGCCCTGCAGGCATTTCAACCCCGCCTCGATCACCGAGAACTTGGAGGAGTCCACCATCACGGGGACGCGGGCGATGTCCGGCTCGGCCGCGATCAGGTTGAGGAAGGTCGTCATGGCCTGCTCGGAATCGAGCAGGCCCTCGTCCATGTTGACGTCGATGATCTGCGCGCCGTTCTCGACCTGGTCACGCGCGATCGCGAGCGCGGCCGGATAGTCGCCGGCCGTGATCAGCTTGCGGAACCTGGCCGAGCCCGTGACGTTGGTGCGCTCGCCCACGTTCACGAACGGGATCTCGGGGGTGAGCGTGAAAGCTTCGAGGCCCGACAGGCTCAACTGCCGCGGCCGCTCCGGAACCCGGCGCGGGGCGACGCCTGCGACCGCCGCCGCGATGGCGCGGATGTGCGCGGGCGTCGTGCCGCAGCAGCCGCCCACGATGTTGACCAGGCCGCTCGCCGCGAACTCGCCGAGCAGCTCGGCCATGTATTCGGGGCTCTCGTCGTAGAGGCCGAACTCGTTCGGCAGGCCGGCGTTCGGATAGGCGCAGGTGAGCGTGTCGGCGAGGCGCGCGATTTCGTCCACATGGGCGCGCAGGTCCTTGGCGCCGAGCGCGCAGTTGAAGCCGACCGAGAACGGGGTCGCGTGGCGCACCGACTGCCAGAAGGCGCCGGCGGTCTGGCCCGAGAGGGTGCGCCCCGAGCGGTCCGTGATGGTGCCGGACACCATCACGGGCACGTGGAGCCCGAGCTCCTGGCACAGCTCGTCGACGGCATAGAGCGCGGCCTTGGCGTTGAGCGTGTCGAAGATGGTCTCGACCAGCAGCAGGTCGGCGCCGCCGTCGATCAGGCCGCGCGCCTGCTCGGCATAGGCGGCGCGCAGCTCGTCGAAGGTGACGGCGCGGAAGCCCGGATTGTTGACGTCGGGCGAGAGCGAGGCCGTGCGGTTGGTCGGCCCCATGGCGCCGGCGACGAAGCGCGGCCGCCCGTCCGCGCGCGCCGCCGCATCGGCCGCCGCGCGGGCGAGCCGCGCCGCCTCGCGGTTGAGCTCGCCGACCAGCGCCTCCATGCCGTAGTCGGCCTGGGCGATCGCGGTCGCGCAGAAGGTATTGGTGGCGACGATGTCGGCGCCGGCACTGAAATAGGCGAGATGGACGTCGCGCACCGCCTGCGGCTGGGTGAGGGTGAGGAGGTCGTTGTTGCCGCGCAGGTCGCGCGGCCAGTCGGCGAAGCGCGCGCCGCGGAAACCGGCCTCGTCGAACTTCATCGCCTGCAGCATGGTCGCCATGGCGCCGTCGAGCACCAGGATGCGGCGCGCCGCAGCCTCGCGCAGCAGAGCCTCGGCGGGAGACGTCTTGCGCATCACGCGGCCTCCTTCACCTCTGGCCGCAGTCCGAGCAGGTGGCAGATCGCGTAGACGAGGTCCGCGCGGTTCATGGTGTAGAAGTGGAAGTCGTTCACGCCGCGGTCGACCAGGTCGAGCACCTGCTCGGCCGCGACCGCGGCCGCGATCAGCTTGCGCGTGGCCGGATCGTCCTCGAGCCCCTGGAAGCGCGCGGCGAGCCAGTCCGGCACGCTCGCGCCGGCGCGCTCGGCGAAGCCGCGCGCCTGCTTGAAGTTCTGCACCGGCAGGATGCCCGGCACGACCGGAATCGCGATGCCGCGCGCCCGCACCCGGTCGAGGTAGCGGAAATAGAGGTCGTTCTCGAAGAAGAACTGGGTGATGGCGCGGGTCGCGCCGGCGTCCACCTTGGCGGCCAGCATGTCGATGTCGGCCTCGACGGTCGCGCTATCCGGGTGCTTCTCGGGATAGGCCGAGACCGAGACCTCGATGTCGGCGAGGCGCTTGATGCCGGCGACGAGGTCGGCGCCGTTCTCGTAGCCGCCCGGGTGCGGCGCATAGCGCGCGCCGACGCCGCCCGGCGGGTCGCCGCGCAGCGCCACGATGTGGCGCACGCCCGCCTCCGCATAGGCGCGGATCACCGCATCGACCTCCGCGCGGGTGGCGCCGACGCAGGTCAGATGCGCGGCCGGCACCAGGCGGGTCTCGGCCAGGATGCGCTTCACGGTCGCGTGGGTGCGCTCGCGCGTCGAGCCGCCGGCGCCGTAGGTGACCGAGACGAAGCGCGGCGCGAGCGGGGCGAGCCGGGTGATCGCCTCCCAGAGCGTACGCTCCATCTCCTCGGTCTTCGGCGGAAAGAACTCGAAGGAGACGCGGATGCGGCTGCCCTCGGCGAAGCGGCTGGCGCGGCCGGCGAGACTCATTACGCAACCTCCCGTTCGGGGCTGACCAGGACGAGGCGCGGGTCGCGGCCGAGCCAGAGCGAGACCGCGATCGTGCCCTCGGAGCCGGGCTCCGGCGCGAGCATGCGATGGCCCTCGACCGCGAGGCCGGCGGCGCTCATCCACTGCGACACGGTCTCGGGCGCGAAGCCGAGCCGGCGATGGGCGTGCTCCTCGCGCAGGAACTCGAGGTCGTGCGGCGCGAAGTCGACCACCAGCAGCCGGCCCTGGGGCCGCAGCGCGCGGGCGGCCGCGCGGATCGCGCGCGCGCCGTCGTCGAGGAAGTGCAGCACCTGGTGAATCACGACCACGTCGAACGAGCCCTCCGGCACGTTGAGCTCGTAGATGTCGCCCTGGCGCACGCTGCAGTGCCGGAGGCCGGCGCGCTCGAGCCGGTCGCGCGCGACCAGCAGCATGTCGAGCGACATGTCGATGCCGAGCCCGCGCTCGATCTGCGGCCCGAACACCTCCAGCACCCTGCCGGTGCCGGTGCCGAGGTCGAGCAGCGAGCGGATCGGCCGGTCCGCGAGCGCCTCGCGCATCGCCGCTTCCACGGCCTCGTCGGCGACGTGCAGGCGGCGGATCCGGTCCCATTCGGCGGCGTGGCGGCGGAAATAGGCCTGGGCGGCGGCGGCGCGCGCCCCGCGCACCTGGGCGAGCCTGTGGCGGTCGCGCAGCAGGACCGGATCGGTGGGATCGAGATGGGTGACCAGGCTGCGCGCGATCGCGGCGAGCGCGTCCTGCTCGGCGAGCCGGAAGAAGGCCCAGCTGCCTTCCCGGAAGCGGTCGAGCAGCCCGGCTTCGGCCATGAGCTTGAGGTGGCGCGAGATGCGCGGCTGCGACTGGCCGAGGATCTCGGTGAGGTCCGTCACCGTGAGCTCGGCCTCCGCGACCAGGGCCAGGATCCGCAGGCGCGTGTCTTCGCCGGCCGCGCGCAGTGCCGCGTTCAGGGCCTCGAAGCTCAGGTGGCCGGGCTTCGCCATGGCGTCCCAAGTGGGCCAGGTCCCATCCTGGCCTGGAAATGACATAAAGAAATCTTTATACGCCTAGCGCGGCGAAAACAAGGCTGCCCCTGCGCATCTTTGCGGCACTGCTGGAAGCCGTTGAAATCGCTACAATTCGACGCGCGGCCTGCGGGCTTCCAGGACCGCGCTGCGGCTCCGTCCGCCGCAGAACCGGCCGATCAGCCCCATGAGGTCCACGGCCGCCGCCTCGACATCGCCCCAGCCGTTCGCTTGCAGCGTGACGACCGCGCGCCGGGTCGCGGGCGCGATCAGCGAGCGCGCGTCCTGGCGCCAGTTCCAGCGCCGGCACAACACCTTGCCGGCCGCATCCGCATAGACGACCTCGCCCGCCTCGGGGCCCGAGCCCTCCGCGGCGCCCGCCATGTCCACGAAGCTGTCCCCCGCGCGGGCGAAGCGGAAGGCGAGCGGCGGGGTGACCCGGTCGAGGTCGTCCGCCCCGAGGGGAAGCACCTGGGCGAGCGAGACCGCGTTGTAGAGGTCGACGAAGGCGTTGACCCGGGCGAGCTCCCGGCCCGCCAGCACGTTCTTGACCAGCCGCTCGACCGACGAGCGGTAGCGGGTCTGCTTGATGCCGAAGCCCTTGTAGGCCGCGCGCCAGGCCGCGATCCCCGGGATGGCGGCGAGCTCGCTGCCGGCCCAGCGCTCGCGCGCCGCCTGCTCCCGCCCGCGAACGAGGGCGTCGAGCTCCTCCGGGCGCTCCGGCGCGATCGCGAGGTCCTCGGTGACCACCACGGCGATGCGGCAGGCCGGGAAGGCGTCGACGATCGCTTCGATGGACAGTGTGATCGGCATCGGGACGCGGGCGGTTTGGAAGGCGCGGACAGTTGTCATAGCTTGCGCCCGAGTCAACACCCGGATGCTCCCGATGGCCGATCCTTACGATATCCGCGCGGGCGAGGTCGCGATCACGCTGCCCGAGCGCTTCGATGCCAGCCTGTATTTCATCGGGCGGATCCGCACGCCCTGGACCACCCGCGAGAAATGCCCGCGCAATCCGCGCGAATCGGATGCGGTCTGCACCATCGACGTTGACGAGCGCTTTGCGGCCGCGCTCAAGGGGGTCGAGACCTGCAGCCACCTGATCGTGCTCTACTGGATGGACCGGGCGCGCCGCGACCTGGTGCAGCAGCGCCCGCGCCATTACGACGAGACCCGCGGCACCTTCGCGCTGCGCTCGCCGGTGCGCCCCAACCCGATCGCGCTCAGCGTCGTGCGCCTGCTGAAGGTGGAGGGCACGCGCCTCTCGGTGGTCGGGCTCGACTGCCTGGATGGCACCCCCCTGCTCGACCTCAAGCCCTATTTCGCCTCAACGGACGCAGCCCCCGAGGCCGAGGTCGGCTGGCACCGCGGCCGGCAGGGCTGACCCTTCGTTCCCGACCGCGACTATGCGATGATCGACCTGCTGCGGGCTCGACGGGGAGGCGGCTCATGGATCGGACCTTTTGGCTCGCCACGCTTTGCGCCTTCGTGACGTCGGTGGTGCTCGCCTTCGTCTTCCACGGCCTGATCCTCGCCCCCGACTACGCGTTGCTGCCCGGCGTCTATCGCGGGCCGCAGTTTCGCCCCGGCCTGTTCTCCCTTCTGCTGCTCGGCCAGTTGGTCATGGCGGGCGCCATGGTCGGCATCTATCGCTACGGGCGCGAGGCGCGTCCCTGGCTGGCGCAGGGCGCTCGCTTCGGCCTGCTGGTGGCCCTGGTCAGCGTGGTGCCGTGCTACCTGATCGGCTATGCGGTGACGAACGTGCCGGCGGCGCTGGCCATCAAGCAGATCCTGCTGGAGGCCCTCCGCACGGTCGCCATGGGGATCGCGGTCGCCGGGATCCACCGCTGACCGACCGCGTCCGCGCCCGACCGGTGCCGGGGCCCGGCGTCCGGTCGTAGCTCCCCGGGGCGGCGGGCGCGGAACCAATCGGCCCGCATGCGCGTTTTCCGGCCGCCAGTCACACGCGCGAATTCCTTGGAAATACCAGCCCTGCGGCGTGCCGGAGATTTTCGTCCGGACGCGTGAACCGCGTCCGTGGTCGCTGCGACCAACAGGTATGTGCGCCCGGGGACAAGGGGCGCCGGGACAAGGCGGATAACAGGGGTTTGTCATGAACACGATCTCCATCCTTCGCACCGGCGCGGCCCTGCTGTTCGCCGCCGCCACGCTTTCCGCCACCGCTGCGGCCGCCAATCCGCTCAGCCTGTTCCTGCGCGGCCCGGCCGCGCCGCCGCCCGTCATGGCCTACGCCCCGAGCGACGACATGCCGAACGAGGGCGAGGAGCCGCACGAGCTGCCCGCGCACCTCAAGCGCCAGGTGGTCGGCTACGCGACGAACGAGGCGCCCGGCACCATCGTCATCGACACCGCCAACACCTACCTCTACCTGGTGCTCGGCGGCGGCCGGGCCATGCGCTACGGCATCGGCGTCGGCCGCGACGGCTTCCGCTGGTCGGGCGTGCACTCCGTCACCAAGAAGGCCGAGTGGCCGGACTGGACGCCGCCGGCCGAGATGGTCGCGCGCCAGCCCTACCTGCCGCGCTTCATGGCCGGCGGCCCCGGCAACCCGCTCGGCGCCCGCGCCATGTATATCGGCTCGACCATCTACCGCATCCACGGCACCAACCAGCCGCACACCATCGGCGGCCGCGTCTCCTCCGGCTGCTTCCGGATGGTGAACGAGGACGTGATCGACCTCTACAGCCGCGTCAAGGTCGGCGCCAAGGTGGTCGTGCTCTCCGGCACCCGCACCGTCGAGACCTCGCGCGCCCCCGAGCAGCCCCTGCGCGACGCCGGCCTGCGCCGCCTCGGCATCTACTGAGCGTTCTCTTCCCTTCGACGTGACCTCACTGCTGCCGAAGCCGAACCACCGGCTTCGGCAGTCCTGCATTTTGATGCGGGCACGGTGCCGGACCTCCCTCCCCGGCTTGCCGGCGAGAGGACCCGAATACTTCTGCGGAGTGAACCCCGTGTGCTCGAACGCGCCGGACACATTCCCGGATCCGCGTTGACACACCTCGCCCTGCCCCTACATTAGCCTCGTTCCGAGGGGGGCTCCGGAGGGAGCTGAGATTCCGCCCCGCGTCCGCACGGCGGTGACCCTTTGAACCTGATCCGGGTCATACCGGCGAAGGGACAGGACAGCCATCGCCAGCACCCGGGTCTCCTGGAGCCAAGGAGGAGATCCGATGAACAAGCCGACCACCACAGCCGATTTCGCGACCCCGAAGGTGACCACGGGCCCGCTTGCGGCCTCGCGCAAGATCCATGCGGTGCCGGAGGCCGCGCCCGACCTGCGCGTGCCGCTGCGCGAGATCGTGCTCTCGGAAGGCTCCGGCGAGCCGCCGCTGCCGGTCTACGATCCGTCCGGCCCCTACACCGATGCCGCTGCGACCATCGACGTCGAGAAGGGCCTCTCCCGCACCCGCATCGACTGGGTGCGCGAGCGCGGCGGCGTGGAGGCGTATGACGGCCGGGACATCAAGCCGGTCGACAACGGCAACGCCACCGGCAAGCACCTCGCCCGCGCCTTCCCGGCCCGGCACCGCCCGCTGCGCGCCTGCGAAGGCCAGCCCGTGACCCAGCTCGAATGGGCGCGCGCCGGGGTCGTCACCAAGGAGATGATCTACATCGCGGAGCGCGAGAACCTCGGCCGCAAGCGGATGCTCGACCGCGCCGAGGCCGCGCTCGCCGACGGCGAGGGCTTCGGCGCCTCGGTCCCGGCCTTCGTCACGCCCGAGTTCGTGCGTTCCGAGGTCGCGCGCGGCCGCGCCATCATCCCGGCCAACATCAACCACGCCGAGCTCGAGCCGATGATCATCGGCCGCAACTTCCTCACCAAGATCAACGCCAATATCGGCAACTCGGCGGTCACCTCCTCGGTCGAGGAGGAGGTCGAGAAGATGGTGTGGGCGATCCGCTGGGGCGCCGACACCGTCATGGACCTCAGTACCGGCCGCAACATCCACAACACGCGCGAATGGATCATCCGCAACGCGCCGGTGCCGATCGGCACCGTGCCGATCTACCAGGCGCTCGAGAAGGTGAACGGCGACCCCGTGAAGCTCGACTGGGAGGTCTACCGCGACACGCTGATCGAGCAGTGCGAGCAGGGCGTCGACTACTTCACGATCCATGCCGGCGTGCGCCTCGGCTACATCCATCTCACCGCCAACCGCGTCACCGGCATCGTCTCGCGCGGCGGCTCGATCATGGCCAAGTGGTGCCTGGCGCATCACAAGGAGAGCTTCCTCTACGAGCGCTTCGACGAGATCTGCGACATCATGCGCCGCTACGACGTGTCGTTCTCGCTCGGCGACGGCCTGCGCCCGGGCTCGATCGCCGACGCCAACGACCGCGCCCAGTTCGCCGAGCTCGAGACGCTGGGCGAGCTGACGAAGATCGCCTGGGCCAAGGGCTGCCAGGTGATGATCGAAGGCCCCGGCCACGTGCCGATGCACAAGATCAAGGTCAACGTCGAGAAGCAGCTCAGGGAGTGCGGCGAGGCGCCGTTCTACACGCTCGGGCCGCTCACCACCGACATCGCGCCCGGCTACGACCACATCACCAGCGCGATCGGCGCCGCCATGATCGGCTGGTTCGGCACCGCCATGCTCTGCTACGTGACGCCGAAGGAGCATCTCGGCCTGCCCGACCGCGACGACGTGAAGGAAGGCGTGATCGCCTACAAGATCGCGGCGCACGCGGCCGATCTCGCCAAGGGGCACCCGGCCGCGCAGCTGCGCGACGACGCGCTCTCGCGCGCGCGCTTCGAGTTCCGCTGGGTCGACCAGTTCAACCTCTCGCTCGATCCCGACACGGCGCGCGAGTATCACGACGAGACGCTGCCCAAGGACGCCCACAAGGTCGCGCATTTCTGCTCCATGTGCGGCCCGAAGTTCTGCTCCATGAAGATCACCCAGGACGTCCGCGACTACGCGGCGACGCTGAACGATCCGTCCATGGGAGCGGTCACGGCCGAGCAGGGCATGGCGCAGATGTCGGAGAAGTTCCGGCAGATGGGCAGCGAGGTCTATGTCGACGCCGAGGCCGTGAAGGCGAGCAACAGAACGCTGTGAGCCGCGGACGGGTCGCCGCGAGGCGGCCCGCCCTTCCGCACCGGCGCCCCTCGCGGCATTGAACCTCCGGTCGCGCGCTCCCGACTATCCGAGGCCATCGGACCGGTCGGAGTGACGGCGATCACATGTCGCACATCATCAAGCTCACGGCGCGGCGGCTGCGGCCGCCGAGCCTGCCCGGAGGCCCCGGCTGGGTGGAGCGCTGCGGCGTGTCGCGCCCGCGCCGCAGCCGTCTCGCCAAGCTCGTCCTGCTGGTCGTCGGTGTCGCCGCCCTCGCCCTCGGCCTGTGGCAGCTCGCCACCGGCGACCCGCAGGGCACGCCCGCGGCCATCGGCGGCATCGGCCTCCTCGGCTGGGGCCTCGCCCTGCCGTTGCGCTATTCGGTCGACCTCCATGGCCGCGGCGCGGTGCGTTCCCTGCTCGTCACCCCCGATCCCCACTTCGCCGAACGGGTATCGCGGCTGATCAATGCGGGCCTCGCCGATCCCGCCGCCATGCCGACCTGCTACATCGACCCGAAAGCGAAGCGGATCGAGACGGACTGACTCGCCGTCCGGATCGCCGCCGGCGCGCCGCGTTCAAGACGACTTGCGCGACGACTTCTTCTTCGAGGACTTCTTCTTCGATGATCTCTTCTTCGAGGATTTCTTCGGCACCTTCTTGCCCTTGCGGCGGGCTTCCGAGAGGCCGATCGCGATCGCCTGCTTGCGGCTCTTCACCTTCTTCTTGCTCCGCCCGCTCTTCAGCGTGCCCTTCTTGCGCTTGCGCATCGCGCGTTCGACGTCCTTGGAAGCGCTGCGGGAATACTTGCGCGCCATGGAATCCTCCGTGAGAGCCGACGAATGCGGCATCGCTGTCGCCCGACAGGATAAAGTTCTCGGGCGCCGCAGGGTTCCCAAAGCGACGCCGCGCCGGGCGGCTCAGCGAAACACCCGCACCCAGCGCGCGACGTCGAGGAGCGTGGCGAGCGCCGCCGCCACATAGGTGAGCGCCGCGGCGCGCAATACGCTGCGCGCCGCCGGCAGGTCGGGCGTCGCCAGATAGCGGCCCTGCGCGATCATCGGCAGCGCCTTGGCGAAGCTCGCGTCGAGCTCGACCGGCAGCGTGGTGACATGGACGACGATGCGGAACGCCATCAGCGCGAAGGCCGCGACGATCTGCAGCGCCAGCAGGATCGGCGCCTTGACGACCAGGAAGACGATCGGCGCCAGCACGAGCAGCCCGGTCGCGACGCGATCGATCCAACCGAGATTCTTCACCAGCGCGTGACGCCGCGCGAAGGCACGCTCGCCGCGCGCGTGCTGAAGCGCGTGGGAGACCTCGTGGGCCGCGACCGCCACCGCCGCGACCGAGCGCCCGTCGTGGTGCTGCGGCGAGAGGCGCACCGCGCGCGCCTCGGGGTCGTAGTGGTCGCCGAGATCGGTCGGCTCGACCTTCACGGCCGCGAGGCCCTCCCGGTCGAGGAGATGGCGCGCGAGCTCGCCGCCGGTGCCGGGCAGGTCCGCGCGCGCGCGGCCGTGCCGCGCGAGCACGCGGCGCACCCAGAGCTGCGGGCCGAACAGCAGACCCGCCACGGCCAGGACGACGAGGGCGATCAGGAGGACCATGACGGATGGGGCACGGAACGAGGACGCGATCCTGGCCGCGGCCACTGCCGCAGCGAATCCGCCGGACCGCGCGCCGCGTCAGCTGCGGCGGCCGCTGGTCCGCTGGTCGTTCAGCCAGTCCGAGAGCGACCCGGCCTGGTTCTTCGCGGACTTGGCGGATTTCTTCTTCTTCGCAGGCGCCGGGCCGCTCCGCACCTGCTCCGCCTCGCGGGCGAGACGCTGGGCGCGCAGCTTCTCGGTGCGCTCGAGCACGGCCGCCTGGTGGGCCTCGTACTCGGCCATCGCCTTCTTGGCATCGTCGGCCTTCTGCAGCTTGGCAAGCGCCAGGCGGGCCTGATCTTCCTTCGAACGTTCTGCCAATGCGGACTCCTCTCGATCGCGATGCACGCGCCCGACGGCTACTTTCCGGCGGCCTTGCGCAGGGCCTCGTTGATCCGGTCCTGCCAGCCCGGTCCGCCTTCCTGGAAGAAGTCGAGCACGTCGCGGTCGATTCGCAAGGAGACGACTTCCTTGCCTTGCGGGAGCGAGAGGCGCGGGGCGGGAGGCTCCGGCGGCTTGGTCGTGACCTTCTTGAAGGCCGCCTCCGCGGCCTGCCGGGGATCCATGGGACGTCGTGCCATGGGCCCCTCATAGCACGCCGGCGGCGCCGCACAATGGCGGCCATCGGACAATCTTGCACCTTGGTAACCCCGCTTGAACACATACGAATCGGCTGCCGGGCGGGACCGCGGAACCAGCCCCGCCGAGCGCATCGCGCAGGTATTGCCGGGGTTTAACGCGCAACTGCGGGTAAAGCTGTCTATTCGTTCAGGTTTCCTGCCGGGCCTCTCCCAAATTCCGTCAAATTGCAGGTGCCTGTTTCATGCGGCCCGAACTGGGAGTACTGTAACATTCGTCTGCGATCGGCGATCGGCCGACTGCTTTCCGGAGGAAAAGTCATGAAGAAGACCCTCACCGCACTGCTTGCGGCTGTGACGATCGCGGGAGCGGCGATTGCGACGGCCGACGACGCGGATGCGCGCCGCCGCGGCGGAGCCGTCGCAGCCGGCATCATCGGCGGCATCGCGGCCGGCGCCATCCTGGGCGGCGCGATCGCCAATTCGCCCGCCTACGGCTACGGCCCGGCCCCGGTCTACGTGGCGCCCGGCTACGGTCCCGGCCCCGGCTGCTACTACGCCCGCCAGCGGGTGTGGGACGAGTATTACGGCGTGTGGCGCCGGCAGCGGGTCCTCGTCTGCCCGTGACCTGATCGACGACGGATCTGATCTTTCACGCCTCGGCGTTGCACCAGCCCGGCCTTCGGCCGGGCTGGTTCATCGCGCCCATCAAACCGGCGCTCGGAGGGATCGCGCGCCGGCAACGGCGCAGCCGCTCACCGGCGCGCGCGCATGTGCGCGAGCACTTCGGCGGTCGGCCAGCAGTCGAGCTTCAGGCCGTTCGCCTTCTGGTAGGCGCCGAGCGCTGCGCGCGTGAGCATGCCGGCCTTGCCGTCGATCCTGTCGCCGTAGAGGCCGAGCTCGGCGAGGCGCCGCTGCATCGCCTCCACCTCCACGGTCCTGAGCTGGGTCGACTTGCTCCACGGCGTCTCGAACGGCCGCGCCGCGCCGATCCGGTCGGCGAGGTGGCCGACGAACAGCACGTAGAGGTCGGAGAAATTGTAGTCCTTGATCACGTAGTAGTTCTTCGGCGTGAGAAAGGCCGGACCATAGGTGCCTTCCGGCAGCAGCAGCGAGGCCGGCTCGGACATCTCCATCGCGCCCGGCCGCAGCCCGCGGGCCGGCACGAAGCCGCGGCGCAGCCATTCGCGAATCGGCTGCGTGTGTCCGGGCTGCGCGATCGTGCAGTCGACGTCGGCGGGTGCGCGCACCTCGTAGGCCCAGCGCCGGCCGCGCTGCCAGCCTTTGCCGACGAGCTGCCGCGCCGCCGAGGCGAGCGCGTCCGGCACCGAGCCGAAGATGTCGCGCCGCCCGTCGCCGTCGAAGTCTACCGCGTAGCGGTAGAAGTCCGAGGGCAGGAACTGGGTGAGGCCGAGCGCGCCCGCCCACGAGCTCTTCATGGCGAGGGACGCGTGCCCCTCCTGCACCATCTTCAGCGCGAGCAGGAGCTCCTCGCGAAACTGCGCCTTGCGGCGGCCCACATAGGCCTGGGTCGCGAGCACGCGGATCGCGCCGTGTTGCAGCTTGTGACGCCCGTAATCGGTCTCGCGGCCGAAGATCGCCAGCACGACCGTCGCCGGCACCCCGTGCTCGCGCTCGATCGCATCGAGGGTCGCGCGGTGGCGCGCCAGCAGCAGGCGGCCGTGCGCGGCGAGCCGCGAGATCGTCTTCTCCGAGAGATAGGCGGCCGGCGTCTGCACGAATTCCGGCTGCGCGCGGTCCGGCCGCTCGGGCCGGCCCGGGACCACGAGGTCGGGCAGGCCGTAGTCGGGGGCGAGGCCGCGCGTCGCCGCCTCGAAGGTCGCCCGGGTGATGCCGTGGCGCTGCGCCTCCGGCCACGCCCCCGCGAGAAACGCCTGGAACCCCGGATCGGCGCGGCTCGGGGCCGCCGGCAGCGCCAGCCACAGCAGCGCCGCGAGGATCGCGAGCCGTCGCACCGTGCGCCTCACAGGCGCTTCGACAGCATGGCGCTGCCGCGGTCGCGATAGCCGAGGCCCTCGTACCAGCCGCGCATCGCATTGTCCGGCATCACTTCGAGGTGCAGCGCCCGGCAGCCGCTCGCCCGCGCCGCCGCCTCGAGCGCGGCATAGAGCGCGGCGCCGTGGCCCCGCCCGCGCAGCTCGGGCGCCACATAGATGTCGTCGACGAAGGCGTCCCGCCCGCCATACTCGACCGTGTAGCCGAAGCAGAGCACCGCATAGCCGGCGATGCGGCCCCCCTCGTCCAGCACCATGACGCGCCCCTCCGCAGCGGCCACCGGCGTCAGCATCGCGGCGAGAGCGCAAGCACCTTCGGGCGGGAGCGGATGGCCATCCTCGGCATGAAAGCTCCGCGCAAGCGCGAGCAGCGCCGCCTCGTCCTCGGGGCGCGCGGCCCGCACGCGCACGCTCACGGCACGCCAGCCGTGCCGTAGCGGGCGCGCACCGCGCGCCGCGCGGCCGCGACCCGCTGCCCATAGTCGTCCGCGAAGGGCTCGGTGAGCGTCTCCTCGAGCTCGGAGAGCAGCGACCAGAGCGCCGGCAGCTCGGCCGGGTCCTCCAGCGCCGCGCCCAGGGGCTCCCCGTCCATCTCGTCGGTGGTGCGGGCCAGGAAGTCGAACAGGACCAGCGCGACCGCCCGGTCGAGCGTCAATGTGACGGTGTCGATGGCTTGGGTCACGGCTCCTCCGGCGCAAGCACTCCGTGTCGGCTATTCCATCATCTTGCCGCGCCCATGCAAGCCGTCCGACCGCCGGCCGAAGACGCTCGCGCGGCGAGTGCGGCCGCCTGCGGCCGAGTTCAGCGGCTGAACTTCTTGTACTTGATCCGGTGCGGGATGGTGGAATCGATGCCGAGGCGGCGCTTCTTGTCCTCCTCGTAGTCCTGGAAGTTGCCTTCGAACCACTCGACGTGGCTGTCGCCCTCGAAGGCCAGGATGTGGGTGGCGATGCGGTCGAGGAACCAGCGGTCGTGGCTGATGACCACGGCGCAGCCGGCGAAGTCCTCGAGCGCCTCCTCGAGCGCGCGCAGCGTGTCGACGTCGAGGTCGTTGGTGGGCTCGTCGAGCAGCAGCACGTTGGCGCCCGACTTGAGCATCTTGGCGAGGTGCACGCGGTTGCGCTCGCCGCCCGACAGGCTGCCGACCTTCTTCTGCTGGTCGGCGCCCTTGAAGTTGAAGGCCGAGCAGTAGGCGCGCGAATTGACCTCGCGCTTGCCCAGCTGCAGCACGTCGACGCCGCCGGAGATCTCCTCCCACACGGACTTGCTGCCGTCGAGGGTGTCGCGCGACTGGTCGACATAGCCGAGCCTGACCGACTCGCCGATGCGGATCGTGCCCGCGTCGGGCTGTTCCTGGCCCGTGATCATGCGGAACAGCGTGGTCTTGCCGGCGCCGTTCGGACCGATCACGCCGACGATGCCGCCGGGCGGCAGCTTGAACGTGAGACCGTCGATCAGCAGCCGGTCGCCGAAGCCCTTGGTGAGGCCCTCGAAGTCGATGACGTTCTGGCCGAGCCGCTCGGCCACCGGGATGACGATCTGCGCGGTCTGGGTCTGCTTCTCGGCCGCCTTCTTGAGCAGCTCCTCGTAGGCCTGGTAGCGCGCCTTGGACTTCGCCTGCCGCGCGCGCGACGAGGCCTTGATCCACTCGCTCTCGGCCGCGAGCGTGCGCTGGCGCGCCTCCTCCTCGCGGCCCTCCTGCGCGAGCCGCTTCTGCTTCTGCGCGAGCCAGGCCGTGTAGTTGCCCTGGTAGGGGATGCCGCGGCCGCGGTCGAGCTCCAGGATCCAGCCCGTGACGTTGTCGAGGAAGTAGCGGTCGTGGGTGACGATCAGGATCGCACCCGGATAGTTGCGCAGATGGCCTTCGAGCCAGGACACCGACTCGGCGTCGAGATGGTTGGTGGGCTCGTCGAGCAGCAGGAGCTCGGGCTGCCACAGCAGCAGCCGGCAGAGCGCCACCCGGCGCCGCTCGCCGCCCGACAGCCGGGTGACGTCGGCCTCGTCCGGCGGGCAGCGCAACGCGTCCATCGCCTGGTCGACCTTGGAGTCGAGATCCCACAGCCCCTTGGACTCGATCTCGTCCTGCAGCTTCATCATCTCGTCCGCGGTCTCGTCCGAATAGTTCGCGGCGATCTCGTTGTAGCGGTCGAGGATGGCGCGGCTCTCGGCGACGCCCTCCATCACGTTCTCGCGAACGGTCTTCTTCGAGTCGAGCTGGGGCTCCTGCTCGAGATAGCCGACCCGCGCGCCCTCGGCGGCCCAGGCCTCGCCGACGAAGTCCTTGTCGATCCCCGCCATGATGCGCAGCAACGTCGACTTGCCGGCGCCGTTCACGCCGAGCACGCCGATCTTGGCGTCCGGATAGAAGGACAGGTTGATGTTCTCCAGCACCTTCCGGTTGCCCGGATAGGTCTTGGAGAGCCCCTGCATGTGATAGATGAACTGCCGGGCCATTCTGCCCTCTGGGTTGGGCGCCGCGGGCGCCGTCTGGTGGGAGGTCGGGCGCTCCTGTAGCAGGCCGGGCGCGCGGCTCCAACACCGCCCAGGCGCGGCGGCGTCGGAGCCCGCATCAGCGCAGCCACATGCGGGACCACCGGTCGCGGGTCTCGCTTCGCTCACCCGGGCGACCTTCGCCGCACTTCACGAGTCCGCGATCGCGGCAAGACTTCAGCAAGGCTGACTACGGATCGGGCTTCTACCAAGGTGAGTTCTCAGCAGTTTTTAACTAATTGGGCCCAGCATTTCTCCTGAACCAAGGCGCCATGCGTGGCGACCAAAAATTGGAGCCGGCAAAGCCGGAGTCCAGAAGGGACCGGGAGACTGTCATGGCCAAGGCCGCAACCAGGACGCCGAGTATGAGGACCGCCGCCGCGGACCTCTGGCGCACCATGACCTCCGGCCTGTTCGACACCTATCACCCCGAGCGGCACTACATGCGCGGCCCCGGCCCGAAGTGGCGCGAGAAGCATGGCCAGGTGGCGTCCCGCGCCGCCGAGGTGAGCTTCGCCCAGATGACCCAGGCTGCGGCCTGACGCTCCGCGCGCCCGCCCCTCCCGCCCTCTCCGATTTCGACCCGATGGTTGCGCACGACCGCAGCCGGTATCCGCGCACGCCGTGCTGACGAAACGAGCGAGCCGTGACGCCTGTCACAGCGTCCGGATCTCGCCGGGCGCAGGGTGATCGGGTCGGACGCCGCCCGTCCGATGCGGATCGGAGCCGGTCTCGTGAACCCAGCGCACGCATCCTCCCACGAACCTGTTGTGGTCGCGCCGCCGGCTCTGGCCCCCATGTTGCAAGGCAACATGGAACAAGGTGACGGGATCTCAGTCATCTCGACTGCGATTGTTGCGACGCACAAGAGAGAGGCGCAAGCATGCGCCGGATGGAGAGAACGATGTTGACCGCTCTGGTCCTGATCTGCTCGGTGGCCCAGACGCCCGACATGAGGGACTGCAGCCGCAGCAATGCGGTGGCCGTCATGCGGGTGCCGGCCGAGTTCGGCAATCCGGCAACCTGCTTCATGCACGGCCAGGCCTATCTGGCCGGGACCGCCATCGGGCAGGAAATGGCCGCCGACGAGCGCGTGAAGGTGATCTGCGCCCGCAGCGAGACCACCGTCGGCCTGCGGATCGTCACCGACCGCTGACCGGCTGCCCTGCGTCCGGCCTCCCCGGGAGGCCGAAGGGTCCTATTGCGGCTTGCCAAGCCGCCGGCCGGCACCACACATAAGCGGGTGCCCCGAGCCCGGCCCAGGACCTGATGACGGTTCCCCGATGACAGCCCCCCTGCCAGCTCCCCCCGCGATCGATGACGACTATGTGATCCGGCCCGACCCCGCCGATCCGCGCCTGACGGAGCGCGTGGCGGGCGTGGACCACACGGGCGCGCCGATCGAGACCGCCGTGACGGTGGAGCGGGCGCTCACGATCTACCTCAATGCCCAGGAGATCGTCACCGCCATGACGATCGGGGACTACCCCGAATACCTGGCGATCGGCTACCTGCTCAACCAGAACATGCTGCGGCCCGACGACGTGGTCACCGGCGTCGACTACGACGCGGACCTCGCGGTCGCGGTGGTGCGCACCGAGCGGGCGACCGACTACGAGGAGAAGCTGAAGAAGAAGGTGCAGACCTCGGGCTGCGCCCAGGGCACGGTGTTCGGCGACCTCATGGAAGTGATCGAGAACGCCGCGCTGCCGCAGGCGGAGCTGCGCACCTCGTGGCTCTACGCGCTGACCCACCGGATCAACACCACGCCCTCGCTCTATCTCGAGGCGGGCGCCATCCACGGCTGCGTGCTGGCCGCGCGGGACCGGCCGCTCGTCTACATGGAGGACGTCGGCCGCCACAATGCCGTCGACAAGATCGCGGGCTGGATGTTCCGGCACCGCGTGCCCGCCCACGACAAGATCTTCTACACCACCGGCCGCCTCACCTCGGAGATGGTGATCAAGACCGTGCGCATGGGCATCCCGATCCTGGTCTCGCGCTCCGGCTTCACGGCCTGGGGCGTCGAGCTCGCGCGCAAGGCCGGGCTGACCCTGATCGGCCGCGCGCGCGGCAAGCGTTTCGTCGCGCTCGCCGGCGAAGGCCGCATCGTGTTCGACCAGGACCTCGCCCATGTCGAGGACGAGAGCGCGAAGCATCGGCGCAAGGCGGCCGCCCATGACGACTGAGTCGCTCGATTTCTCGCTTCGATCCGCCGTCGTCCCGGGCAAGCGCGCGCGAGCGCGCGCGACCCGGGATCCATGTCCCCTGTGGTCGAGATGCGGAGGAGCCGGGGCCATGGATCCCGGCTCTCGCTGTCGCTCGGCCGGGATGACGCCGTGCACAACGGGCGCGCTCTGCGCATGACCCGGCCCTCCACCTACGGCCTCGTCCTCGCGGGCGGGCTCGCGCGCCGCATGGGCGGCGGCGACAAGGCGCTGATCCGCATCGGCGGCGAGACCATCCTGGCGCGCGCGCTCGCGCGCCTGCGGCCGCAGACCGTCGGCATCGTCCTCAACGCCAATGGCGATCCGGCGCGCTTCGCCGGCTTCGGCCTGCCGGTCGTCGCCGACAGCGTGCCGGATTTCGCCGGCCCGCTCGCCGGCATCCTGGCCGGCCTCGACTGGGTCGCGGCCCATGCGCCGCGGGTCGACTGGATGGTCAGCGTGCCCGGCGACTGCCCGTTCCTCCCGCGCGACGTGGTGACACGGCTGCACGAGGCGCGCATGCGCGCCGGCACGCCGCTCGCCTGCGCGCATTCCGGCGACTGGCGCCATCCCGTGGTCGGGCTCTGGCCGCTGCGGCTGCGCGAGGACCTGCGGCGCGCGCTGGTCGAGGAGGACCTGCGCAAGATCGAGGTCTGGACCGGCCGTCACGGCATCGCGCTCGCCGACTGGCCGACCGATCCGGTCGATCCGTTCTTCAACGTCAATACGCCCGAGGACGTGGCCACAGCGACGCGGCTGGCGGCCCGGGAGAGCGCGTCATGAACGGTTGAAACCGTTCGGCGATTGGCTAGAATTCGAGGCGAACCGCCGGTTCGAGAAACGTCTTCCGGGAGGGACCCAAGATGCGCGCTTTCCTGTCCGCCGTCGCGGTTGCCGTCGTCATCGCGATCGTGGCCGTCTATGCGCTGGATTCGTTCCAGAGCGCCGTGACCGTGGCCGGCACGCCGAGCGTGCGGCTCTGATCCCCGCATCCGCCGGGCTTACTGTCCTCGGCGAGCCCGCCCTCGCCGCGGCATGGCTACCCGATCAGCACCTCGTAAGGCAGGAAGCCGATCGTCGTCCCGGGCTCGACCCGGGTGAGGTCCTCGGGCAGCTCGGCGAGGCCGTCCGTCTCCGTCAGTGACGTGATCACGCCCGCGCCCTCGCGCGGGTGCTTGCGCGCCGTGATGCTGCCGTCCGGCGCGCGGGCGAGCGCGACGCGTACATATTCGCGGCGCCCCTTCTTCTTGCGGTACGAGAAGTCCGCGCGCACCGGCAGCGCGATCAGCGGCTCCGGCAGGGCGCCCGCGAGCCGCAGCGCCAGCGGGCGCACCACGCGCGCGAAGGTGACGAAGGCGGCGACCGGATTGCCCGGGACGCCGACGAAGGCCGCGCTGTCGGCGGCGCCGCGGATCACGCCCATGGCCACGGGTCGCCCCGGCTTGATGGCGACGCGCCAGAACACCAGGCGCCCGATCGCCTCCACGGCGCTGCGCACATGGTCGGCCTCGCCGGTCGAGACGCCCCCGGAGGTGAGCACGAGGTCGTGGCCGGCGGCGGCCGCGCGCATCGCGGCGGCGAGCGCCTCCGGCGCGTCGGGCAGGATTCCGAGATCGGTGACCGCCGCGCCGATCCGCTCGGCGAGGCCGGCGACCAGCTCGTCGAGCTCGGCCCACGACACGTGGACCTTCGTCGGGGTGAGGGCCGCGACAGCCGCGGTGTCCGGAGCCGCCGCGGTCACGGGATCCGTCGGCGCCGCGCCCGGCGCCGTCGCGTCGATCTTGTTCACGGGGTGTCCTCCGGTGCTGCCCGCACGCGTCCGTCGGGCGCCTCCTCCCAGTCGAGCCACTCCACGGCATTGGCGTCCAGATAGGCCTTCACGGCGGCCCCGACCGTGGGGAAGAAGAGCTCGCGGCCCACCCGGTCGGTCAGCTCGTAGCGCCGGAGTCGGTCCTTCACCGGGTCCTTCATCT
>PQAH01000040.1 GCA_003105195.1 Bradyrhizobiaceae bacterium
TGGCACATGATCAGCCCGACGCCGCCCGCCGCGGCATGGATCAGGATCGTCTCGCCGGCGGCGATCCGATAGGCGCCGCGAATCAGGTATTGCGCGGTCAGGCCCTTGAGGATCGCGGCTGCGGCGGTCTCGTCGTCGAGACAGTCGGGGATGCGCACCAAACGCGCGATCGGCATGACGGTCGCCTCCGCATAGGCGCGCGGCTTCTCGGACGCATAGGCGACCCGGTCGCCGACCGCGACCTCGGTCACGCCCGGGCCGACCTCCTCGACCATGCCGGCCGCCTCCATGCCGATGACGTGGGGAAACTGCGCCAGGGGATAGCGGCCAGTGCGGAAATGGATGTCCGTGAAATTGAGGCCGATCGCCGTGTGGCGCACGCGCGCCTCGCCGGGGCCGGGCGATCCGACCTCCACCTGCTCGTAGCGCAGCTCCTCGGGCCCGCCGACCTTGTGCACGCGGACCGCATGGACGCGACTCATTCCGGTCTCCCCTGATCAATCGACCGCGCGGGCGAGCGGTCGCACCGGCGCGCCGTCGGAGCCCGCGATGCTGAGGCCCGCGAAGATCGTCTCCACGCGCCGGCCCGCGAGCGCCGACAGGTTGTTCACATGCTCGGCGATCAGCACGCCGCGGCTCAGCAAGGTGTAGTGCACCGGGAAGGCGAAGTCCGGCGTGCGGCGGTTGGCGGCGAGGTCCGGCGTGCCGAAATCGACGCCGAGCATCTTGGCGCCGCGATCGACCAGCCAGCGCGCCGCCCCGGCGTCGAGGCAGGCATGGTCGTCGTAACGCGGCGTGTTGACGTGGCGAGCGCGGCCGGTGTCGAGAAGCACGATGTCGCCTTCGCGCATGCGCGGCGTCGCGCGCTCCAGCGTGGCGGCGTCGATCACGCCGTGGTCCGGCACCTCGATGCGCCAGACGACGCCGGGGCCGTAGAGCCGCTCGAGCGGCACCTCGTCCATGGTCGGGCCGTCGGCGAGAAAATGGCACGGCGCGTCCAGGTGAGTGCCGTGATGCACCACCATGTGCACCTCGGTGACATTGGCGCGGTCCGGCGGAATCGTGCGGATCCGGCGGATGTGCGGCTGCGGAAACGATGGAATCCGCGAGAGCGTCTCGGTGATGCGGTGGGAGAGGTCGACCCAGCCGCCGGGCGCGCCCGAGATGCGCGCGGCCGGGAGGTCGAGCCAGCCCTCCCAGCCCGGGATCTTGTCGCTCGCGCTCTCGCACATCTCGGCCTCCCTCGGCTCGATTCGACTCAAGTGCGACCGGAGGCGTCGCCGCCGTTGCCGCCGACCGTGACGCCGGCCCAGTCCTCGATCATCTGGATCAGCGTCGTGTAGTCGTCGTCGCCGCGCCCCTGCGTCATGGCGTGGAACCAGAGGTTCACGACATTGGCGCCGACCCACATGGGCACGTTCAGGGCGCGCGCCTCCTCCAGGCAGAGCGAGACGTCCTTGTACATGGTGGAGAGCTTGCCGCCGTAATCGAAGGTACGCGGCAGCACCGAGGCCGGGAACTTGTCCAAGGTGGCGCTGTTGCGCCCCGTGCTGGCGTTCACGGTGTCGATCAGGGTGCGCGCGTCGACGCCGGCCTTCACGGCCATGGCGGCGGCCTCGAAGGCGGCCGCCATGCCGGCGGCCGAGATCATGTTGTTGGCGAGCTTGGTGACCTGCCCGAGCCCGGGTGCCGCGCCGATATAGAAGACGTTGCGCGCGATTGTCCCGAGCAGCGGCTTCGCCTGGTCGAAGGCCGCGCGATCTCCCGAGACCATGGTGGAGAGCGTGCCGGCACGCGCGCCGCGCGGCCCGCCGCTCACGGGCGCATCGAGGGTCGCGATTCCGCGAGCGGCGAGGCCCGCCGCGATGCGCTTGACGGCCGCCGAGCCGATGGTCGACATCTCGACATGGATGCCGAGGCCCTCGCATCCCGCGACGCCGTCGGGCCCGAGCGCGACCCGCTCGCTCACCTCGGGGGAGGGCAGGCATGCGAAGGCGACCGCGCAGCCTCGCGCGGCCTCGCGCGGCGATCCGGCCACGGTCGCGCCGCGCGCCAGCAGCGGCGCGACGGCGGCCGGGTTCGGATCGAACACGCGCAGGGCGTGCCCGGCGTCGATCAGCCGTTCCGCCATCGGCGCGCCCATGGCGCCGCAGCCGATGAAGCCGATCATTCAGGTCCCCCACACCTTGCCGGTCACCGAGGCGGTCTGGCCGCCGTCGACGACGATCTCGGTCGCGTTCACGAAGGCGGATTCGTCGGACGCGAGATAGAGCACCGCATAGGCGACGTCCCAGGCCGAGCCGAGCCGGCCGGCCGGCACCGCCCGCCGGCGTTCCTCGATCCTCTCCTCGTAGTCGTCCGGGTTGCTGCGCTTGAGCCGGTCGGTGATGCGCGGCGTCGCGATGTAGCCGGGCAGCACCGCATTGCAGCGGATGCCCCGGGCCGCATATTGCACGCCGATGTTCTGGGTGAGCTGGCGCACGGCGCCCTTCGAGGCCGCATAGCCCACATTCGCATAGGTGAAGCGGATGCCCGCGGTCGAGGCGTTGTTGACGATGGCGCCGCCGCCCTGGCTCAGCATGACGGGGATCACCGCGCGGCAGGTCAGGTACATGCTCTTGACATTGACGGTCATGAGCCGGTCCCAGTCGGCCTCGGCGAGCTCGAGCGGTCCGCCCACCACCTGCAGGCCGACATTGTTGAAGAGCACGTCGATGCGCCCATGGGCCGCGAGGCAGGCCGCGACCATGGCATCGACCTCGTCGGCACGCGAGACGTCGCAGCGATGCGCCGTGCAGATGCCGCCCTCGGCGCGGATGACCGCGCAGGTCTCCTCGGCGGCGGCGAGATCGCGGTCGACCGCGAACACGCGCGCGCCCTCGCGGGCGAACAGCACGGCGGTCGCCTTGCCGTTGCTCCAGCCCTCGGCGATCGCGCCGGCGCCCGCGACGATCGCGACCTTGTCCTTGAGGCGCATGGGCTCCGCGGCTCTGGTGAACGGCCTCTCCCCGCCGGAGCGGGGAGAGGAACGGGTCGACTATGGTTGGCGCAGGTTCTGCCGGCGAACCGGTGTCCGCTTCGCCGGAACTTGCGCTAGCGCTTCGGCCAGATCGCCTTGGCGAAGGCGCGGTCGGTCGGATAGACCGAGACCGGCCGGCCGTTCTGCCACTGCACGATGACGAGCGGCGCCCCGGCGCGGCGGCCGTTCGCCTCGAACTTCACGCCGCCCGGGAACGCGTCGGCTGCCGGGCCGCTCTTGAGGTCGAGCTTGCGAATCTCGGCCGCGACCTTGACCTTGTCGGCGACGCCGGCCTTCTCCAGCGCCTCCTTGAGGATCCAGGTGTGGCCGTAGCCCGCGAGCCCGTCCTGGGTGATCCACGGCTCGCCGGTCTGCTTGACATAGCGTTCGGCGATCCGGTCCTGGCCCTTGAGCTGCCAGTTGGCGACGATGAACATCAGGCCTTCGAGGAGATCGGGCGAGACGTTCTTCACGACCTCGGGCGCCCCCATATGGGCGCCGTTGCCGACCACGGGAATCGCGCCCTTGCCGAGCCGGAACTCGTTCATCTTCTCGAGCCCGAGCTTCAGGTCGGAGATGGTCGAGGAGATGAACAGCAGGAACTCGGGCCGGCTCGACCGCACCTTCTGGATCAGCGGCGTCGCGTCGGAGAGCGGCGGCGTGTAGGTCTCGTCCATCACGACCTTCATGCCGAGCTTCTCGAGTCCGCCCTCGCGCATCGGCTTGAGGAAGCTGACCGGCGAGGCCGTATTGTCGCCGATGATGCCGGCGCTCTGCGGCGCCTTGCCGGTGGCGGACTTGCCGAGCTCGATGAGGGTCGGCACGGCCTGGGTCGACTGCGTTCCCGCGGTGGGCGAGCTCTGGAACACGTACTTGAAGCCGCGGGCCGTGATCTGGTCCGAGTAGGACAGGGTCAGCCAGGGCACCTCGGCGCGCTCGGTCACCTCGGTGGCGGCGAGCGTGAAGGTCGAGAGCCAGGCGCCCATGCCGCCGACCACGTCGGGCTCCTGGGCGACGAGGCGCTGGGCGGCGTTCTTCGCCTTCTCGGCCGTGTCGCCGGCGTCGATCGCGATCAGCTCGAGCTTGGCGCCGCCGAGCGCCTTGATGCCCCCCGTCTCGTTGATCTCGGCGACCGCGGTCTCGGCGCCGAACTTCACCAGCGTGCCCTGGCGGGCCCAGGGACCCGAGAGCGGCACGATCACGGCGATCTTCACGGGCTTCTGCTGCGCGCCGGCGGGCGCCGGCGCGGTCATGGTGAACGCGGCACAGGCCGCGAGGCCGCCGGTCAACGCGACCAGCCGTCGGACGAAGGTATCGGTTCGTTGCATCCTCTCCTCCATAATGCGGTCGTTCTTGACTTCTTCTGGTAAGCCTCGCGGCCGGTCACATGCCGAGATAGGCGCGCCGGACCGCGGAATTGGACATCAGGGTGTCGTGCGCGCCTTCGAGCACCACGCGGCCGGTCTCCAGCACGTAGCCGCGGTCGCAGGACTCCAGCGCCTCGGCGACGCGCTGCTCCACCAGCAGGATGGTCAGGCCGTGCTGCTTGTGGATCTGGTGCACGCGCTCGAAGATCGCGTCGATCACGGCGGGTGCGAGCCCCATCGAGGGCTCGTCGAGCATCAACAGCTCGGGGGCCGAGGCGAGGCCGCGGCCGATCGCGAGCATCTGCTGCTCGCCGCCCGACAGGGTGCCGGCGAGCTGGGTTCGCCGCTCGCCGAGCACCGGGAACAGCGCCAGGATCATCTCCAGCGATTCGCGCCAGCGTGCGCGGCCGTTGCGCGCGTAGGCGCCCATCTCCAGGTTCTCCATCACGGTCATGGAGGCGAAGACCTGGCGGCCCTCGGGCACGTGGGCGATGCCGAGCTGGGCGCGCTCCGCCGGCGGCACGGCGAGAAGGTCGTGCTCGTTGTAGCGGATCTCGCCCGCGACCGGCGTGACCACGCCCGAGATGGTCTTGAACAGCGTGGTCTTGCCGGCGCCGTTCGGGCCGACCACGGCCACGAACTGGCCGCGCTCGACCTCGAGCGAGACGTCGGTGAGCGCGTGCAAGCCGCCATAGGCGACGTTAAGCGACCGTATCCTGAGCACGATCCATCCACTTCTTGCCGAGATAGGCTTCGATCACGGTCGGGTTCTTCACGACCTCGGCGGGCGGGCCGCTGGCGATGAGCCGGCCGTGATCGAGCACGCTGAAATGGTCCGCGAGCTTCACCATGGCGTGCATGGTGTGCTCGATGATGACGATGGTGACGCCCTCGCGGTTGACCTGGCGCACGATGCGCAGCACGTCCTCGAGCTCGTCGTGGCCGAGGCCGGCGAGGGTTTCGTCGAGGAGGAGGATGCGCGGGCGCGGTGCGAGCGCGCGCGCGAGCTCCATCAGGCGCAGCTGGCGGGTGGTGAGGCCGCTCGCGACGGCGTTCGCCTCCGCGGGGGAGAGTCCGACGCGTGCCACCGCCTCGGCGGCGAGGCGCTCGGCGTCGGCGTCGTTCCCGGCGCCCACGAAGGCGCCGACCACGACGTTCTGCAGCACCGTCATGCGCGGGAAGGCGCGCACCACCTGGAAGGTGCGGCCGACGCCGAGCGCGCAGACCCGGTGCGGCTTCAGGCCGGCGAGCTCGGTGCCGTCGAACGACATGCGCCCGGCATCGGCCGGCAGGAAGCCGTTGATGACGTTGAACAGCGTGGTCTTGCCGGCGCCGTTGGGGCCGATGATGCCGTGGATCTGGCCGTCGTGCACCGTGAGGCTCACCTCGTCGACCGCCCTGAGCCCGCCGAAGGCGCGCGAGACGCCCTCGAGCCGCAGCAGGGGCCTGCCGATCTGCGGACGCAGGTCGGTCGCGAGCGGCGCCACGTCGGCGGCCGGGATCGCCGCCGGCAGCGGCGCGGCCGGCCGGCGCGCCGCGAGCCGGTCGCGGACCCGCCAGTAGATGCCCTCCGGCGCCAGCAGGATGATGACGATGATGGCCATGCCGTAGACCACGCCCTGGATGCCCGGAACGATGTGGCCGAGCTCGGCGTGCAGCGTCTCGGCGAGCGGCACCAGCACGGCGGCGCCGATCACGGGACCCCAGAACACGCCGACGCCGCCGAACAGCGTGACGATCAGCGCCTGTGCGGAGGCGAGCACGCCGAACATGGTCGGCGGCGTCACCACCAGCAGGATCACGGCATAGAGCCCGCCGGCGGCCGCCGCCATGGCGGCGCTCAGCATCATGGCGAGCATCTTCCAGCGCAGCGCGTTGATGCCGGCCGCGGATGCCGCCGGCTCGTTCTGCTTGATCGCCAGCAGCGAGCGGCCGAAGCGCGAGCGCTCGACGTGCAGCGAGACCACCATGCACAGGACCGCGAGCGCCAGCGCCAGGATCATGTAGGCGCGCTGATCCGAGAACTGGGCGTAGAGCGCGGGCGCCTCGCGCTTCATCGGCAGCGAGACCTCCTGGTAGCCCAGCCACTCGAACACGTAGAGCATGGCGAGCGGATAGGCGAGCATCGAGAGCGCGAAGTAGTGCCCGCGCAGCCGGAAGGTCGGGATGCCGATGACGACGCCGGCGATCACGCCGACCACCACGCCGAGCGGGATGCCGATCCAGGGCGTGATGCCGAAGTTCACGAAGGCGATCGTCATGGTATAGCCGCCGAGGCCGAAGAAGGCCGCGTGGCCGAAGGAGATCATGCCGCTGTAGCCGCTCAGCATGTTCCAGGAGAGGCCCATCACGGCCCAGATCAGAACCAGCGTCATCATCAGCTGGTAGTAGGAGTTCTGGACCAGGAGCCCGATGCAAAGGTAGGCGACCGCGAAGATCGCGATCGCGAGATACTGCCGGCGCGTGTCGGTGCGCATCAGGTGCGCTCCCAGACGCGGCCGAACATGCCTTGCGGCCGGAAGAAGATGATCAGCAGGAACACCACGAAGATCGCGGTGTTCTGCAGCTGATAGGGCAGCACCAGGGTCGACATCTGCTGCACCAGGCCGATGGTCAGCCCGCCCCAGAAGGCGCCGAGGATCGAGCCCATGCCGCCGAGCACCACGCCCGCATACATCACGATCACGAAGTCGAAGCCGATATAGGGCTGGAACGACTGCGAGCTCGCGATCAGCCCGCCCGCCACCGCCGTGATGCCGACGCCGAGGCCGAAGGCGATGCGATGCGCGCGGTCGACGTCGATCCCGACGTAGGCGGCCGCGATCGGATTGTCGGCGGCGGCGCGCAGCGCCTTGCCGAGCGAGGAGCGCGTGAGGAACACGTAGAGGCCGATCGCGAAGGCGACTGCCATCAGGAAGCCGATGGTGCGCGCCTGGTTGAGGAAGATGAGCCCGATCTCCCAGGATTCGCGCGACAGCGGCGTCTGCACCGAGAGCGGCGTCGAGCCGAACAGGATCAGGCCGCCGTTCGCCAGCACCAGGGCGATGCCGAGGGTGAGGATGATCTGGGAGTAGTGGCCCTCGGCCTCGGCCGAGACCACGCGCGCGCCGGTCACGCGCGCAATCAGGTAGCGGTGCAGCAGCCAGCCGATGACGAAGACGATCGGCCCGGCGAGCGCGGCGCCGACGATCGGCGCCGCATAGGGTCCCAGGAAAGCGAGCACGCCGAAGCCCGTCACCAGGTAATAGGCCGCGTACATGCCGAGCATCATGAAGTCGCCGTGGGCGAAGTTCACGACGCGCATCACGCCGAAGATGATGCCGAGGCCGACGCACATCAGGCCGTAGGTGCCGCCGACCAGCAGGCCGGCGGCGAACGCCTGGAAGAAGTCGACGACGAGCCATTTCAACTCTTCCACAGCCGTCCCCTCGCGTGTGAGTCCCCCCGTCGCGGGAGCGCGACGCGCCTCGATTCGAGACGAGCTCGGCCGACTTGCATGGCGCTCGCGTCCCCCCGTTCGCGTGCCGGCCTCGGGGCCGGTCTTGCGGCGTTCCGTCTGGTCCCCGGACTATACGGTGTCGGCAGATGGCGAGGGAAGAGGGGAATGCGTCCGCCCGTATGGTGGGACGGCGAGGAGGCCGCGGAATGGGCAAAAGCGGCCAATACGGTAGGTTTTCATGTCTCCTCCCGGGGTGCCGCGGGCGCCTGCGGGCCGCTTGGCCGGCCGCGGGCCTCTGATCCATTGTGTCGACACTTGGCCAAGGTACTTTTGGTCGCCGGCCGTCGTCAAGGCGGCATCGGCGGTCCCGGACCGGGGAGGAAGCGATGCACGGGCTGGCCGCCGGGCTCGCGGATTTCGTGGCCGCGATCGAACCCGGCCCAATCCCCCGGGACCTGCCGCGAGCCGCATCCGGGTGTCGCTTGCGCTCACCGGGCTACGGTCCGCCCACTTGCGCCCCGTCGCGGGCTCCTGCATCTGGGCGATGCTGACTGCAGGGAGCGCCCGCGCGGGCGATGCCGCATGAAGACCGCCCCCTACGGCGCGTGGAAATCGCCGATCACCTCGGACCTGATCGTCGCGCAGTCGATCGCGCTCGGCGACGTGCGGATCGACGGGGGCCAGGTGTACTGGCTGGAAGGGCGGCCGCAGGAGCAGGGGCGCAACGTGATCGTGCGCGCGGATGGCGCCGAGGTCACGCCGAAGCCGTTCAATGCGCGCACGCGCGTGCACGAATACGGCGGGGGCGCGTGGCTGGTCGCGGACGGCTCGATCGTGTTCTCCCACGTGGCGGACGGCCGGCTCTATCGCCAGGCCGTCGCCGCGGGTGCGCCAGTGCCGCTCACGCCGGCGCCGCCCGACCACGAGCGCAACTGGCGCTTCGCGGACGGCGTGATCGACCGGCGTCGCGGCCGATGGATCGGGGTGCGCGAGGACCACACCGGGGAGGGCGAGGCCGTCAACGCGATCGTGGCGGTCGACCTCGCGGGCCCGGAGGATGCCGGCCGCCTGCTCGCGGGCGGACACGACTTCGTCGCCTCGCCCCGGCTTTCGCCGGACGGCCGCCACCTCATGTGGCTCGCCTGGGATCATCCCAACATGCCGTGGAACGGCACCACGCTCTATCTCGCGGAGCTCGACACCGACGGCCTGCCGTCGGCGCCGCGGGCGATCGCGGGCGGGGCGCGCGAGTCGATCTTCCAGCCCGAGTGGCGCGACGACGGCAAGGTACTGTTCGTGTCCGACCGCTCGGGCTGGTGGAACCTGCACGGCTACGACCTCGCCTCGGGGGCGACGGCGCCGCTGCTCGAGATGGAGGCGGAGTTCGGCCAGCCGCAATGGGTCTTCGGCATGTCGACCTATGCGCTGGCGGGATCCGACCGGCTCGTGTGCAGCTACACGGAACAGGGACTCGGCCGCCTCGCCGTGCTGGAGCTTGCGACCGGCCGGCGCGCGCCGCTCGACCTGCCGTTCACGGAGTTCGCGGCGGTGCGCGCCGAGGGCGATCGGGTTGCGTTTCTCGCCGGCGCGCCGGACCGTCCCACCTCGGTGGTGACGCTCGATCTTGCGACCGGCGTGCATCGCGTGCTCAAGACCTCGACCGATATCCTCGCGCGCGCGGATCTGCGCATCGCGGACCATCTCACCCGCGTGGAGCCGGTCGCGTTTCCGAGCGGCGGCGGCCGGACCGCCCACGGGCTGTTCTATCCGCCGCACAATCCCGACTACGCGGCGCCGCCGGGCGAGAAGCCGCCACTGCTGGTGAAGTGCCACGGCGGCCCGACCTCGTCGGCGTCGAGCACGCTGTCGCTGCGCAACCAGTTCTGGACCAGCCGCGGCATCGCGGTGCTGGACGTGAACTATGGCGGCAGCACGGGCTTCGGCCGCGCCTACCGGGAGCGCCTGCACGGCAACTGGGGCGTGGTCGACGTCGAGGACTGCATCAACGGCGCCAAGCACCTCGCGGCGCAGGGCCGGGTCGACGGCGCGCGCGCCGTGATCAGCGGCGGCAGCGCCGGCGGCTACACGGTGCTCGCCGCGCTGGTGTTCCACGACTTCTTCCAGGGCGGCGCCAGCCACTACGGGGTGAGCGACATCGCGGCGCTCGCGCGCGACACCCACAAGTTCGAGTCGCGCTATCTCGACTGGCTGATCGGGCCCTATCCGCAAGCCGAAGAGCTCTATCGCCAGCGCTCGCCGCTGCATCACGCCGAGCGGCTGTCGAAGCCCGTGATTTTCTTCCAGGGCGAGGAGGACCGGATCGT
Source organism: Bradyrhizobiaceae bacterium (assembly GCA_003105195.1). GTDB lineage: Bacteria > Pseudomonadota > Alphaproteobacteria > Rhizobiales > Xanthobacteraceae > FEB-22. The sequence goes on from PQAH01000040.1 coordinate 10,150, forward strand.
GCCGCCGAATCAGACCGAGGCCATGGTCGAGGCGCTGCGGCGCAAGGGCAACCCGGTCGGCTACCTGTTGTTCGCGGGCGAGCAGCACGGCTTCCGCCAGGCCGGCAACATCCAGCGCAGCCTCGACGCGGAGCTCTATTTTTTCGCGATCCAGGTGTTCCGCACCGGATTGACGTTCTGAGTGCGGCTTGAACCGTCCGGCGGCGGGCCGCGACGAACCGAATGAGCCTCGTCCCTCCCGCGCCGATTCCGGACCGGACCTCCCATGCGAACCGTTGCCGTGTGCCTTCTTCTCGCCTGCGCCGCGATCGGGGCCGCGGCGGCGGCGGAAAGCCGCTACACCTCGATCGAGAACAAGCACTGCCGCTTCGATCCGATCGGCAACGAGCCGGGCGATGCCGAGGACCAGCTCAAGACCTGTCCGGGCCTCGGCGGCACGCAGGTGCTGGTCAATCCCTCGCACACCCGGTTGCATATCGGCTTCGCCTGGCCGGGACGACCGAAGGTCGCGCCCGCCATGGCCGTGGTGACGGGCTGGAGCGCGGGCTTCAAGGTGGAATGGCGCGGCCTCGCCACGCGCAAGGGCTTCGCGCCCTACGCCGCAACCGTGCGGATGCGCTTCAAGAACGACGACAAGCCGGGCGAGGAGCAGGTGCTCGCCGTGATGCGGGTGAAACGCGGCGAGGCCTGCCTGGTCGGCGCGGTCGACATCCGCGCCAACCGCGACGCCTACGCGCTCGCGCGGACGCTGGCGGACACGGCGCCGCAGTTCGACTGCGCAAAGGACAAGCCGCGCATCGTCGGGACCGAGACCGAATCGGCGAAGGCGGTCGTCGCGAACGAGAAGCCCTGAAGCTCGGGCTCACGACACGCGGGCCACGTAGTCCTCCAACGATCCGACGATCCGGCCGTCGCGCATCGGCACGCAGTCGGGCGGGAAATCCTGGCGCAGCCGGCCGCCGGCCTGCGCGACCGCGTCGAGGAAGCCGTCGAGGTGGCGCATGGCGCCGGTCGGCAGGTCGTGCAGCACCATGCACGTCCAGGGCTGCGACCGGCACTGAGCGAGTGCGCGCTCGACCCAGCCGTCGGGGTCGGCCCAGTCGCGCGGAACCGCATTCCACAGCACCACCGTGAAACGCTCGCGCGCCAGGTAGTCGACCACGGAGCGCGAGAGCAGATGCGGCCCGAGCCGCCCCTGGCCGCCGAACGGGCGGAACAGGCGATGCGGATGCACGAGCGGGCCGATCGCGGCCTGGGTGCGGGCGATCTCGTCGCGCGAGACCTCCGCGGCGACGGTGCCGAGCGGCGCGTCGTGGCTCCAGGTGTGGTTGCCGATCCAGTGGCCTTCCGCATGGGCGCGCTCGGCGAGCCGCCAGCCTTCGGGCCGCGCCAGCTTGGCGCCGATCACGAAGAAGCTCGCGCGCACGCCGCGGCGCGCCAGCGTGTCGAGCACCGCGGGCGTCACCTCCGGCTCGGGACCATTGTCGAACGACAGCGTGAGCTCGAACACCGTCGGCCTCAGGCCGCGGGCGCGGCCACCGGCGTCGCGGGCCGCGCCTCGCGCGTCTCCTTCTCGCGCCGGCCGGCGGTCTGCCAGGTGAGGGTGCGCCGCTCGATGGCGCGCGCCGCGAGGTCGAACAGGATCGACATCAGCAGGATCATCAGGATCGCCCCGAACACATGGGCGCTGTCGAGGATGGTGCGATAGCGCGTCACCAGATAGCCGATCCCGGCCGCCGACGTCAGCATCTCGGAGACCACCACGCCGATGATGGTGAGCGCGCCGCCGAGGCGCAGGCCGGTCAGCACGGTCGGGATCGAGGCCGGAATGATCACCCGCACGATCTGCTGCGGAAGGGTGGCGCCCATGCTGCGCGCGGCGAGCAGGAGCTGCGAATCGATCGTGCGGATGCCGGCGGCGGTCGAGAGCATGACGGGGAAGAAGCCGTAGACGCCGGCGAACAGGATCTTGGATTCCGAGCCGATGCCGAACCATGCCGTGAAGATCGGATAGAGGATCACGATCGGCACCGCATAGAGGCTGGAGAACACCGGCAGCAGCAGGTTGCGCAGCAGGGCGAGCCCGCCCACCAGCGCGCCGGCGAGGATGCCGAAGCCGCAGGCGATCAGCATCGCGAAGCCCACCTCGTAGAGCGTGACCATCAGCGCCTCGGCATATTCGCGCCAGTCCGCCACCAGCACGCGCAGCGTGCTGGTCATCGACGGGAGGAACAGCTCCGGAATGAGCCCGGTGCGCGGCATCAGCTCCCAGAACACGAGCAGCGCGAGGAGGATCAGCCAGCGGACCGTGGCGGGGGCGGGGCGGGTCATGATGGCCCTCGAAATGAATTCACCGCAAGAAGCGCACCAAGTCTCGGTTCCCTCCCCCATAAGGGGAAGGGAGGGCGAAGGTCTGAGTTCGCATCATAGGAGCTCATCACGCGGCCTTGCGGATCTGCTGCCAGATGCGGTCGCGCAGGCGGCCGAAGACGTCGGTCGCCATCATCTCGTAGGTGCGCGGCCGCGGCAGCGTGATCAGGATGCGGTCGATGATGCGGCCGGGGCGCGCGGACATCACCAGCACCTCGTCGGCGAGATAGACGGCCTCCGTCAGGCTGTGGGTGATGAACACCACGGTCTTGCCGGTCTGCGACCAGATGCGCAGCAGCTCGTGACCCATGGTCATGCGGGTCTGCTCGTCGAGCGCCGCGAAGGGCTCGTCCATCAGCAGCACCGGCGGATCCTGCACCAGGCCGCGCGCGATCGAGACGCGCTGCTTCATGCCGCCGGACAGCTCGTGCGGATAGCGCGCGCCGAAGCCCTGCAGGCCGACGAGATTGAGCATCTCGGTCGCGCGGCGGCGGCGCTCCTCGCGCGGCGCGCGGCGCAGCGCCAGCGGGAACTCGATGTTGTCGAGCGCCGTGAGCCAGGGAAACAGGCTCGCCTCCTGGAACACGACGCCGACCCGGTCAGGATCGGGATCGAGGATCGGCCGGCCGGCGCAGAGGATCGCGCCCTCGGTCTGCCGGCGCAGCCCCGCCATCATCATGAGCAGCGAGGTCTTGCCGCAGCCGCTCGGGCCGACGATCACGACGAAGCGGCCGGCGCCGACCGTCATCGAGATGTCCTCGAGCGCCGGCACCTTGCCCTCGCGGCCGTCGTAGACGTGCGAGACGCCCTCCACCGCGACCGCGGCCGGCGCCGGCTCGGCGCGCGAGGCGCTCAGGTTCGCCACGTGCTGCATCGGGCCTCCAGGAACCGGACGGTCTCGTTGAACGCGATCGCCACCGCGGCCAGCAGGATCACGCCGGCGAACAGCTGCGGCATCTGGAAGTTCTCGCCCCAATTGGCGATCAGGTGGCCGATGCCGGTGCGCGAGGCGTACATCTCGGCGATCATCACGCCCGTGAAGTTGAAGATCATCGAGATGCGCAGGGTCTCGAGCAGGAACGGCATCATGCTCGGCACGTAGACGCGGGTGAGCACCTGCATCTGGGTGGCGCCGTAGGAGCGGGCCACCAGCACGTGGTCGGCCCTGACCGACTCGACCGCCGCGGTGGCGCTCATGATCACCACGAACACGGTCGAGAAGGCCGCATAGGCGACCTTCTGCTGGAAGCCGATGCCCATGATCAGGATGAACATGGGCAGGAAGATCGATTTCGGAATGCTGAACACGTAGAACAGCAGCGGCTTGAAGATCTCCCCGAGATAGTCGTTCTCGGCGATCAGCACGCCGACCGCGGCGCCGACCGGCACCGCGATGATGAAGGCGACGATCACCTCGGCGGCCGTGACCAGGATCGCCTCCTGCACGGCGGGGCGCCCGAGGATGTCGGCCAGCATCACGAGCACGTCGCCGAGCGGCGGCAGCAGGCGCGGGTTGACCACGCCGTTGCGCGGCAGCAGCTCCCAGGCGCCGAGCATCAGCACGAGCAGCGCGAGACGGACCAGGACGATCTGCAGGCGGGTCATGGGGAGCTATCCACTCGCACGGTATGCTCCCTCCCCGGCTCGCGAGGGAGGGCGGGGGGAGGGGGCGTGGCTCGCTCCGGGCCTGCCGCACGAGCCCCTTCCCTGTCCCTCCCCCGCAAGCGGGGGAGGGACCACGGGGCGAGGCCCAGGATCGATCGCGCGGTCGCGTGCATCTCCGCTCACGCCTTGGTCGGCACCGGCTTGAAGTTGGTGACGTACATCTCGTCCACCGAGGCGAGGTTGGTCATGCCGATGATCTTCGCCATCTCGAGGGCGCGCGACATCCATTCCTTGCGGATCTCGCCGTCGGTGGAGAGCTTCATGATATTGCCGTCGAGCTCGGCGGCCGCCACCTGCGGCGTGATCTCGTCGATCTCGGCGATCAGCTTGACCGCGACCTCGCGGTTGGCGGGGGCGCGCAGGAAGGCGAGGCCGCCATAGAGCGCGTTGAGCGCCTTCTGGATCGCCTCTGGCTTCTCCTTCAGCACCTTCTCGCTCGCCATCCAGCTGCCGGTGGAATGGGCCGGCACGGCCTCGCCGAAGTCGACGATGCTGCGCGCCTCCTTCGACTGCATCACCTGGAAGGTGAGCGGCGAGTAGAGCACGGTGGCGTCGATGTTGCCGGAGAGCAGGTTCGGCACCAGGCCGCCGCCGCCCAGCGGCACGCGGGTGAACTTCACCTTGCGGTCGGCCTGGGTCCAGAGCGCGAGGAGATCGGAGCCGGAGCCCGCCGAGGTGATGCCGACCTTCTTGCCTTCGAGCTCGGAGACGTTCTGGATCCTGGAATCGCTCCGCACCATCAGGTGCCAGCCGTAGTAGCCGTTGGCGCCGTTGGCGACGATCTTCGCCATCACGCCCTTCTTGATGCCGGCCGCCACCACCGAGGAGGAATTGAGCACCAGGTCGGCGGCGCCGGCCGCGAGCGCCTCGAAGCACTCGGCGCCGCCGCGATAGATGGTGAGCTCGGCCTTCACGCCCTCCCGGTCGAACATCTTATGCCGCACCGCGGTCTCGGCGATGATGGTCGGCCAGTAGGTCTTGGTCGGCAGGCCGATGCGCACCACTGGCGCCTGGGCGCGGGCGGGGATCGCGGCGAAGGCCGCGAGAGAGGCGCCGAGGCCGAGAACGCGGCGGCGCGACGGAATGGACGGATTCCAGGTGCGAACCAGGTCAGTCATGAGCTCCTCCCGTTGGATCGTGCCGCTGTTCGCGGTCTGGTTCCAGAATCAGGCGCCGCGGCCCGCCCCGCTGCAGGGGGCGGCCGCGTCACTTTGTCCGGACATTCTGCGGGTCGGCGTCGAGGCGCGCAACCCATCCTTCGAGCCCGGGCTTGGCGGCCGGATAGCGCTGCAGCACCTGCGGATCGTGGCCCGGGACCACGTGGGCCGGCGAGGCGGCGAGCCGCCGCAGGGTGGCGTAGCCCTCGAGCACCTCGCCCACATTGTAGGTGATGGGAAACACCCGCCCGCCCTCGAAGTGGGCATAGAGATGCGTCGCATCGGAGGCCAGCACCACGCCCCCGCGCCGGGTCTTCACCCGCACGCATTGCAGGCCCTTGGAGTGGCCGCCGATCTTGTGCACCGTGATGCCGGGCGCGATCTCGTCCTCGCCGTCGTGGAAGGTGACCCGGCCCGCGAACACCTTGCGCACCATGGCGACCACGTCCTCCTCCTCGAAGGGAACGCGCATGTGGGCGTGACACATGCAGCGCCCGGTCGCGTAGGCCATCTCGGTGTCCTGCAGGTGATAGCGCGCGTTGGGGAACAGGCCGTAGTTGCCGGTGTGGTCGTAGTGCAGGTGGCTGACGATGACGTCCTTGACGGTGTCGGGCCGCACGCCGATGGCGGCGAGCCCCTCGCCGATCGGTCGGATCAGCTTGCGCCCGCGCTTCTTCGCCATGGCGTCGTCGAAGCCGGTGTCGACCACGAAAGCGCCGTGCGGGCCGACGATCGCCCAGACGAAATAGTAGAGCGGGTCGAGCACGTCGTGGGGGTCGCCGTGGATGTAGTTCTCCGGAGACTTGCGGTCGTGGCTGCCGTAGCAGACCGCGTAGATCTCGTGGACGTCGTCGCTCATCGCTCCCCCTTCCGGGCGCGCACCTCGACGCCCGCCCACCGCTCGACGCATTGCACCACCGTGGTGAAGTCCTTCTCGGGCCCGAGCTCGACGGTGGCGAGCTGGAACATCAGGCGCACCGCGCTGCCGACCCACATGGGCACGCCCATGCCCTCGGCCTCCTCGAGGCAGAGCCGCAGGTCCTTGTACATGAGGCCGTTGGCGAAGCCGAAGTCGAAGGTGCCGGGCAATATCGAGCGGGGGAACTTGTCCTGACTGGCGCTGTTGCGGCCCGAGCCCGCATTGATGACGTCGATCATCACGCTCGGATCGAGGCCGGCCTTGACGCCCATCACCATCGCCTCCGAAGTGGCGGCGAGCGCGGTCGCGGACAACAGGTTGTTGCAGAGCTTCATGGTCTGCGCGAGGCCCGGCTTCTCGCCGATGAAGAACAGCCGGCCGATCACGGCGAGCGCGTCCTTCAGCGCCTCGTAGTCCGGTTTCGGGCACGACACCATGACGGCGAGCGTGCCCTTCTCGGCGCCGCCCACGCCGCCGCTCACCGGACAGTCCACCTGCACGATGCCCTTCTGCTGCAGGGCATCGGCGATGCGCACCGCCATGCGCGAGCCGGTGGTGGAAAGGTCGACGAAGCGTTTCACCTTCTTCCCCGCGATCACGCCGTCGGCGCCGGTCGCGACCGCGTGCACCACGTCGGGCGCCGGCAGGCTCGCCATCACGGTCTCGACCCGGTCGGCGACGTCGCGCGGCGAGGTCGCGGCCACGGCGCCGAGCGCGGTGAGCCGCGACACCATCTGCCCCTGGGTGTCGAAGACGGTCAGCTTGTGCCCGGCCTCGATGAGCCGGCGCGCCATGGGGAAGCCCATGTTGCCGAGCCCGATGAATCCGATGTCCATGCGCTTGGCTCCGGTCACGCCTTGCCGTCCTCCTGGGCGAACACCTCGCGGGCGGCGCGGAAAGCCTCGACGCCCGCGGGTACGCCCGCGTAGATCGCGACCTGCATGAACACCTCGCGGATCTCGTCGCGAGTGACGCCGTTGCGCAGCGCGCCCGCGATGTGGATGCGCAGCTCGTGCGGGCGGTTGAGGATCGTGAGCATCGCGAGGTTGAGCATGCTGCGGGTGGCGCGCGAAAGCCCTTCGCGGCCCCAGCAGGCGCCCCAGCAGTATTCGGTGACGAGCTCCTGGAACGGACGGTTGAAATCGTCCGCCGTCTTCATCGAATTCTCGACATGGCTCTTGCCGAGCACCGCAGAGCGGATCTCCATCCCCTTGTCGAACGTCTTCTGGTCCATGCGACGAGTCCTCCTGGTTCACGCGTGGGCAGAGCCCACATGGCTCGTATGTCGAAACGTTATGCGCGCCGAGCGCGATGCTGCTAGCCTACGAGGACACGCGAGGGAACGTCCATGAGCGAATACCCGGGAAGCGCCTGGCTCGCGCGCTATCGCGAGCGGGTGAACAAGGACCCCGAGCTCGGGGTCATCGGCGACTGGTTCACGACCACCTTCGGCCTCACCTTCGGGGACCATCGCTATGCGCTGCGCGTCGAGAAGGGCCGCATCGCCGAGATCGTCGCGGCGCCGCGGCTCGACGTGCGCATGAGCTTCGGCTTCCGCGCACCCGTGGAGGTGTGGCGCAAGTTCCTGAGCCGGGATCCGCCGCCGCTGTTTCACGATTTTTTCGCCATGCTGATGCGGGTGCCCGAGTTCGTGCTGGAAGGCGACAGCCTCGCGGCCATGCAGAACGCCCGCGCCCTGCACCGGATGATGAACCTTATGCGCGAGACGTCCCATGCCTGACTTCGAGCCGATCACCGGACGCTATCTCTCGATTCCGCTCGAGGGGAAGCCGCACCGCATCTTCGTCGAGGAGGCGGGCAGCGGGATCCCGTTGTTGTGCCTGCACACCGCGGGCGCCGACAGCCGCCAGTACCGGCACATGATGAACGACCCGGAGGTGCTCGCGCGTTTCCGCGTGATCGCCTTCGACATGCCGTATCACGGCCGCTCGACGCCGGCGGACGGCTGGTGGCTCGCGAAGTACCGGCTCACGACCGCGGGCTATCTCGCGATGATCCGCGCCGTGTGGGAGACGCTCGGCCTCGAGCGGCCGGTCGTGCTCGGCTGCTCCATGGGCGGCGCGATCGTGCTGAAGGTCGCGGCCGAGTTCCAGGACGAGCTCACCGGCATCGTCGGGCTGGAGAGCTCGGCCTATGCGCCGGGGCGCTACAACGAGCTCCTGCACCATCCGGCGATCCACGGCGGCGAGCTCGCGGCGAGCTACACCTACGGGCTCAACTCGCCCTACAGCCCGGAGGCGAGCCGGCGCGAGAACTGGTGGTACTACAGCCAGTCCGGCCCCGGCGTGTACCAGGGCGACGTCTATTTCTACAGCATCGACTGGGACGGCCGCGAGGATCTCAAGCGCATCGACACCAACCGCTGCCGGGTCGCGCTGCTCACCGGCGAATACGACTACTCGTGCACGCCCGCCATGAGCGAGTCGGTGGCCGCCGCGATCCCGGGCTCGCGCCTCACCATCATGAAGGGCATGGGCCACTTCCCGATGATCGAGAACTATCCGGGCTTCCGGCCGTACCTGCTGCAGGCGCTCGATCATGTGGCGGCGTAAGTGATCGTGTGATGCTGACGCGGCGGCTGCGCTCCCTCCCCCGCGTGCGGGGGAGGGTACCGCGGGGTCACGGCGTCCCTGACGATCGTCCTACTGCTTCGGCCAGATCGGCGCGGCGCGGGCGGTGGCGGTCGGATAGACCGTGACGGGCAGTCCGTTCTGCCACTGCACGATGGCGAGGTCGGCGTCGACGCGGCGCCCGCTCTCGTCGAACTTGACGCGGCCTCCGGGGAAGTACTTCGCGGGCCCGTCCTTGGTGTCCATCGCGCGGATCGCGGCCGCCACCTTGCGGCGGTCGGCGGCGCCGGCCTTCTCGAGCGCCTCCTTGAAGATCCACATGTCGCCGTAGCTCGAGAGCGAATCCTGGGTGATCCAGGGCTCGCCGGCCTTGGCGACGAACTGCTGCATGATCTCGTCCTGGCCCTTGAGGCTCCAGTTGCCGACCACCGTCATGACGCCCTCGAGCAGGTCCTTGCCGAGATTCTTCAGCATGTCGGGCGCCGCGATGTGGGCGCCGTTGGAGATCACCGGGATGCGTCCCTTGCCGAGGCCGAACTCGTGCATCTTCTCCAGGCACAGCTTGTCGTCGGAGATCGCGGTCGGCAGCAGCAGCAGGATCTCGGGCCGCGCCGAGCGCACCTTCTGGATCAGCGGGGTGCAGTCGGAGAGCGGCGGCGTGAAGGTCTCGTCCACCACCAGCTTGAGCCCGAGCTTGGCGAGGCCGCCCTCGCGCATCGGCTTGGCGAAGGCGACCGCGGCCGCCGTGTTGTCCTGGATGATGCCGACGGTCTGCGGCTTCTTGCCGGTCGCGCTCTCGGCGAGCCGGACCAGTGCCGGCATGGCGCTGTTCGCCTGCAGGCCGCCGCTCATCGAGGTCTGGAACACGAACTTGAAGCCGCGCGAGACGATCTGGTCCGAATAGGAGAGCGTCAGCACCGGCAGCTCGGCGCGCTCGGTCACTTCCGTCACGCCGAGGGTGAAGCTCGAAAGCCAGGCGCCGGTCGCGCCGACGAGGTCGGGCTCCTGCGCGATCATGCGCTGCGCGGCGTTCTTCGCCTTCTCGACGCTGTCGCCGGCGTCGAAGACGAGCAGCTTGAGCTTGGCGCCGCCCATCGCCTTGATGCCGCCCGCCTTGTTGATGTCCTCGATCGCGAGGTTCGCGCCCTTGAGCATCAGGTCGCCCTGGCGCGCCCAGGGTCCCGACATGGGCGCGATCAGCCCGATCTTCACCTCGCTCTGGGCCGAGGCGGTCGCGCCGCCGAGCCCGAGTGCCAATGCGGCGAGCACCGCCGCCTTCCGGATCGTCATGGCATCCTCCCTGTCCTGATGCGCTCTGCGGCGCTCTCGATCGCTTCTTCCTCGACGCCCGCCGCGGCGGGTGTCGCCGTCACGCCTTGCGCCGCGCCGGCTCGGCCGCGACGCCCCTCACCTCCACGCCGGTCCACGCCTCGAGCGCGCAGACGAGCCGCGTGATGTCGGCCTCGGCGCCCTCGGTCGCCTTGGCGACGCCGAGCAATTGACGCACCGCGTTGCCGACCATCATCGGCACGCCGAGCGCTTCGGCCTCGTCGAGGCAGAGCTTCACGTCCTTGTAGAGAAGCCCGGTCGGGAAGCCGAAGTCGAAGCGGCGCGGCAGCACGCAGCGCGGAAACTTGTCGCCGGTCGCGGTGTTGCGGCCCGAGCCCGCATTGATCACGTCGATCATGGTGTCGGCGTCGAGGCCGGCCTTGGCGCCCAGCACCATCGCCTCGGAGGTGATGGCGAGCGCGGTCGCGGACAACAGGTTGTTGATCACCTTCATGGTCTGCCCCATGCCGGGCTTCTCGCCGACCACGAACACCGTCCCGAGATGCGTGAGCACCGGCCGCAGCGCCTCGGCCAGCGCCTGCGGCGCCGCCACCATCACGGCGAGCGTGCCCTTCTCGGCGCCCATGGGGCCGCCGCTCACGGGTGCGTCGACCGCCGTGATCCCGTGCGCGGCGAGGGCGGCCGCCACCTCCTGCGCGACCCGCGGGCCGGTGGTCGAGAGATCGACGAAGGCCTTCGCGCGCGAGCCGGCGACCACGCCGGAGGCCGAGAGCGCGACCGCGCGCACCACGTCGGGAGTCGGCAGGCTCACCAGCACGGTCCCGGTCCGGGACGCGACCTCGGCCGGCGACGCGGCCGCCTCGGCGCCGCGCTGCACCAGGCGCGCCACCGCGGTCGGGTTCACGTCGTGAATGGTCAGGCGGTAGCCGGCGTCGAGCAGCCGGTCGGCCATGCGCGCGCCCATGGTGCCGACGCCGACGAAACCCACATGCTTTTCGGCCGCCTCTTCCGCCATGCTGGCTCCCCGACTGGCCCCCCGGGGCCGAGCTGTGGTAACGCTACCAGACCTTTCGGTCCGCCGTAAACCCAAAGAATCGTCCCATGCGCCGCCGCCGCTCCACCCACGAGACCGTCCGCATCCAGGACGTGGCGCGCCATGCCGGGGTCTCCCCCATGACGGTCTCGCGCGCGCTGCGCCAGCCCGACAAGGTCTCGGAGGCGATGCGCCGGCGGGTCGAGGAGGCCGTGAGCGCGATCGGCTACCTGCCCAACCGGATCGCGGGCAGCCTCTCGTCGAGCCGCTCCAACGTGGTGGCGCTGATCGTGCCGAGCCTGCGCAACTCGCTGTTCGCCAACACGGTGCAGGGCATCTCCGACGTGCTGCACGCCGCCGGCCATCACTTGATGATCGCCGACTCGGGCTATTCGCTCGCCGACGAGGAGGCCGCGATCGCGGCCATGCTGCAGCAGCGCGTGTGCGCGCTGGTCCTGCACAACACGCGGCACACCGCGCGGGCGACGAGCCTGATGAAGCGGGCCGGCGTGCCGGTGGTCGAGATCGGCACGCTCACGCCCGACGCCTTCGACATCAATATCAGCTACTCGAACCACGACGCCGCCAAGGCGATGACGCTGCATCTCGCGCGCCTCGGCTACCGGCGGATCGGGCTCGTCACGCTGCCGCTCGCCGACAACGACCGCTCGATCGAGCGGCGCGCCGGCTATCTCTCGGCGCTCGGCGAGCTCGGTCTCGCGCCGGATCCGCGGCTGATGCTGGAGCTGCCGGGCGGCATCGGCTCGGGCGCCGAGGCGGTCGCGCGCCTCGCCCAGGGGGATCCTCGCCTCGACGCCATCTTCTTCGCGGGCGACGTGCTGGCGATCGGCGCCGTGCTCGAATGCCAGCGGCGCGGCTGGCCCGTCCCGGGCCGGCTCGCCATCGCGAGCTTCGACGATGTCGACATCCTGCGCTACATGCGCCCGGCCGTGACCTCGGTACGCATCCCGCGCAGCGAGATCGGCCGGCGCAGCGCCGAGATCCTGCTCGAGCGGGTCGGGGGCCGCGCCGCCGCGCCGGTCACGGTCGACCTCGGCTTCGAGATCGTCCAGCGTGAGAGCACGTAGTGTCTGCCAGTCTTGGTAGCGCTACCAGAATCCCTGGCCTCGGTCCGGCGGCCGCGGACATGCTATCTGCTGCGCGCCGTCATGAGGTTCCGCACCGTCGATGCCGCTCGCCGCTCCCGTCGCCCGCCTGCTCGACCAGTTCCACGAACGCCGGCCGGTGCGCGCCTGGTCGCTGATCGTCACCCTCTACGGCGACGCCATCGTGCCGCGCGGCGGCAGCCTGTGGCTCGGCGCGCTGATCGAGATCATGGCGCTGTTCCGCATCGATGCCGGGCATGTGCGCACCGCCATGTCGCGGCTCACCGCCGACGGCTGGCTCGCGCGCGAGAAGGCCGGGCGCAACAGCTATTACCGGCTGTCGCAAACGGGCGAAGGCAGCTTCGCGGTCGCGACGCGGCGGATCTATTTTTCGGAGCGCCGGCGCGACGCCGGCGGCCTGCGGCTGGCGTTGCTCGGGCCGGGCGTGGACGACCGCTCGGCGGTGCGTCCGGCGCTCGAGAAGGCCGGCTTCGTGGCGCTCTCGCCGACCGTCCATGTGGCCGCGGGCGATCGCCCGATCGCCGCGATCGACGGCGTGTTCCTGCTGACGGTGCCGGCGGACGACACCGCGCGGGCGATCGCGGCGACCGCCTGGCGGCTCGCGCCCACGGCCGAGGCCTATCGCGGCTTCATCGCGCGCTTCGCGCCGCTCGCGGCCGCGCTCGCGACATCCAGGGACCCGAAGGGAGCGGACGCGCTGGTGGCGCGCACCCTGCTGATCCACGAGTTCCGCCGGATCGTGCTGCGCGATCCGGCGCTGCCGGACGCGCTGCTGCCGGCGGACTGGCCGGAGCCGGAGGCGCGCGCGCTGGCGGCCCGGATCTACCGCCGGCTCGCGCCGGCGGCCGATGCCTGGCTCGACCGGCACGGGCAGAACGAGGCCGGGGCGCTGCCGCCCCCGGACGCCGCCGCTCGGGCGCGCTTCTGCGAATCCTGAACGTTTCCCGCCGAAGTGGGCACCGGTTCGGCGCAAGAAAAATGCGA